>JBQTJR010000022.1:0-72161 GCA_052386895.1 Sphingosinicella sp.
GCACCGTTGCTCGCGCGCTGGCTTGCTCCGCCTCGGCCTCGGCGACGAGCCGGTCCACTAAGGGTTCGACGCCGCGCCGAACGCGGGCCTACGCCGCCGGCCAGCCAAAGGCCGCCGGACGGGCATAGGCCGCCGCACGGGCATAGGTCTGTCGCGCCCGCAGCGCCTCGCAATCGCCGCAATCGGCGATCAGCGCCCGCCGGGCGTCGTCCCAGCCATAGAGGCTGGCAAAGGTGGGACCGCTGGCCCTGACGCGGTTGGGATCGAGGGCGACGCCGCGATCGCGCGGGTGCAGCGCCGGGCCCTGGAAATGGATCGGGTTGATGAGATCGACCGCGGATTCACCGAGGTGAACGCCCATCGCGACGGCGGCGAGCAGCGAGCCACCCAGAACCGGCCAGGGCAGGAACGGCGTCATGGCGATAAAACGAGCGACCGCCGAACCGCGTTCCGGGCAGCGCCCGGAACCGCTGCCGGCGCTCCCAGCGATGGGCGCGGGGAATGAACGCGTGCGGATGAGCGGACGCGGCATCGCCTGCGGATCAGGTTTGGGCTGCTCCGGCCCACTCCCCCACCCAACCTCCCATAGCATATTCTGTCGGGAGGTTGGGTGGGGGAGCGGGCTGGTGCCGTTTCCGCGGAAGCGGACAAACAAGCGCCCGTGCATGCCGATCGGCGGCCCCGCTTTGGCGACTCGTCTCCTGGACGGCAAAGCCGCCGAACGGGCCAGGTAAGACGGCCGCGGGCCTCGCGGCCCCCGCCCGGCTGGCCGGCGGAGGGTGCGGACCTTCACTCAGGGCAATTCCCGCGCCGCCGCCAGCACCTCCTCGGCATGGCCGGGCACCTTCACCCGCCGCCAGGCGCGGCTCACCGTGCCGTCGCGGTTGACGAGGAAGGTGGCGCGGTCGATGCCCATATATTTGCGCCCGTACATCGACTTTTCGACCCAGGTGCCGAACGCTTCACAGCCGGCGCCTTCGGGATCGCTGGCGAGGCGCACTTTCAACCCATATTTGTCGATGAAGCGGGCGTGGCTGGCCGGGCTGTCCTTGGACACGCCGAGAATCCAGGTCCCGGCCTTCTCGAACTCGGTGGCAAGCGCGGTGAAATCCTGTGCCTCGCGGGTGCAGCCCGACGTGTCGTCCTTGGGATAGAAATAGAGCACCAGCTTGTTGCCGCGAAAGTCGGCCGGGCTGATCGCCTCGCCGTCCTTGCCGACCAGGCTGACATCGGGAACGCGATCTCCCTCGCTCAGCATTTCCCGTCTCCGATCAAGCCGTGCCACAGCGCCGCCACTTTGTGCCGCGCCCGCTCATGCGCGGCAAGCAATTCCTCCCAGTCCGGGAAGCCGCAAGCGGCGGCGACCAGGGGCCGCGTCGCCGGCGGCGGCTCGCTCGATTGCGGTGACACCAGCCGGAACATGACCAGCATGCGCGTCAGCAGCCGCAGCGCCGGGTCGATTTCGGGCGATACCAGGCCGGCCTCGGCCAGGTCGGCGAGCGCCAGCTCGAGCCGCGGATGGAGGCCGATGCGGTGGCGCAATTGCAGCGTGTGGACGGCGAATTCGAGGTCGATCAGGCCGCCTTCGCCATGCTTGATGTCGAACGATCCCGACGCCGGCTTGTGGCTGGCAATCTCGGCCCGCATCCGCACCGCATCGGCGACCAGCGCGGCGTCATCGCGCGGCCGGCGCAATATCTCGCCGATCACCGCCTGCAACCGGCCGCGGGCGGCGTCCGAGCCATAGACCGGCCGGGCGCGCAGCAGCGCCATGTGCTCCCAGGTCCAGGCTTCCTCGCGCTGGTAGCGCTCAAAGCTGTCGAGGCTGACCGCGAGCATGCCGTCGGTGCCGTTCGGCCGCAGCCGCGTATCGACGTCGTAAAGCGGCCCGGCGCCGGTCGGCACCGACAGTGCAGCGGTGACGCGAGGCGCCAGCCGGTTGAAATAATCGTTGGCACGCAAGGACTTGCGGCCGTTCGAAGCGGATTCGACGTCGCCGCTGAACAAATAGACGAGATCGAGATCGGAGGCCCAGGTGAGCGCCTCGCCGCCAAGCCGCCCGAGACCCAGGATCAGCAGTTCCGCGGCCGGCACCTGGCCATGCTGGCCGGCAAAATCGGCAATCGTGGCATCGGCGAGGGCGGCGATCGCCGCCTCGGCGACGCGCGAATAGCCTTCGGCGACGTCGATCGGGTCAGCCTGGCCGGCCACCAGCTGCACGCCGAGCGCGCAGCGGCGCTCGTTGACCCGGCGGCGGACACGATCGAGCAGCGCCTGATAGTCCTCGCCGCGGCGGTCGCTGCGCGCGAAATGGCGGACCAGGGCCTCGACCGGGCCGGCCGCCTCGAATGCGCTGGCATCGATCAAAGTATCCATCAGCTCCGGGCGCCGGCCGAGCTGCTCGGCCAGCGGCGGCGCGTGGCTGAGGATGGCCGACAGGTGCCGGGTCAGCGCCGGCCGGGCCTGCAGCAGCCGGAACAGGTTGACCCCGCTCGGCAGCCGCTCGATCAGATCCTCGAAGCGATTGAGCGCATGCGCCGGGTCGGCCGCGCCCGCAAACGCCTCGGCCAGCACCGGCAGCATCGCCTCGAACGCCTCGCGCGCCGCGCCGCTGCGCAGCGAGCGGATGCGGCCGGAGCGCCAGCGCTCGATACGCTGGCGGGCCATGGCCGGATCGGCAAAGCCGATGCCGCCCAGCCAGGCCTCGAGCGAGCCGGGATCGGCCGGCAGGCGCCGCGAATCCTCGCTGCCCAGCGTTTCGTAGATCGCCGCCACCGCTTCGACGTGCGGCGCCAGCAAGGCGACCAGCTCGGCCCCGCCGGCAAGGCCATGCAGCCGGGCGACATTGTCGAGCGCCGGCGGATCGGGAGGCAGCAAGTGGGTCTGGCGGTCGTCGACCATCTGCAGCCGATGCTCGATGGTGCGCAGCAGGCGGTAGGCCTGCTGAAGCGGCGCCTGCTGTTCGGGCGCGATCCTTTTGGCCTCGACCAGGGCGGCCAGCGCCTCCAGCGTCACCGGCGAGCGATGCTCCGGCTCGCGCCCGCCGTGGATCAGCTGGTGGATCTGGACGAAGAACTCGACCTCGCGGATGCCGCCGAGGCCGCGCTTGAGATCGTAGCCGGGCCCAAGCGCCTGGGCCTGCGCATAATGATCGCGGATGCGGCGGGTGATCGCCCGCATCTCGGCGATCGCGCCGAAATCGAGCGAGCGCCGCCACACGAACGGCTGGATCGAATCGAGGAAATAGCGGGCGAGCGCATCATCGCCGGCGACGGCGCGGGCGCGGATGAAGGCAGCGCGTTCCCACGGCAGCGCCGAGGCCTCGTAATAGGACAGGGCGGCATCGACCGGCAGCGCGATCGGCGTCACCTCCGGCGAGGGCCGCAGCCTCAGGTCGACCCGGAAGACATAGCCATCCTCGGTGCGCTGCTGCAGCAGCTCGACCAGCCGCTGCGCGACCCTGAGCGCCGCCTGCTGCGGCTCCTCGCGCTCGCGCCGGGCGAGCCGGTCCGGCCGGTAAAGCAGCAGCAGGTCCACGTCCGACGAGTAATTGAGCTCATTGCCGCCGAGCTTGCCCAACGCAATGACCGCAAAGCCGGTGGGATCGGCGGACCCGACGCGGTCGGCGAACGCGGCCGCCAGCGCCCGCTCGAGGCAGCGCTCGGCGAGCCGCGACAATTCCCGCGTGATCTGCTCGAGCTCGAGCGCGCCGGCGAGATCGGCAATGCCGAGCACCAAGGCGTGGCCGCTGCGTTCGCGGCGCAGGGCGGCGGCGACATCGCCGGTTTCACCCAGCCGCCGGGCCAGGTCGAGCGCGCCGGCGAGATCGCCGTGGCCGAGCCGGCCGGCAATTTCGGGCCACAGCGCCAATTGCTGGCGCAGGAAGGGAGAATGACGCTGCGCCCGCTCCAGCGCGGCCGCTAAATCAACCTTGACGGGCAGACCGTCCGGCAATGGGGCAGGACCGTTCACGGCGCGCAACGTTTGCAACCGCGCCGGAAAATCAGCGTTAATGCTACGTGCAGAATTCGGAACGTCACGCTCAGGAAGTCAGGACCTGGACCACCCGGCGCTTCGTCAAGGTGGCCCCGCCAACCGTCCATGCCGGGATCGGCGATGCGCTGCGTCACGCCTATCACATGGACGGGGAAAACCGTTCGCTCAAGAATTTCGAGGAGCTGCTTTCGCGGCTCTAAGCCAGCTACGACTCTTCGACCTGCGTCTCGCCGCCGCCGGCCGGATCGCGGTCGCGGCTGAGCAGATCGACATCACCCATGATCGATTGCAGGGCGGTGCGGTCGTCGCTGACATCGTCGCGGCGCGACGCGAGCTTGCCCTCGCTCATCAACAGCTCGAGCGCGACCCGGCCGCGGGCGACGCGGCTCTTGATGGTGCCGACCGCGCAACCGCAGATATCGGCCGCTTCCTCGTAGGCGAAGCCGCCGGCACCGACCAGGATCAGCGCCGCGCGCTGCGGCTGCGGCAAATGCAGCAGCGCCCGCTGCATGTCCGCCAACTCGATGTGGCGCTCCTGGGTAGCCGGGGCGGCGAGCAGCCGCGAGGCGGTGATTTCGTCCCACTCGCCCTTGAAGCGGGCGCGGCGCATCTGCGACAGGAAAAGGTTGCGAAGGATGATGAAGGTCCAGGCGCGCATGTTGGTGCCGGCCTGGAAGCGTTTGCGCGCCGCCCACGCCTTGAGCAGCGTTTCCTGGACGAGATCGTCGGCGAGATCGCGGTTGCCGGACAGCGACCGGCCGAAGGCGCGCAGGTGCGGAATCACCTGCGCGAGATGATCCTTGAACTCGGGATCGGACAGCGGCACCGGAATATCGGCCGCCGCGCCTTCCTCAGCCTCTTCAGCCGGCTCCTGGCCCGCCATCAAGCTGCCCCTCCGCTACACTACGCTACTCGGCCGGGCCGAAGCCCGCGCGCTCCCTAGATGGGAACGCTCTCAGCTCCAGACAATCAACAGGAGCAAGAAGATGATGACAACCAGCGCCAGCCCCCAGCCGAGAATGTAGCGGGTCATGTGCGGGGTGGTGCCGGCCCGGGCCCGCGTCGTGCTGATATGATCCTGGTCTTCGTCCATACACCCTTCGCGCGTTGCAAGCCGATCAGGCCGGGACCGTCGTGTTGTCGAAAAACAGGGCCTGGGCGATCTGTGCCTTCACCGTCGAACGCTGGAACGGCTTGGTAATGAGGAAGGTCGGCTCGGGGCGTTCGCCGGTGAGCAGCCGTTCGGGGAAGGCGGTGATGAAGATCACCGGCACCTTGAACTCGCGCAAAATGTCCTTGACCGCGTCGATTCCCGAACTGTCGTCGGCCAGCTGGATGTCGGCGAGCACCAGGCTGGGCCTGCGCGCCCGCGCCTGCTGGACCGCCTCGTCGCGGGTCACCGCGACGCCGGTGACGCTATGGCCGAGATCGCGGACGATGGTCTCGATATCCATCGCGATGATCGGTTCGTCTTCGATGATCAGCACCTCGGCGCGAGTCTGCCGCTCGATCTCGGCGAGCGCCTCGCTGACCAGAGATTCGACCTCTCCGGCCGAGGCGCGGATAAGATAGCCGGTATCCTCGGGCGAAAATCCCTCCATCGCGGTCAGCAGCAGCGCCTGGCGAGACAGCGGGGTGATGCGCGACAGGCGCGCCTGGGCGATCCCCTCGGCTTCGCCGCCGCCCGCCCCCCGCGGCTCCTCCTCGATATTGGCCGAGGACCAGATGGCGTGGAACGTGCGGTAGAGCCCGAGACGGGGATCGACTTCGCGCGGAAAGGCTTCCGGCGCCGCGACGATCGCTTCCAGCGCCGCCCGCACGAAATTGTCGCCGTGGACCTGGCTGCCAGTCAGTGCCCGCGCATAGCGGCGCAGGAAGGGAAGATGCGGCTTCAGTTCGTCACCGAGCGACATGCTTGCGACTCCTCAGCGATGGCCACCCGCCTATCGAGTGGCAGGGCTGCAAAAGCAACCCCGCGGAATCGACCGGGAAACACGAAGAGCGAAAGGATCAAGCTCGCGCGCCGGGCGGCCCCGCCAACAGCGGAACCACGCAGGGAGTTTTTTGTTTCCATCGCCGCACGGGACCTATATTCGGAGCCGCCGACACGGGCATGGCCGCAAAACGGCCGCGCCCGATAATTTTAGGAATGCGGGCAGTGGGCGGTTCGAGACATTGAAATCCCAGCACGACAAACAGAAACAGCGCCAGCGAAAGCCTGCTACCGAGATGAATGCCTCCCCAGACCGTGCCCGGACCAGGAAAAAGGGCGATCCGGGCGAGGTCGGCAAGGTGCTGCGCGACGTTTACGAGAAAACCGTGCGGGAGCCGGTCCCGCCCGAGTTCCTCGACCTGCTCGGAAGGCTCGACTGAGGGTCAGGCCCATGTTCGGATGAGGCCGCTAGGCGAATGAGCGACTGGCTCGCTTCGCTTTGGGGCCGCCTGCCGAGCGGCCCGAAGCTGCTGCTGATCATGGTCGCCGCCTTGCTGCCGCTGGGCGTGGTGGCGGTGATCGCGTCGGTGCACAACGCCCGAGTCAACAGCGAGCAGAGGATCGCCGATACCCTCGCGCGGCTCGACCGCAAGACAGCGCGATTGGACAATTTGGTGGTTCGCACGATGGCGGCGCTGCGCGGCGCCGGCATTGCCAGCGATGCCGGCGCGGCCGGGGAGCCCGGCTGCCGCCAGGCGCTGGCGCGATTGGCCAGCGAGGTGCCGGCGCAGGGCCGCTTTGCGCTGCTCGGCGCCGACCGGCGCAGCCGCTGCGCCTCGCCCGGCTTTGCCCCCTTGCTGCCCGCAACCGGGCTGGACGCGGATCGGGATTTTGTCGAACTCGACCCGGCCGGAGAATCGCTGCGCATGCTGGTGACCGGGCCGCTCGGCCGGGTCCGCGGCGTGGCCGAGTTCAGCCGTGCGGCGCTGCGCGATCTCACCTACCTGCCCGGCACTACGACCAACTTCGACCTCGACCTGCTCGGCGGCGGCCGGCGGATGGTGCTGCGCGAGGAGTACAGCCCGGCGACGATGGCGCGGACGCTGACCGACACCGAGCGGGTCGGCGTCGGGCCGCTGCAACTGAGGATCACCCTGAGCGCCACGCCGCTCACCCTGGTCGACGCGCTCCTGATCGTGCTGCCGGTGATGATGTGGCTCGCTGCCGGCCTGATCGCCTGGTGGGTCGTGAACCAGCAGCTGGTGCGGCCGCTGGGCCGCATCCAGCAGGCCGTGACCTCCTATCGGCCCGGCGATCGCGCCCTCAGGCTGCCGCCCTTGAAGTCACCGGCGCGCGAAATCGGCGAACTCGGCCATGCGTTCGACGCCCTCACCCGCACGGTCGCCTCGCACGAAAGCGAGCTGGAAGCCGCGGTCGACCGCCAGACCATGCTGGTGCGTGAGGTCCACCACCGCGTGAAGAACAATTTGCAGGTTGTCGCCTCGCTGCTCAACCTCCATTCGCGGAGCAGCGCCAGCGAGGAATCGGCCGCCGCTTATGCCTCGATCCAGCGGCGGGTCGAGGCGCTCGCGGTCGTCCACCGCAACCATTTCGCTGAAATAGAGGAGACGCGCGGCATCGCGCTCAAGCCGTTGATCGCCGAGCTTGCCACCAATCTGCGCGCGACCGCCCCGGCCAAGGCCGCGCTGATGGCAATCAGGATCGACGTAGCACCGTTCTTTGTCAGCCAGGACATAGCGGCCTCGGTTGCCTTCCTGATCACCGAGGTCACCGAATATGCGATGCTGCGCGGCGCCGACGCGGTTTCGATCATTCTCGAGGGCGCCGGTCCGGGCAAGGCGCAGCTGACGATCGAGGCCGAGGCGATCAGCGGCAAGGTTGCGCAGGACCCGGAGGTGAACGAGCGTTTCGAGCGGATCATCACCGGCCTGGCGCGCAAGCTGCGCTCACCGCTCGAGGCCGACCCCGAGCAAGTCAGCTATTCGGTCACCCTCGCGGTTCGCGGCGAGCAAGACTCTTCCTGACGCGCTGCCGCTCAGCAGCGGGTCGATTGCGACGCCTGGCCCTCCGCGCTGATCAGCTGCATGGTGTTGGGATCGGAGAGGGCGACGGTGAAATTGGCCGTCCCGCCGGGGCCGGAGAGCGTCAGCTGGGTGCCGTCGATGGTCCAGTTACCGCGGCCGCCGTTGGGCGCGACGAAGGTGCCGTCGTCGGCCAGCAAAGTCACCTGGTTGCAATCATTGTTGTCGGTCCAGCGACCGGCGATCGCGGCCATGGTGAGGCCAGCCGCGCCCTGCGCGCTGCCCGCCTGCGGATCCTTGCCGCCCTCGGCGGTGTTGCCGGCGGCGTCTGCGCCCGGCTTGTCGCCGCTGGCATTGGCATCGGCGGCATTGGCGGCGTTGCCCGCCTCCTGCGTGCCGAGCCCGAGCCGATCGCACGCGGCCAGGGTGAAGAGAAAAGTCGTGGTAACGGCGATAGTCAGCACCTTCATGGCTCACCCCTCGGCTAAGTCGCTGTAATCCAGTCGGACGCGGGCAGCTTCAGGCAAATTTCCCGCGGAGGCAAGCCATTCGGCGTTCAGCAGCGAGTCGACAGCGCCGTCTGGCCGTCAGCCGCAAGGCGCCCGCGCTCGGTTGCATGGGGAAGCGCGAAGAGCGTGGGAAGGCCAAAAAATTTTGCCCACAGAGGGAACCGGGCGCGACCTCTCTCGTTAGGCCCTTCGGATAGTGACCTTTTGCCCCCCCGCTCTCGCTATCCAACATGGGCCCGGACGCGCTGACCTCCCCCCCCCCGGTAGCGCTTCCGGGCTCAACTTTTTCCTCGATCAGGCGACTGGGCCCGCAAGCGGTGCCGATTGGCGCCTTCGCGCGATGAACGCCGGAACCCCATGGGCCAATTGGGCTTTGATTGCCGCAGGACCCGGAACGATCCCGGGCGTGTAGGAGGCGTATGATGAGGAAGCTGATGTTCATCGCCGCGCTGGCCGGTGGCCTGGCGCTTTCGGCGTGCAACACCATCAATGGTGCCGCCCATGACGTCGCGTCGGTGGCAGACTGCGCCGACGGCGTCGACAACAACTGCTAGACGCCGCTCGCCGATAAGAGCGATTGTCTGGGGCGCCGTCCCAAGGGCGGCGCCTCAGGCCGTCTTGGCCTTGCTGGCGCGCCTTTTCTCGGTGAACCAGATCGCGATCAGCGACAGCTCGTAGAGCAGCACCAGCGGCACCGCGAGCAGGAACTGCGAGATGATGTCCGGCGGCGTCAGGATGGCGGCGGCGACGAAAGCGATGACGATCGCGTAACGGCGACCGCGCTTGAGCTGGTCGCGGGTGACCAGCCCGGCGCGCTCGAGCAGCATCAGCAGCACCGGCAGCAGGAAAGCGACACCGAAGCCGAACAGGAAGCGGGTGACGAAATCGAGATAATTGCCGATCCCCGGCAGCGAGGTCTGGCGGACGCCGCCCAGCTGACCCTCGAAACCGAGCAGATATTGGAGGGCGACCGGCATCGCGACGAAATAAGCGAGCGCCGCCCCCGCCGCGAACAGGAAGGGGGTCATCAGCAGGAAAGGCAAGAAGGCTTTCCTTTCCTTGCGATAGAGGCCGGGCGCGACGAACAGCCAGATCTGGCTGGCGAGGATGGGAAATGCCACCATCAGCGCCCCGAAGAACGCCACCTTGATGCGCACGAAGAACTGCTCGAACACCGCAACCGCGATCAGCTGATCCTGGCCGGCGGCGCGCAGCGGCTGAACCAGCACGGCGAGGATGGGATCGACGAAATAGAGACAGAAGGCGAAGGCCAGTGCCAGCGCCGCGAAGCTCCACAGCAGCCGCCGCCGCAGCTCGATCAAATGATCGAGCAACGGCGCCTTGCTGGCGTCGAGATCTTCCTCGGAAGCGGGCCGGGGAAAAGGCTCGTTCACCGCCGCTTTGCCCTGCCCGTCTTCGGACGCGCCTCAGGCGCGGCCGGCGTCACGCCGGTCGGCGGGATCGGCGGGGCCGCGCCCGCGGACGTCGCCGCGGCCGGGGCATCCGGCAGCGCCGGATGCTCGGCCATGATCCGCTCGTTTTCGGTCCGCCACTTCTTTTCCATCTCCTCGAGCTCCACTTCGCGCACCATCGCGTCGAAGCCGGAGCGGAAATGGCGCGCCATGCCGCGCGCCTGGCCGATGAAGTTGCCGATCGCGCGCATCGCCCGCGGCAAGTCCCTGGGGCCGATCACCACCAGGGCGACGACCGCAATTACCAGGATTTCGCCGGAATCGATGCCGAACATCCCGCCCCTTAACTCTCAATCACCGGGACGAAAGCCTCCCGATTAGGCAAGATCAGTGCCTGTCAGCCTCGGCGGCCGGCTGGGTTTCGGCCGGCGAGGCGGCGGTGGCGGTATCGGCAGCAGCCGGCTCGCCTGGCCGCTCGCTGGTCAGCTGGCGCGCGGAGGCCGCCTCCTCTTCCTCGGTCATGCCTTTCTTGAAGCTGCGCAGGCCCTTGGCGACATCGCCCATCATGTCGGAAAACCGGCCCTTGCCGAACAGCAGCAGGATAACCAGGCCGACGATGAGCCAATGCCAGAGGCTGAAGCCACCCATATTCCTGTCTCCTTGGTCGAACCTAACCTAGGCGTCCTCGCCGTCGGTTTCCAGTTCAACCTCCTCTTCGGACGACGGTCCGAGCCTTTCCAGCGCGGCATCGACCGGATCGAGCAGTCCCGCGGCCCGCAAATCGTCGATGCCGGGCAGGTCGCGCCGACTGCCTAGCCCGAAATGGGTAAGGAATTCTTGCGTCGTCGCATAAGTGAGCGGCCGCCCCGGCACTTCGCGCCGGCCCGCCGGGCGCACCCAGCCCGCCTCCATCAGCACGTCGAGCGTGCCCTTCGAAATCTGGACGCCGCGGATCGCCTCGATCTCGGCGCGGCTGACCGGCTCGTGATAGGCGATGATCGCCAGCGTCTCGACCGCCGCGCGCGACAGCTTGCGGCTCTCCTCGCGCTCGCGCCGCAGCATGTAAGCGAGATCGGCGGCGGTCTGGAAATGCCAGCGGCCGCCGCGCTCGACCAGCTCGACGCCGCGGCCGGCATAAAAGGGCGCGATTTCCGCCAGTGCCGCCGCAACGTCGACGCCGTCGCCGACATAAGCGGCGATATCGTCGCGATCGAGCGGGTCCTCCGCGGCGAACAGCACCGCCTCGACGGCGCGCGCGCCATCCGACAAGGGGGTCATGCCGCCCTCACGTAGAGCGCAGCGAACGTCTCCTGCTGGCGAACCTCGACCCGGCCGAGCCGGGCGAGCTCGAGCGTGGCGACAAAGGTCGAGGCCAACGCCGATCGGCGGAATTCGGTATCCTGCGTATCGGGCAGGAAGGTCTCGAGCGACGTCCACTCGGGCAGGCGGCCGATCATCTGCTCGAGCCGGTGCAGCGCCTCGTCGAGGGTCATCACCGGCCGGCGCGTCACCACGTGCACCGCCGGCTCGTTGCGCGCACGGACGATGCCGTAGGCGGCAATCAGGTCGTAAAGGTCGGTGGTCCAGGCGCGGCGGCGCAGCACCTTCAGCCCTTCCGGGCGCCCGCGGGCAAAGACGTCGCGGCCGAGCCGGTCGCGCGCGATCAGCCTGGCCCCCGCCTCGCGCATCGCCTGCAGCCGCTGCAGGCGCAATTGCAGCCGCAGCGCCAGCTCGTCGGGCCCGGGCTCGGCGGTCGCGTCGCGCGGCAGCAGCAGGCAGGATTTGAGATAGGCCAGCCAGGCGGCCATCACCAGGTAATCGGCAGCGATCTCCAGCCGCAGCCGGCGGGCGTCGGCGATGAAGGCCAGATATTGCTCGACCAGGGCAAGGATCGAGATGCGGGTGAGATCGACCTTCTGGTTGCGCGCCAGCGTCAGCAGCAGGTCCAGCGGGCCTTCCCAGCCGTCGAGATCGAGGGTCAGCCGGTCGGCCTCGCGCGCCGGCGCCTCGAAATCGAGGATGTCCTCGTCGTCCATCGCCGGCAGGTTAGGCGGGAGGGCCGCCAAAGCGAAGGCGAAATCGCGGATTTTCCACAGGGTTGAGCCAGATGGCCGGACGCAACTCCTGCCTGCCCGGCTCGTTACGGCCCCACCAACGGGTCAAGACCCAAGTAGGAGGCGTACCAATGCTCGGCACTATTCTTCTCATCATCCTGGTCCTGCTGTTGATCGGCGCGCTGCCGACATGGGGCCACAGCCGCGCCTGGGGTTACGGCCCGTCCGGGCTGCTCGGCCTCGTCCTGATCGTCGTCGTCATCCTGCTGCTGATGGGCTACATCGCCTAAAGCAGCGGCGGCGCAATGCCATCGACGGTCATCAAATCGTTCGACTACCGGCCGGCGGCGCAGGAACTCGAAATCACCTTCGTCACCGGCCGGCGCTACATCTATCACGAGGTGCCGCCAGGAGCGGCCGCGGCGCTGCGCGCCGCGTTCGCCAAGGGCCGGCATTTCAACCGCCTTATCCGCAATCGCTACCGCTGCACCGAGCCCGGGCAAGCTGAAACCGGCTGAATCGCCGGAATTAACCATGATTCTGCGGGATTCCGCCGCCGAAGGCGTTCGTCGCGGAACCGAAAGGATAGGCCGGGATTTAGCGGAAAGCGGCGCTCAGCCGAGAAGAATTCGGGGGGAAGAAGGAGGGACACCGGGATGTCCGCACGTGATCGTTTCGCGAAACTAATGACGCGCCAGCGCGCCTGCACCAGCCTTGTCGCTTTGTCGGCCGCGACCTTCCTGTTCGCATCGCCAGCCCAGGCCCAGAATGCCTGCGTCAGCGGCCTGCCGTTGCCGCCGGGCGTGATCAACTGCGCGCCGCTCGGCACCCCGCCCGGCACACCGCCCACCACCGCAACCATCAATGTCGTTGCATCGGCCGTCCCGCTGGTGGTGACGCTCGCCGACGGTTTCGTGTCGAACGGTCCGTTCAACCTCGGCACCCTCGCCGGCGCCGACATCACCGTCATTTCGCCGGGGGTTTCGACCGTCGCCGGCACCACCACCGGGGTCGTCATCAATTCGGGCAGGCGGATCAACGCACAGATCGACAATGTCTCCACCACCGCCGATGGCGCAATCGCCGTCTTGCTCACCGCGGTCGATTCGATCATCTTCGATTCGGACGGCCTGATCCGGACGCTCGGCGCCAACGCCCCTGCGCTGGTCGCAACCGGTACGACGATCAATGCCGATCTCAACCAGGTGCGGACCGACGGCGTCAACGCCGCCGGCGTCAACCTGATCGCGCTCAACGGCCCGATCACCCTGAGGTTCGACGCCATCCAGACCAACGGCAATTTGTCGCGCGCCACCATCCTGCGCGGCACCGGCGACGTCACGTTGCAAGGCCGGTTGCTCAGTACGCAGGGCACCGACGGCGTCGCTTTCGACATTTCGACCAGTGCCGCGGCGTGCATCCTGCTCGGAATCGGCGGCTGCGACGTCACCGCCACGCTCGAGGAAGTCACCACCAATGGATTCGGCGGCATCGGCGGCCTGGTCGCCGCGACCGGAGACACGACCATCAACATCGGCGTGCTGCGCACCGGCGGCAACCAGGCCGCCGGGCTCGACCTGCGCGGCAACGCCGCTGCCTGCGCCATCCTCGGCGCCGGCGCCTGCGATACCGCCTTCACGGTCGGCAACCTCACCACCGCCGGCAACCAGTCGCCGGGCGCGCTGGTGCGCGCGGTCGGCGACATCAACGCCAACGTCAGTGTGCTGCGGACCAGCGGCAGCGAAGCGTTCGGCCTCGACCTGCGCTCCGACCCGGCCGCCTGCGCCATCCTCGGCGCCGGCGCCTGCGACACTTCGTTCACCGTCGGCCAGCTGACCACCAGCGGCGCCGGCGCCACCGGCGTGCTGGTACGCGCCGCCGGCGACACGACCGGCAATGTCGGCATTCTGCGCACCCAGGGCAACGACGCGATTGGCATCGACATCGCGTCGAGCCCGGTCGCCTGCGTGCTGGTTGGCGCCGGCGCCTGCGACGTCGGAGTGATCGCAACCGAGGTCGACACCCAGGGCAATCGCGCCGCGGCGGTCCTGATCGACACGATCGGCCGCGTCACCGCCGACATCGGGCTGATCCGCACCGACGGCAACGATTCCACCGGCCTCGGCATTGTCGTCAACCCCGCCGCCTGCCTGGTGCTCGGCCCGGGCAGCTGCCGCATCACAGCGCGCGCCACCGACGTCGAGACGATCGGCGACGATTCCCCCGGCGTCGAGGTCGATGGCGGCGAGGACCCGATCACGGTCGTCACCGGCGACGTCGACACCCGCGGCAACCGTTCGCCCGGCGTCGACGTGACGGGAACCGGCACGATCGACGTCACCACCGGCAACGTCCGCACCGAAGGTCCTAACAGCCCTGGCATAATCGTCGACGGCGACGACGGGCGGGTCGGCGTGACCTGCACATCGGTGACGACGCTCGGCGACCGTTCGCCCGGAATCGCCATCAGCTCCGAAGGCGACATCGTGGTGCGCTGCGGGCCGATCACCACCCGCGGGGCGGACAGCGACGCGGTCAATATCGACGGCGGCTTCGGCACGGTCGACGTCAATGTCGGCGCGATCATTGCCAGCGGTCCGCGTTCCGACGGCATCGAGGTCGCCACCACCACCGGCAACCAGATCATCGTTGCCGGCCCGATTTCGGTCACCGGCCCGGGCGGCGGCGACGGCATCGCCGCGACCGCCACCGGCTGCGCCAACATCAACATCACCGCTCGCGACGACATCCTCTCGGCTACCGGCGTCGGCATTTTCGCCTCGACGCCCTGCCGGGTGGACATCACGACGCTGGCCGGGGCCGACGTCAACGGCGCGATCGCCGGCATCGACGTCACGTCCGGCACCGGCGCGTTCATCACGCTGGGCGGCGACGTGCGCAGCTCGGCCGGCCCGGCGATCGACGTCGACGGCGCCGCGGCGACGATCACGGTCGGCGCCACCGGCTCGATTACCGGCCGCATCGACCTCACCGACGCGGCCGACCGGCTGACCAACAACGGCACCTTCAACGCCACCGGCACCAGTACCTTCGGCGGCGGCGCCGACCTGCTGATCAACGCCGGCACGGTGCGAGGTGACGGCACGGCGGCGATCAACGCGCTCGAGACCTTCGACAATCGCGGCCTCGTCTCGATGATCGACGGTGAGGTCAGCGACCGGTTCACCCTGTGCGGCGATTATGTCGGCGCGCCAGGAAGCCGGGTTGGAATCGACGTCCAGGCAGGGACGCCCGGAACCCCGGCGGACCGGCTGATCATCTGCGGTCACGCCTCGGGCTCGACCGGGATCAATCTCAACCTGCTGGGCCTGCCGGCGATCCCAAATCCCACCGGCGTGCTGGTGGTCGATGCCCTCACCGCGGTTCCTGGCGCATTCACGCTGGCCGGGCCGACCCGCTCGGGCTTCATCGATTATTCAATTCGGCAGGCGGGCGGCGATTTCTTCCTGGTGGCGCTGCCCAATTTGTTGGCGCCGGAACCGCTAGTGCTCGGCGCGCTCGGCTTCGATTACTGGTACCAGTCGGCCGACGCCTGGTCGGCCTCGGCGATCGGCCGGCGCGATAATCTCGGCAGCGAGACGCCGCGCGGGTTCAGCTTCTGGGCGCAGGGCTATATCGGCGAGGACGAACAGGGCGAAACCCAGAGTTTCGATCTGCTCGGGGCGGTGCGCGACACCGATTTCGAGCGCGAAACCAAGCGGCGCGGCGCGCAGCTCGGCTTCGACTTCGCGTTCGGGCGCGCCGCCCTCGGCATCACCGGCGGCTACCAGCACGCGCGAACCGAATTCCTCTCGGGCACGCAGGTCGATCTCGATGGCCATAATATCGGTGCTTACCTGCTCTACGGCGGCCCGACCGGCCTATTCGGCGAATTGCTTGCCAAGGCCGACTTCTTCGACGGCTCGTTCAGCAATGCGGCGGCGTTCGGCGCCGGCCGGGTCGAGGGCAACAGCTACGGCGCCGAGGGCGAGATCGGCTATCGCCTGCGCACGGGCGGCATGGAGGTCGAGATCAACGGTGCCCTCGCTTATGTCCGCACCGAGCTCGATCCGATGACGATCAGCGGCTTCACTTTCACCTTCGACGAGGCCGAAAGCCTGCGCGGGCGGCTCGGCCTGCGGGTCAGCGGTACCGGCAACGTCCGGCCCTATGCCGACGTCAAGGTGCTGCACGAGTTCATGGGCGAGAACGACATGACGCTGACCAGCGGCGGCTTCACCTCGGCATTGACCGACACGCCGCGCGGCACCTGGTTCCGCGGCGAGCTCGGCCTGACCGGCAATGCCGGGCGGGCCGGCGGCTTCGCCGCCGCCTGGGCCGAGGCCGGCGACGTCGAGGGCTATGGCATAAGGCTCGGCTTCCGCTGGTAGCCGGGCCTGCCGGCTGACAGCCCAAGGTGGGAGACGCGATATGAAAAGGGGTTTGATCGCCGCTGCGGCGATGATGGCGGTGGCCGGCTGCCAGCCGGCCGGCAACCAACAGGCGGCGGAGAACGCGGCCGGCGCCAACGCGGCGCAGACCAATAACGCCGATCCGATCGCGAGCGCGACGTCGGCGGCGCCGCCCTCGGTCAGCCGCGATGCGGCGGTGGTGGCGATGGACGCCGACGGCTCGATGCGCACCCTTCGCGAGGGCCGTAACGGTTTCACCTGCATGCCTGACAATCCGGCGACGCCGGGCCCGGACCCGATGTGCATGGACGCCAATGCGATGCGCTGGGCGATGGCCTGGATCGGGCGGACGCCGCCGCCTGCCGACACCGTGGGCCTGATGTACATGCTGCGCGGCGGCACCGACGCCAGCAACGTCGATCCCCATGCGCAGACGCCGACCGCCGGCAATGCCTGGATCGAGACCGGGCCGCATTTGATGGTGGTCGGATCGGAATCGCTGCTGCGGAACTATCAGGGCGGCGCGAGCCCCGACACCAGCGGCCCCTACATCATGTGGGCCGGCACGCCTTACGCGCATTTGATGATCCCGGTGGGTTGATGGGGTTTCGGGTTTCAGGTTTCAGGTTTCTGGTTTCGAAATCTGACCCCGACACCCGGAACCCGACACCCGGAACCCGACCCGAAACCTATTCCTTCGGGCGCTTGCGCTGCAGGCCGGTGCGGCGGCAGCTCGCCACCAGCTCGTCTCTTTGGTTGTAGGCGCGGTGGATGAAGGTGACGATGCCCTGATCGGGCCGTGACTTGCTGTCGCGCAGTTCGGCCACCTCGGTCTCGATGCGCAGCGTGTCGCCGTGGAACACCGGCTTGGGGAAACGCACCTCGTCCCAGCCGAGATTGGCGACGGCGGTGCCGAGCGTGGTGTCGCCGACCGAGATGCCGACCATCAGTCCCAGCGTCAGCGTGCTGTTGACGATACGCTGGCCGAACTCGGTTTCCTCGCGGCAATATTCCTCGTCGAGATGGAGCCGCGCCGGATTGTGGGTGAGCGCGCTGATCAGGACATTGTCGGCCTCGGTGACGGTGCGGTGCAGCGCGTGGTGGAACAGCTGGCCCACCTTGAGTTCGTCGAAATAGAGCCCCGGCATCGCCGCCTCCCAGCCTCTATGCAATGACGCACATTTGCCGCCGGGCTGGGGCGAGAGCAAGCGGCAGACAGGGGTGGACGATCGAGGCTCGAACAAATGGCCTATGCCTGTTCGGGTCGTGCAACCTCATCTTGATGTGATTTCCGGTGAACGGCCCGCAAGCCTGCGTTCAGGGTGGCTTGGCCAGCATGGCATTGACAAACCGGTCATCTCCAGGACAAGCTTTGGCACACATGAAGCTTTCGACGCACTCCCGGCTCACTGCTGAGCGCGCCCGCACCGGCGCCATCCCGTCGATCGTCTATTATTGCGGCGAGGCCCGGACGGGACCGATCTGACGCGCTGATACGGCATCAGGTTTCAATCGCCCCGTCCGGACCTCCGGGCGGGGTTTTTCTTTGCAGGGAAAGCTCCACCATGTTCACCGATTTCACGATTGATCCGAAGGGGCTGCGGCCCGCACGAACGCCGCCGTCCGCCGCTTCACCCGACTGGCGGGTTCCCCAGAATTGGGAGCGGTTCACCGCCGAGGAGCACCGCGTCTGGGACCTTCTGTTCGCCCGTCAGCAGCAAAGGCTGCGCGGCCGCGCCTTGCCCGCCTTCGAGCAGGGCCTCGACCTGCTGCGGCTGTCGAAACCCGGCATACCCGACCTGGCCGAACTCAACGAGCGGCTGTCGGTTCGGACCGGCTGGACGGTCGTCTCCGTGCCCGGGCTAGTACCCGACGAGATCTTCTTCGCGCATCTGAGCAAGCGCCGCTTCCCGGCGGGCAACTTCATCCGTGCCGCGTCGCAGCTCGATTATCTCGAGGAACCGGACGTCTTCCATGACGTCTTCGGCCATGTGCCGCTGCTGGCAAACCCGCCGTTCGCCGATTTCATGCAGGCATTGGGCGAGCGAGGACTCGAGGCGCTGCGCCTCGGGGCGATGCACCGGCTGGCGCGGCTTTACTGGTACACGGTCGAGTTCGGCCTGGCCCGCGAGGACGGCGACCTCAAAATCTACGGCGCCGGCCTGCTGTCGAGCTTCAGCGAGTCCCGCTTCGCGCTGGAGAGCGCGAAGCCCTGCCGCAGCGACTTCGATCTCAGTCGCGTGATGAGGACCCGATACCGGCACGACGCCTTCCAGCAGCGTTACTTCGTCATCGACAGCCTGCCGCATCTCCTGGCCGGAATGCTGCCCGTCGATCTGCCCGCGCTCTATGCCGAACTGGCCATCCTCCCGGACCTCGACCCGGCCGAGCCAGACCGGTGCTCGGGCGGCTGATTCGGCAGCCTCTTCTCCGCGAGCATGGCTTTCAGGAAATGGCGGAGCGCCGGCACGGGATCGTCCGGGTGCCGCTCGATCAGCCGGACGAGGGCGGACCCGCAGATCACGCCCGCGGCGCCGGCCGCGAGCGCCGCTTCGACATGGCCGGGCTCGGCGATGCCGAAGCCGAACACCGGCGGCGGCGCACCGCAGGCGGCGAGCGTCTCCAGCATGGCCCGGTGCTCGAAGGCGACCCGTTGGCCGGCGCCGGTGACGCCGAACCGCGTGACGCAATAGGTATATCCCGCGCCAAGCCTGGCGATCTGCCCGAGGCGGTCCGGCGGAACGTTCGCCGCCGCAATCAGCACCGGCGCCACGCCATGTGCGCGCGCCGCGGCGGCGAAATCTTCCGCCTCGAGCACCGGCACGTCGGCGATCAGCACGCTGTCGACGCCGGCTTCCGCCGCTCGGCGGTAGAAGGTGTCGCGGCCGCGGGCGAGCACCAGATTGGCATAAGTGAGGATGCCGACCGGTACCTGCGGATGCCGCGTGCGGATGCGGCGGAGCAGGTCGAAGCAGTCGGCCGGCCTGACGCCCGCCGCCAGCGCCCGCGCCGCCGCCGCCTGGATCACCGGGCCGTCGGCGATCGGATCGGAAAAAGGGATGCCGACCTCCAGCATGTCGGCGCCGAATTCGACCAGCGCCTCCAGGATGGTGGCGCTCGCTTCCAGCGAAGGATCGCCAAGCATGACGAAGGCGCCGAACGCGCCTTCCTGTTGCTCGGCGAGGCGGTCGAACATCGCCTCGTAGCGGCCCATCAACCGAGCTCCAGCAGGCGCTGCGCCTGCGCCATGTCCTTGTCGCCGCGCCCGGAAATGTTGACCAGCAGCACCGTCCTCTCGTCCGCGGCATCGGCCAGCTTGAGCGCATGCGCCACGGCGTGGGCGGATTCGAACGCGCAGACGATGCCCTCCGCCCGCGCCAGCGCGGCGAAGGCGGCCAGCGCCTCCTGGTCGGTCGCACCGGCATATTGGCCGCGGCCGGTTGCCTTCAGATGGGCATGTTCCGGTCCTACCGCCGGATAATCGAGACCGGCCGACACCGACCAGCTGTCGCTGATCTGCCCGTCCTCGTCCTGGAGCACGTAGGTCTCGGCGCCGTGAAGGACACCCGGACGGCCGCGCAGCAGGGTCGCGCCATGTGCATCTCCGTCCAGTCCCTTCCCCGCCGCCTCCACCCCGATCAGCCTGACGCCGGCATCGTCGATGAAGTCGGCGAAGATGCCGATCGCGTTGGAGCCGCCGCCGACGCAGGCGATCACCGCGTCGGGCAGCCGCCCCTCCTCCTTGAGAATCTGCGCCCGCGCTTCCCGGCCGATGATTCGCTGGAATTCGCGCACGATGGTCGGAAACGGGTGCGGGCCGGCGGCGGTGCCGAGCAGATAATGGCTGTCGCCAAAGCTCGCCGACCAGTCGCGTAGCGCTTCGTTGATCGCATCCTTGAGCCCGCGCCCGCCGCTTTCCACCGCCACCACCTCGGCGCCCATCAGGTGCATCCGGAACACGTTCAGCGCCTGCCGCTCAACGTCGCGCGCACCCATGTAGATGCGGGTCTCGAAGCCGAGCAGCGCGCCCGCCATCGCGGTGGCGACGCCGTGTTGGCCGGCACCGGTCTCGGCGATCAGCCGGGTCTTGCCCATCCGCTTGGCCAGCAGCGCCTGGCCGAGCACCTGGTTGGTCTTGTGCGCGCCGCCGTGCAGCAGGTCCTCGCGCTTGAGGTAAAGGCGCGCGCCGGGCGAGCCGAGGTTGCGGCAGCGCGTCAGCGGCGTCGGCCGGCCGGCATAGGTCGCGAGCAGGCCGGCAAGCTCCTCCCCGAAGTCCGCATCCTGCCGCGCCTCGACGAACGCCGCCTCGAGCTGCTCGAGCGCCGGCACCAGGATTTCCGGCACGTAGGCGCCGCCAAAGCCGCCGAAACGGCGGTTCATCAGCATGGGACCGCCTCGCCGCGCGCCGGCAGCCGCAACGCCTCGAAGAAAGCGGCGAGGCGCTCCGGATCCTTGCGCCCCGCGGTCCGTTCCACGCCCGAGCCGACGTCGAGCGCCCATGCGCCGACCCGCGCCGCGGCCCGGGCGTTGCCAGGCCGGAGGCCGCCCGCCAGCAGGCCGCGGGAAAGCTCGCGGCGGCCGCGCACCCGCGACCAGTCGAAGGTGCGGCCGCTTCCGCCGGACCCGGAATCGAACAGCAGACGATCGGCGCCGGTCCGGGGATGAAGCGGACCGGCGCCGACCTGCACGGCGGCCCAGACCTCGGTCTCGCCGGGGACCAGCGAACGGACCGCGCCCGCATCCTCCCGCCCATGTAGCTGGACGGCGTCGAGACCCAGATGGCGGGCCACCATGCTCACCTGCTCGGGCGGCTCATCGCGGAAGATGCCGACGGTGCGCAGCCGGCCGCGGACGCGGCCGAGCACCGCTTCGGCGTTCGCCGGGGTCATCGCGCGCGGGGTGCCGGGCACCATGACGAAGCCAGCCCAGGTCGCACCCGCCTCTGCCGCCCGGTCGAAATCCTCGGCGTTGGTGATTCCGCATATCTTGACCGGGCCGAAGGCGAGCGACCGCGCCGCCTCGGCCGGCGACGCCGCGCGCATCAGCGACGTGCCGACAAGGATGGCGTCGGCGTGCGGCGCCAGCCGCTCGGCGTCGGTACGGCCGGAAACGCCCGACTCGGCGACGACCAGCCGGTCGCGCGGCACCAGCGGCGCCAGCCGCCCGGTATTGCCGAGATCGATCTTGAGCGTGCGCAGGTCCCGGTTGTTGATCCCGACAATCGACGCGCCGAGCGCAACTGCCCGGCGGACCTCCCAGGCATCGTGCGCCTCGACCAGCACGTCCATGTCGAGCGCCCGCGCGGCGCGCAGGACCGCTGCCGCTTGGGCGTCGTCCAGCACCGCCAGGATCGCCAGCACCGCATCGGCGCCGTGCCTCCGCGCCTCGGAGACCTGCCGCGGATCGACAATGAAATCCTTGGCGAGAATCGGTCCGTTGAATACCCGGCGCACCGTCCGAAGATCCTCGAGACGGCCGCCGAACCCCGGGCCGTCGGTCAGCACGCTGATCGCCGAGGCGGCGCCGGCATAGGCTGCGGCTTGTGCTGCCGCATCGATCCGCGGGGCCAACGGTCCCGCCGAGGGCGAGGATTTCTTCACCTCCATGATGAAGCGTACACCCGGCCCGGCCAGCGCGGCGGCGAGGCTGCGGCGGGTCGGCCTCGCCTCGATCTCGCCTCCGCCGAGACGCGCCGCCACCTCCACGCGCTTACGCCGCACGATTTCGCCCAGAACGCCGGCCGGTTCACGCATGGGTGATCTCGACGAAGGCCTCGAGCAGCCGGAACGGCGCGCCCGAAGCAATCGTCTGCAGCGCGATGTCGGCGCCCTCCTTGAGGCTCGCCGCCTTGCCCGCAGTCAGCAGCAGCGCGGCGGCATTGATCGCCACCGCGCGCCGCTCGGCGGCCGTGCCGTAACCGAGCAGCAGCGCCTTGAGCCGCTCGGCATTTTCCTCCGGTCCGCCGCCGCGGATCGTCGCCAGCGGTGCCCGCTCCAGCCCCGCCTCTTCCGGCGTCAGCGTCACCGGCTCGATCGAGCCGGCCCGCAGCCGCACCGCCTGCGTCGCATCGTGCAGCGCAACTTCGTCGAGCCCGGCACCGTGCACCACCATCGCCTCCACGACTCCGAGCGCGGCCAGCACCTGCGCCACCGGTTCGAGCAGGCGCGGGTCGGCCACGCCCAGCAGCTGCGCCGGCGGCTCGGCCGGATTCACGCAGGGGCCGAGGACGTTCATGATCGTGCGCACCTTCAGCGCCCGCCGTACCGGCCCGGCATGCTTGAGGCCGGGATGATAGGCCGGCGCGAACAGGAAGCAGATGCCGATCTCATCGAGCGCCCGTCGGGAGGCCCCGGCCGGCACGTCGAGCCTGGCGCCCAGCGCCTCGAGGACGTCGGCCGAGCCGCACCGCGACGTCACTGACCGGTTGCCGTGCTTGGCGACCGGCAGCCCCGCGGCGGCGGCGACGAAGGCGACGGCGGTGGAGAGGTTGATCGTGCCGGCGCCGTCGCCGCCGGTGCCGCAGCTGTCGGCGAAGAGATAATCGGGGCGATCGAACGGCGCGTCGGCGGCGCGCAGGGCGTGGGCTGCGCCGATCAGCTCGCTTGTACTCTCCCCCTTGATCTTGAGGGCGATCAGCAGGGCAGCGATCGCCGGCTCGGTGAGGCGGCCCGCGACCAGCTCGGCAAAGACCTGTTCGGATTCGGCTTCGGACAGCGAGCGGCCGGCGAAGAGGTCGGCCAGCGTCTGGTCCACCGACTCCGCGAACGGTGCGTCGGCGGCATGGGCGTCGGGTTGGGCGGCGGGTTGGGAAATCATGTACATTTCGGTAATCCTTGGCTTGGTGTGGCGCGGGCAAAGAAAAAGCCCGCCGGAAACGGCAGGCTTTCGTGCGTTCGTCGGTGGGATCTTAGAGTATCGTCATCATCGATGCAGGCGCGCCGCCGCGTCGGGAATCTCCCGCCACCAAAGCCAGGCCTGCGAAGATGCACGCATCGTCATTGCCACGCGAATGTCCAGGAAACCGGCCGGCTCGTCAACGGCAATTCTGCGTTGGCCGGTTTGCCGGCTCCATCACGCGTCGATGTCGCGCTGGCGGGTTTCCGGCAGGAACAGCAATCCGACGATCACGGTCAGCACGGCGACCAGCACCGGATACCACAGCCCGGAGTAGATGTTGCCGCTGGCGGCGACCATCGCGAACGCGATCGGTGGCAGGAAACCGCCGAACCAGCCGTTGCCGATGTGATAGGGCAGCGACATCGAGGTATAGCGGATCCGCGCCGGGAACAATTCGACCAGCATCGCCGCGATCGGGCCGTAGACCATCGTCACGTAGAGGACGAGGAGAGTGAGGATGAGGACGACCCACGGCCGGTCGATCGCCGCCGGGTCGGCGCGTTCGGGATAACCGGCGCTCGCCAGCATTGCCTGCGCCCGTCCCTGGAATCCCGATATCGCAGCGGCACGCGCGTCTGCCAGCAGCGCGCCGGGCTCGGGCGCCGCGATCACGGCGCCGCCGATGCGGATGCGGGCGGCGCTGCCGGCCGGCGCGCTTTCATTGGCGTAGGAGATGCCGGCGCGGGCAAGGAACGCCTTGGCGATGTCGCAGCTCTGCCGGTCGAAGCGGTTGCGTCCCACCGGATCGAACTGCAGCGAGCAGGCGGCCGGGTGGGCAATCACGCTCACCGGCGCGCGCGCCTGCGCCTCGAACAGCGCCGGGTTGGCGGCCTGCGCCAGCGCCTGGAACAAGGGGAAATAGCTGGCCGCCGCGAGCAGGCAGCCGGCGAGGATGATCGGCTTGCGCCCGATCTTATCGGAGAGCCAGCCGAACAGGATGAAGGCCGGGGTGCCGATCGCCAGCGCGATCGCGATCAGGATGTTGGCGGTGGCGCCATCGACCTTCAGCGTCCGTTCGAGGAAGAAAAGCGCGTAGAACTGGCCGGCGTACCACACCACCGCCTGGCCGGCGACCGCGCCGAACAAAGCGATCAGCACCAGCTTGGCATTGCTCCAGCGTCCGAATGCCTCCTTCAATGGCGCCTTCGACAGCTCTCCCTCGGCCTTCATCCGCCGGAACACCGGGCTCTCCTCGAGCTGGAGGCGGATCCAGAGCGAGACGGCGAGCAGCCCCAGCGAGATGAGGAAGGGGATGCGCCAGCCCCATTCGGCGAACGCCTGCTCGCCCATCGCCGAACGGAGGCCGATCACCACCAGCAGCGCCGCGAACAGGCCGAGCGTCGCGGTCGTCTGGATGAAGCTGGTGTAAAAGCCGCGCTTCGCGTTCGGCGCATGCTCGGCGACGTAGGTCGCGGCGCCGCCATATTCGCCGCCGAGCGCCAGCCCCTGGATCAGCCGCAGGCTGACAAGGAGGATGGGGGCGGCGACGCCGATCGACGCGTAAGAGGGCAGAAGCCCGACGAGGAAAGTCGACAGGCCCATCAACGCCATCGTCACCAGAAAAGTGTTCTTGCGGCCGACCAGGTCGCCGATCCGGCCGAACAGAATCGCCCCGAACGGGCGCACCGCGAAACCGGCGGCGAACGCGGCGAGCGCGAGAATGAAGCCGGTCGTCTCGTTGACGCCGGAGAAGAATTGCGCCGAGATGATCGAGGCGAGCAGGCCGTAGAGGTAGAAATCGTACCATTCGAACACCGTTCCGAGCGAGGAGGCGGTGATGACGAGCGTCTCGCTCTGGGTGGGGGCGTGGTGCTTGGGGAGTGGCCGTTCGCTATCCAAGTCAATCATTCAGGCCGCCTCGCTTAGCATGCGCGTGAATCAGCGATACCAAATGCACGGATTAGGGCCAGCGCCGACGCTGTGTGAACGGCAGCCCTGTCAGTCTGGCGCGAGCCCAACTTTGCTCCACGGCACGAGGTTATTGCCCTCTAGCGACCTGGCCTGGCCTTGGTGGCACCATACAGCGCGGTTTGGAGCTGATCGATCGTGAATGGCTTGTTGAGAACGATTGTCTCACGCAGCTCCGGATCGAGCGACGGGCTCTCGGCATAGCCGCTTATGATGATCCCCGGAATGTCGGGACGAAGGCGCCGGGCGCGCCTCAGGATCTCGTCGCCAGCGAGGACCGGCATCGCATAATCGGTGACGATGAAATCACATTTCGTCCGCTGTTTCTTGAGGTATTTGAGAGCCGCAGCGCCGTCAGCGTGGGCATCGACTTTGTGTCCCAGGTCGCGCAGCATCGCGGCGGTCGTTTCCCGAACTGGCTCGTGATCATCGATCAACAGAATATTGAGGGGCGTGTCCACGCGCTTCATGTCAGGCTCGGGGGTAGCTTCCGAAGGGGCGGGCCCGCTACGGGAAGCTCGAGGCAGCCAGACGCCGATGCGGGTGCCCTTGCCGATCTCACTTTGAATGTCGATCGTTCCGCCCGATTGCCGGGCGAAGCCATAGACCATTGAAAGCCCCAGGCCGGTACCTTTGCCGACGTCCTTGGTGGTGAAGAAAGGTTCGGTCACGCGGGCGAGCATCTCCGGCGGTATGCCGTTCCCCTGATCCGCGACCGTGATGACGACATACTCGCCTGCCTCGATCCCGAGCGAATTGCGCGGTGTGACGTCCCGGTTGGCGACCTCGAAAGTAATGGACCCACCCTGCGGCATTGCATCGCGGGCGTTGATCGCGAGGTTTATCAGCGCGAGCTCGAGCTGGGTCTGGTCCGCAAAAGCCGGCCAGGCGTCGTTGGGCATGCGCCATTCGATCTCGACCAGGCCGCCAAGCGTGTGCGACAAGATTTCATTGAGCGAGGTCGAAAGCGCGGCAAGATCGATGTCGCCCGGCCGAAGTTGCTGCCTGCGGGAGAAGGCGAGAAGACGACTGACCAACTCCGAGCCCTGCTCGGCGGCCCGGCGCATCATGCCGAGGATTTTGCTGTGTTCCTCCTGGAGCGGAATCCGGCGTTCGATGAGCCCCAGTCCACCGAGCACCGCCGCCAGCAAGTTGTTGAAATCGTGCGCGATCCCGCCAGTCAGCTTGCCGAGGGCATCCATTCTGTGGGCATGGAGGAGTTGATCCTCGAGCTCTTTGCGCTCGGTCACGTCGAGCAAGGTGCCCGCATATTGCAGCTGGCCCGCGACTTCGCCGGCCAACCGCACGGCCTGATCGAGAAAATGCTTGTAGTCGTCGTTGGCGCACCGCCAGCGATATTCGATCGCCATTGCCCCAGTCTCGGCGCGCTCTCCGATCGCAGCCAGCACGCGCTCCCGATCTTCCGGGTGCAACCGGTCCGCCCAAAGCGTGGGCGAGCGCGCCACATCGTCGAAATCGAAGCCGGTCACGCTGCGGAAATTGCCGCCGACCAATTGCAGCTTGCGGGGCAAGGCCTCGCCGGATTCCAGATAGAAGACGATCGGCAGCGACTGGATGATCGCGGCCTGACGCTGCTCGGCGAGGCGCAACTCCTGCTCGATCAGCAGCCGTTCCGCATTCGCCTTGAGGTTCGCATCGAGCAGCGCCTGTTCTTGCGCAGCCTTGCGCTGGACCTCGCGCGTCATCGTGAACAAGTCGACGAAAACCGCGACCTTGGAACGCAACACGACAGGCTCGACCGGTTTGAAAACATAGTCGACGGCGCCCATCGTGTAGCCGCGCAGCAAATGCTCTTTCTCCTTGTTGACCGCCGAGAGGAAGACGATCGGGACCCGCCGCGTCTGCTCGCGGCCGCGGATGATCTGCGCCGTCTCGTAGCCGTCCATGCCGGGCATGAAGACGTCCAGGAGGATGACCGCGAATTCGTCGCGCAGCAAATGGCGGAGCGCCTCTTCGCCCGAAGAGGCCACCTCAACATCGGCGATGTCCTCGATCACCGTACGGATTGCCAGGAGGTTATGATCGTCGTCGTCCACGACCAGCACGCGTGCGCGACGATCGTCGGCGGGCGCGGCGGTAACCGCTTTCGCCGGCTGTTGCGCAGGGATCAGCCGCATGTCCGGCATCTCTATCGGCGCCGTACTCATTCCGCCGCCTGTTTTGCGTCGATCGTCTCGGCCCCGATGACAGGGCCTTTCCTGTCACTCATCCATACCCTGAGGAGGGCGAGCAGCAGCTCGATGTCGACCGGCTTGGCGATATAATCGGACGCCCCCGCATCGAGGCATTTCTGGCGGTCACCCTTCATCGCCTTCGCGGTGACGGCGATGAGCGGCACGTCGGCCAGCACCGGATTCGCGCGGATTCGGCGCATCGTCTCATAACCGTCCATCTCCGGCATCATGATATCGATCAGCGCAGCATCGATGCCGGGCGTCTGCTCGAGAATCAGGATGCCATCGGCGCCGCTTTCTGCGTGCACAACCTCGACGTTGAAGCTCTCCAGAACGCTGGTGAGCGAATAGATGTTGCGGATATCGTCGTCGACGATCAGGACCTTGGCACCCTCCAGCTCGGGAAGGTTCTGGGCCGCAATCGGCGCCGCTTCGGGCGCCGCGGTTCGGACCTTCCGCCGCCGCTTGGTCGGCTTGAACTGCTGGGCGATCTCGCCGAAAACGCGCTTTAGCTCGTCCTCAGCCGCGGGCTTGCCGGTGATCCCGAAGGCGCCGAGCTTGCCCGCCGCCTCCGCGTCTTCGGCCCCGGAGATGACGTGAATCGGAATCTGGCCGGTGATCGGATCATGCTTCAGGAGATCGAGGAGGACGAAGCCGTTGATGTCGTCGAGGCCGAGATCGAGGGTGATCGCGCTCGGCTGCAGTTTGCGGGCCATCGCCAGGGTGCCGGCCCCGGCGGTCGACACGACGCCCTTGAGTCCGGCAGAGCGGGCGATGTCGAGCAGCACCGAAGCAAAAGTAACGTCGTCCTCGACGATCAGCACGAAGGGATCGTTGCCCAGATTGTCGCGGTCGTCGCTCACCTCCAGCGTTCCCGGCAGGGCCGAAGGCACGGCGGCGCCGCTATTTTCATAACGAGCGGTCGTCGTGCCCTGCGGTGCCGAGATCGCGGCGGCGGCCAGCGGCACGAACAGGGTGAAGGTCGAACCCTCGCCGGGCTTCGAGCGCACCTGCAGCTCGCCGCCGAGCAGCCGCGCGATCTCCCGGCTGATCGAGAGGCCGAGGCCTGTGCCGCCGAACCGGCGGCTGGTCGTCGCATCGGCTTGTTGGAACGCCTCGAATATCAGCTTCTGCTTGTCGTCCGGAATGCCGATGCCGGTGTCGGTAACCGCGATCTCGATCGCGTGGTCGACGTTGCGCAGCACCGGATGGTTGGTGCTCCAGCCCTGAGCGACCGAGCGCACGGAGAGCGTGACACTGCCTTCCGGCGTAAACTTGAAGGCGTTGGACAGGAGGTTGAGCACCACCTGCTGCAGCCGCTTCTCGTCGGTGCGGATCGCCGCAGGCAGGTTGTCGTCGAACTGGACCGCGAACCTCAGCCCCTTGTCGGAAGCCAGCTGCCGGAACGTGCGCTCCATATGTTGTTTGAGGCTGGACAGCGGCATTTCGCCAATCTCGATCGAGATCGTGCCGGACTCGATCTTGGAGAGGTCGAGAATGTCATTGATCAGGCTGAGCAGGTCGGAGCCGGCCGAGTGGATCGTGCGGGCGAATTCGGTCTGCTTTTCGTTCAGGTTACCGTGCGGGTTGTCGGCAAGAAGCTTCGACAGGATAAGGAGCGAGTTTAGCGGCGTCCTGAGTTCGTGGCTCATATTGGCCAGGAACTCGGACTTGTATTTCGACGTAAGCGCCAGCTGCTCGGCTTTCTCCTCGATCGCCCGCCGCGCCATGTCGATCTCGAGATTTTTCTCTTCGACCTGCTTTTTCTCGTTCTCCAGAAGCTGGGCCTTCTCCTGCAGTTCCTCGTTGGTCGCGTGAAGCTCTTCCTGCTTGGTGGTGAGCTCGGTCTGGCGCGCCTGCAGCTCCTGGGTGAGCAGCTGCGATTTGGTGAGCAGGCCCTCGGTCCGCATGGTTGCAGCAATCGTGTTGAGGACGATGCCGATCGATTCCATCAGCTGGTTGAGGAAAGTGTGATGGGTTTCGTTGAACTCACTGAACGAGGCGAGCTCGATCACCGCTTTCACCTCGTCCTCGAACAAGGCCGGAAGGATCGCGATATTGGCCGGTGGCGCATGGCCAAGGCCGGAGCCGATGCGGATGAAGTCGCCGGGCACGTTCTCGAGGATGACCGGCCGCTTGTCCGCCGCCGCCTGGCCGACAAGGCCTTCGCGCAGGTTGAACTCGTGCTTTAGCGCCTCGTGACTTTCGGCGCCGTAGCTGGCGACGAGATCGAGCAGTGTCTCGTCCTCCTCGCGCTTCGAGACGTAGAAGACGCCATATTGGGCGTTCACCAGCGGCGCGAGCTCGGACATGATCAGGTTCGAGACGGTCGTGAGGTCGCGCTCGCCTTGAAGCATGCGCGAAAAGCGGGCGAGGTTGGTCTTCAGCCAGTCCTGCTCCGCATTCTTCAGCGTCTGCTCCTTCAGGTTGAGGATCATCTCGTTGATATTGTCCTTGAGCGCCGCCATCTCGCCCGACGCCTCGACGGCGATCGAGCGCGTGAGATCGCCTTTGGTGACGGCGGTTGCGACCTCGGCAATCGAGCGCACCTGGCCGGTGAGGTTCGCCGCCATCAGGTTGACGTTGTCGGTGAGATCGGCCCAGGTGCCCGCGACACCCTCGACCTGCGCCTGGCCGCCGAGCTTGCCTTCGGTGCCGACCTCGCGGGCGACGCGCGTCACCTCGCTGGCGAAGGCGTTGAGCTGATCGACCATCACGTTGATCGTGTTCTTGAGCTCGAGGATCTCGCCCTTCACGTCGACGGTGATCTTCTTCGAAAGGTCGCCGCGCGCCACCGCGGTGGTCACCTCGGCGATGTTGCGGACCTGGCCGGTCAGATTGTCGGCCATCAGGTTGACGTTGTCGGTGAGGTCCTTCCAGGTGCCGCCGACGCCGGGCACTTGCGCCTGGCCGCCGAGCTTGCCTTCGGTGCCGACCTCGCGGGCGACGCGCGTCACTTCCGAGGCGAAGGCATTGAGCTGGTCGACCATCACGTTGATCGTGTTCTTGAGCTCGAGGATCTCGCCCTTCACGTCGACGGTGATCTTCTTCGAAAGATCGCCGCGCGCCACCGCCGTCGTCACGTCCGCGATGTTGCGCACCTGGCCGGTGAGGTTCGCCGCCATCAAATTGACGTGGTCGGTGAGATCGGCCCAGGTGCCGGCGACGCCGGGCACCTGCGCCTGGCCGCCGAGCTTGCCTTCCGTGCCGACCTCGCGGGCGACCCTGGTCACCTCGCTGGCGAAGGCGTTGAGCTGATCGACCATCACGTTGATCGTGTCCTTGAGCTCGAGGATCTCGCCCTTCACCTCGACGGTGATCTTCTTCGAAAGATCGCCGCGCGCCACCGCCGTCGTCACGTCCGCGATGTTGCGCACCTGGCCGGTCAGATTGTCGGCCATCAGGTTGACGTTGTCGGTAAGGTCCTTCCAGGTGCCGGCGACGCCCTTCACCTGCGCCTGTCCGCCCAGCTTGCCCTCGGTGCCCACTTCGCGAGCGACGCGCGTCACTTCCGATGCGAACGAAGCGAGCTGCTCGACCATCGTATTGACGATCTTGCCGATGCGCAGGAACTCGCCGCGCAGCGGCCGGCCGTCGATCTCGACCGTCATCGCCTGCGAAAGGTCGCCCTTGGCCACCGCGCCGATCACGCGCGCCACTTCGGCGGTCGGCTGCGCCATATCCTCGATCAGGTCATTGATCGATCGGAGCTTGGCTTCCCAGCCCCCCGTCGCGCCGCGCACGCGCCCACGCTGGCTGATCTTGCCTTCCTTGCCGACCACGATCGAGAGGCGCTCGAATTCGCTGGTCAGCGACGCTTCGAGGTTCACCACCTCGTTGAACAGCCGCGCGATCTCGCCGTCGATGCCCGGCAAATCCTCGGACAGGCTGACGGTAAAATCGCCGCGGCGCAGGCCGCGAAGCGCGCCGAGCAGCTCCCGGCGATCGAGAAAATCCCGTTGGGAAACGTCGTTCACGCATCGCTCCTTCGGACGGCCCCCCGCTCGAATTTCGATGGTCGGTTCCCTTTAGTATCCTGATATTAGCAGCATCTTGATGAACATCTAGAAAATTTCCGCCACTTGGGCCGACGACCGTCGGTTGATCGAGTCGAGTAGGCTGCTAGGGCGGCGCCGGGGCGGTTTCGATCGACATCGAACTCGGGGGCATGACGAAAGACCTGCTGCACCTATGCCGCCTGCCGACGAGACCGCTGCCTTCATACGCGCGACTTTTCGGCTGCCTTTTGCCTGATCCTCTTCTCGGTCTGGAGCAAGAACCGCCGCGTCTGAAGACCGCAATAGAGCCGCATGTCTAAAGGTGGCGGAGCGGGAGGGATTCGAACCCTCGATACGGTTTTGCCGTATACTCACTTTCCAGGCGAGCGCCTTCGACCACTCGGCCACCGCTCCGCATGTCCTGGCAGGGAAGATGATCTAGTAAGCAGGGATGCAGGCGGCAAGGCGAGCGGCCACGCCTCTATCCCGGTATCGCGAGCCGCCGCCCCTCGGCGAGAAGCCGCCAGTTGGCGACATCACCCAGCATGGTGTCGGCCGCGCCGCGGGCCAGCGCCTGCAGGGCGGCGGCGCTCGGTGGCGATCGTTCCCACGCCTGGATCGATCCCATCAGCGCCATCGCCATTCGCTGCGCCCGCTCCGCGACGCCCTCGAAATCGAGGATGATGCGAATGCCGTAACAGGCGGTGGCGACCGCCGGCAGGCCGCCGGTGATGGCGGTGATCGGCGCCATGAGATCGTCGGCCATTTCCGGATCGAACATCGCCACCACCAGCCAGGCGACCGCCGCCAGCAGGACAAGCGAGGAACAGGATCTCGCCGACGCGCTCGATGCGGTGGCCGGCGCGGCGCATGCGCCCGGCGGTCGTCTCGTTCCAGCCCCCCTGGCCCTCGATTTCGGCGACCAGCGGCCGCGCCGCGGCGGCAGGATCGGACAGGTCGACCGCTGCGAGCGGCTCGCCGCGGGCGAGCGCCGCGACATAGGCGGCGCCCCAGCCGCCGTCGGCGGCGATGCCGCGGCCGATGCCGGCCCCGCGTAGCAGCAGGGTGACGCGCAGCATCTCGGCGACCTGGCGCGATTCCAGCCATCTTTCCTGCCAGCGCTGGCGGTTCGCGTACCAGTTGTTGACCAGCAGCAGCAGGATGACGACCACTTCCGCCAGCACGAAAAACCATTTCATCGCCCCGGCCAGCAGCGAGGCGGACGCGATCACCACCGCGAGCGCGGCCAGCGCGAAATTGACGATCACCGCCGAGCGGAAGGCCTGCGCCGAGTAGATTGCGACGTCGTCCCACCAGTTGAAAGCGTCGCGAAGCGGACCATTCGGAAGCGCCGGCGCGGTAGCCGGCGCGCCGGCACCCGGGCGGCGCTTCTTCGGCCCCGCCCCCACCAGCCGCAGAAGCCAGGGATAAGCGCGGTGGAACGAAGGCAGATAGGGCCGTCGCCAGCGGGTCAGCCAGTGAGCCTCGACTTCGGCGCGCGCCGGTAGGGTGGCGATCCGGTCGGCGATCGCGGCGAGGTTGTCGACCGGGACGCGTACCGCATCCTCCAGCCGCAGCGGACGGATCCCCCCTTGTCCGGCCGCGAGCAGCTCCGCCTCTTTCCCGTCAGGACCGATAGTCACCACCGGCAGGCCGCGCCGAACCGCTTCGGCGACGACCTCGCGCGTCCCGCCCGGTCCGCGCCCGGGGCCCCCGTCCCATACTGCAAACAGGAGGTCGCCATTGTCGAGCAGCGCCCGGCCGACCGCCTCGTAGGCGGCCTCGCGCGCGCCGGCGGCGCCGTCGAGGACAAGGACCGACGTCGCGCGGCCGAGCATATGGCGAAATTCCTCGAGCGACTCCGGCTCCTCGAAATCGCGTTCATATTCGTCGGCCGGAAAGGGCAGCGCGACTTCGAGCTTCAGGTCTGCTTCGAGCGCCGCAGCGGCCGCGAGCCGGTCGGCGCCCTCGGCCAGCGCCGAGACCAGCCGAACGTCCCCCGCCGGCCCGACCAGCGCCAGCAGCGCCGCAATCCTCTCCTTCACCGCTTCGGCATCGACGATCCGCGCCGCACGGTGCCCGACGATCGCCACCGCGAGACCCGGCGAGGGAAGTGGCGGCGAGTTCTCCATTTCGCGCCCAGGCCTATGCCTTGGCCTTGCGCGCTTTCGGCTTCGGTGCGGCCTCGCCCTCGCCAGACGCGGCATGCCGCGCCTCGGTCGCGGCCATCATCTGCTGGAAGCGGGGATGGGCGCGCAGCGGATCGAGGTCGGGGTCGACCTGGACATGCTCGAACAGCGAGGTACCGACCCGCTCCAGGAATGGCCCAAGCAGCTCGATCGCCGCTTCATCATCGCCGAGATATCCGGTCAGCGCGCAGACGAGATTGTAGCGCATCGGCATGTTGTCCGGGTCGATCAGCAACGCCCGGGCGATCCATTCCTTTGCGCGCTCGCCTTCGCCAAGCACGGCCAGTCCGCAAGCCCCGGCGGCGAGAGCCGCACCATTGGTAGGATCCTGAGCAATCGCTTTTTCCGCTCGCGAGAAAGCCATTTCCCCGGCGCGGCGAAGGCCGGCTGCGTCGCCCAGCGCTTGATAACAGGTCATCAGCAGAGCCGGATCGCGATAGTCGGTATCCATCAGCGACGCCGCTTTCTCGAAATAGGGAATGGCGTCCCTGATTCGGCCCTGGCGGAAGGTCAGGTGCCCCGCGATCTGGTTGACCTCGAACGATTCCGGATCGAGCTGAAGCGCCGTTTCGATCAGCCGGTTGGACTCGGCCTGACGGCCTTCCTCGTGCAGGTATCGTGCCTTGACGCAATGCGCCTCGGCGATGGTCGGATCGAGCGCCAGCGCGCGCTCGGCGGCGGGCAGGGCATCGACGTCCTTTTCATGCAGGAACCGCAACTCGGTTTGCGCCAGCGCCATCAGCGCCCAGGCCCGGGCATAATCGGGATCGACGGCCGTCGCCTGCGTGCAGATGCGTACCACGACTTCCTCGCGCCGGCTGTCGCCGACATTGCCGCTGATCCAGTGCTGGCGCGCCATCAGATAGAGGTTGTAGGCTTCGGGATTGATCGTATCGCGCTGCTCCACCGCCTTTTTTTCCTTCGGCAGCAGCTTGAGCTTCAATGCGCCGACGATCGCCTTGGTGATCTCGTCCTGGATGGCGAAGATGTCGTCGAGATCGCGGTCGTAACGCTCGGCCCAGAGATGATCGCCGGCCTTGCCATCGACCAGCTGGGCGTTGATCCGCACCCGGCTGCCCGCCTTGCGGACGCTCCCCTCGAGCATGTGGGTGACCCCGAGGTCGCGGGACACCGCCTTGATGTCGATCTCCTTGCCCTTGAGGCCGAACGCGGTGTTGCGTGCAATCACCGACAGCGCCGAGATTTTCGAGAGATCGGTGATGATGTCCTCGCTGATGCCGTCGCTGAAATATTCCTGCTCGGCATCGCCGCTCATGTTCTGGAACGGCAGCACGCAGATGCAGACCCTGCGCGCGGGCGCGCTTTTTGTCGCTTGCGCCGCGTCGGCCGCCCCCTCACCCGCCAGCGAGGCGATGCTGCTCTCCACCTTCTGCCATCCCGGCGCATCGGTGTCGCCGTCCCAGTCGCGCAGGTCCGCGCACTGGATCTGGTTGAACGGGATCGGTGGCAGCGATCCGTCAACGGTGAGCTGCACGAGGGTGCCGAGCCCGCGCGCGGTATCGGCCTCGGCCCGCACCCATTGCGACCGGATCGCCTCGGCCGACCAGATCACCACCACCGCCTTGGCTGCCCGCAGCCTTTCTTCGATCACCTCGCCGTAGGAGCGGTGCGCCGGCAGCTCATCGTCGCGCCATACCTGGTAGCCGAGCGCGCGGACCGCCTCGGCGACCTGCTCGGCCTGGCGCTCGGTCGAGCGGGCGTAGGAGACGAACACGTCGGACATCAGGCGATCATTTCTTCTTCTTGCCGGCTTTTTCGCCGCCGACGCCCAGTCGCGCCTCGGCGGCGGCCATCATCCGTTTGAAGCGAGGATCCTCGCGCAGCGGATCCATGTCCGGGTCGGCCTGGCTATGACGAATCTGGGTAAGACTTACGGTCTCAAAGTGCGGGCCGAGCAGGTCGAGCGCGGCCTCCGAATCGCCGAGCCGCATGGCGAAGAGGCAAGCCATGTTGTAGCGCAGCGATTGGTTGCCGGGGTCGACCAGTAGCGCCCGAGCCGCCCATTCCTTCGCTCGTTCGGTCTCGCCGAGAACGGCCAGAGCTGAAGCCCCCTTGCCCAAAGCGAAGCCGTTGCCAGGAGCCAGCGCAACCGCTTTTTCGACGCGCTCGAAGGTCATTTGTGCGACGCGGAGTAGGGCAGCGGTATCGCCGACCGCCTGGTAGCAGGTGATCAGCATGCTGGGATCGTGATAGTCGGTATCCATCAAGGACGCCGCTTTTTCGAAATAGGGGATGGACTCACCAATCCGTCCCTGTCGGAAAATAACGAACGCTGCTTCTTTGTTGACCTCCCAGGAATCGGGCTCCAGTTTTAGCGCCGCTTCGACCTGGCGTCGCGCTTCCTCGTGCCGGCCTTCCTCCATCGCATAGCGAGCCTTGACGCAAAGCGCATCGGGCAGATCCGGATCGATCTCGAGCGCCCGCTCGGCCGCCGGCAGCGCGTCCTCGTCGCAGCCGTGCCAGAAGCGCAGCTCGGATTGGGCCAGCGCCATCAGCGCCCACGCCTTGGCATAATCAGGATCGAGCGTCGTCGCCTGGCGACACATGCGGATCACGATTTCCTCACGCGTGGAGAGGCGGTTGCCACTGATCCAGTATTGCCGCGCCATCAGATAGAGTTTGTAAGCGTCCGGGTTGGTCGTGCCGCGCTGCTCGATCGCCTTTTTTTCCTGCGGCAGCAGCCGCACCTGCAGCGCCGCGACGATCGCTTTGGATATTTCGTCCTGGATGGCGAAGATGTCGTCGAGATCGCGGTCGTAGCGCTCGGCCCACAGATGGGCGCCGGTGGCGCCGTCGATCAGCTGGGCGGTGATCCGGACCCGGCTTCCTACCTTGCGGACGCTGCCCTCGAGCAGGTGGGTGACGCCGAGATCGCGGGCCACCGCCTTGATGTCGATCTCCTTGCCCTTGAAGCCGAACGCGGTGTTGCGCGCGATCACCAACAGCGCCGAAACCTTTGACAGGTCGGTGATGATGTCCTCGCTGATCCCATCGCTGAAATATTCCTGCTCGGCATCGCCGCTCATATTCTGGAACGGCAGCACGCAGATGCAGATTTTCCCAGACGGGGCGATGGCAGTCGCTGCTTTGGCCAGCACGGCGCCACCATCGCCTGCGAGCGAAGTGATGCTCCCCTCGACCTTTTTCCAGCCGGGCGTCGAAGTGTCGCCGTCCCAGCCGCGCAGGTCGGCGCACTGGATCTGGTTGAACGGGATCGGCGGCAGCGATCCGTCGACGGTGAGCTGGACCAGGGTGCCGAGCCCGCGCGCGGTATCGGCCTCGGCGCGCACCCATTGCGAGCGGATCGCCTCGGCCGACCAGATTACCACCACCGCCTTGGCAGCCCTCAACCGCTCCTCGATCACCTCGCCATAGGAACGGTGCGCCGGCAGCTCGTCATCGCGCCACACCTGGTAGCCGAGCGCGCGGACCGCTTCGGCGACCTGCTCGGCCTGGCGCTCGGTCGAGCGGGCATAGGAGACGAACACGTCGGACATCAGGCGGTGGTCTTTTTCTTCCTGCCGGCGGCCTTTTCGCCAGCGATTCCGAGCCGCGCCTCGGCGGCAGCCAGCATTTTCTGGAAGCGGGGATCGCCGCGCAGAGTATTCATGTCGGGATCGACCAGGAGGTGCCGCAACTGTGTCAGATTGGTCTTTGCGAAATAGGGTTCGAGCAGGCCGAGCGCGGCCTCCTTGTCGTCGAGATAGGTGACGAGGACGCAGGCGAGGTTGTAGCGCATGAACTGGTTGCTGGAATCCACCAGCATCGCCCGGTCGATCCATTCCCTGGCGCGTTCGCCCTCACCCAATGTCGCGAGCCCGATCGCCCCATAGGCAAGGGCGGCGCCGTTGCCGGGATCCTGGGCGACCGCCTTGTCGGCGCGGGTGAACGCCATTTCCGCGGCACGGCGCATGCCCTCCGTATCGCCCGTCTCATTGTAGCAGGTGATCAACATGCCCGGATCGTGGTAGTCGTCGTCCATCAGCGACGCCGCCTTTTCGAAATAGGGGATGGATTCGGCGATCTTGCCCTGGCGGAAGGCGACGAACGCCGCTTCCTTGTTGACCTCCCAGGAATCGGGCTCGAGCTTGAGCGCCGCCTGGACCAGCCGGTTCGCTTCTTCGAATTCGTTGGCCGCCAGCGCGTAGCGCGCCCTGACGCAAAGCGCGTCCGGCAGGTCCGGGTCGATCTCCAGCGCCCGTTCGGCCGCCGGCAGTGCGTCCTCGTCACGGCCGTGCCAGAAGCGCAGCTCGGCCTGCACCAGCGCCATCAGCGCCCAGGCCTTGGCGTAATCCGGGTCGATCGCGGTGGCCTGGCGACAGATGCGGATGACGATTTCCTCGCGCCGGCTGTCGCCGCGATTGCCGCTGATCCAATGCTGACGCGCCATCAGGTAAAGGTTGTAGGCTTCGGGGCTGGTCGTGCCGCGATGCTCGATCGCCTTTTTCTCCTGCGGCAGCAGCTTGAGCTTCAGGGCGGAGACGATCGCCTTCGAAATCTCGTCCTGGATGGCGAAAATGTCGGTGAGATCGCGGTCGTAGCGCTCGGCCCAGACATGCTCGTCGGCCTTGCCGTCGATCAGCTGGGCACTGATGCGGACCCGGCTGCCCGCCTTACGGACGCTGCCTTCGACGACGTGGCTGACGCCGAGATCGCGGGCCACAGCCTTGATGTCGATTTCCTTCCCCTTGTAACCGAAAGCGGTGTTGCGCGTGACCACCGACAGCGCCGAGATCTTCGAGAGATCGGTGATGATGTCCTCGCTGATGCCGTCGCTGAAATATTCCTGCTCGGCGTCGCCACTCATGTTGATGAATGGAAGAACGCAGACGCTGATCCTGCGCGCCGGAGCGTGGGTTGGCGATCGCTCGGGTTCGGCGTCGCCTTCGCCGGCGAGCGAGGCGATGCTGCCCTCGACCTTTTTCCAGCCGGGTGCTTCGGTATTGCCGTCCCATCCCTGAAGGTCGGCGCACTGGATCTGGTTGAACGGGATCGGCGGCAGCGCTCCGTCGACTGTGAGCTGGACGAGGGTGCCGAGCCCGCGCGCGGTGTCGGCCTCGGCGCCCACCCCTTGCGAGCGGACCGCCTCGGCCGACCAGATTACCACTACCGCCTTGGCCGCCCGGAGCCGCTCCTCGATCACCTCGCCATAGGAACGATGCGCCGGCAGTTCGTCGTCGCGCCACACCTGGTAGCCGAGCGCGCGAACCGCCTCGGCGACCTGCTCGGCCTGGCGCTCGGTCGAGCGGGCGTAGGAGATGAACACGTCGGACATCAGGCGGCGGTCTTTTTCTTCCTGCCGCCGGCCTTGTCGCCGCCGACTCCGAGCCGCGCCTCGGCGGCAGCCACCATCGCCTTGAACCGCGGATCGTCGCGCAGCGGGTCCATGTCCGGGTCGACCTGGCTGTGCTTGACCTGGGTAAGGCTCACCCGCTCGAAGAATGGGCCGAGCAACTCGATCGCGGCCTCCTTGTCGCCGAGGTGCATGGTGAGGACGCAGGCCATGTTGTAGCGCAGCGATTGGTTGTCGGGATCGATAAGCATCGCCCGATCGACCCACTCCTTCGCGCGCTCACGCTCGCCGAGCGCCGCCAGGCCGATCGCTCCGTATCCCAGCGCGCCGCCATTGCTTGGATCCTGTGCGACTGCCTTTTCGGCCCGCGAAGCCGTCATTTCTGCCGCGCGCCGCAGGCCTTCGGTGTCACCCACCGCCAAGTAGCAGGTAATCAGCATGCCGGGATCGTGATAGTCGCTGTCCATCAAGGACGCCGCTTTCTCGAAATAGGGAATGGCCTCGGCGGTGCGTCCCCGGCGGAACGCGACAAACGCCGCCTCCTTGTTGACCTCCCAGGAATCGGGCTCGAGCTTGAGCGCCGCCTCGATCTGCCGGGTCGCTTCCTCGTCGCGCCCTTCCTCGAGCGCGTAGCGCGCTTTGACGCAGAGCGCGTCGGGCAGGTCCGGATCGATCTCCAGCGCTCGCTCCGCGGCCGGCAGCGCGTTCTCGTCGTGACCGTGCCAGAAGCGCAACTCGGACTGGGCGAGCGCCATCAGCGCCCAGGCCTTGGCATAATCCGGATCGAGCGCGGTTGCCTGCCGGCACATGCGGATCACGACGTGCTCGCGGGTCGAGCCCCGGCTGCCGCTGATCCATTGCTGCCGGGCCAGCAGATAGAGGTTGTAGGCGTCGGGATTGGCGGTGCCGCGATGCTCGATCGCTTTCTTCTCCTGCGGCAGCAGCCGCACCTGCAGCGCGGAAACGATCGCCTTGGAAATCTCGTCCTGGATGGCGAAAATGTCGGTAAGGTCGCGGTCGTAGCGCTCGGCCCAGACATGGTCGCCCGCCTTACCGTCGATCAGCTGGGCGGTGATCCGCACCCGGTTGCCGGCCTTGCGGACGCTGCCTTCGAGGACGTGGCTGACGCCCTGCTCGGCCGCGACTTTCTTCACGTCGAGCGACGCGCCCTTGTAGGTGAAGGCAGTGTTGCGCGCGACCACCGACAGCGACGAAACCTTGGACAGATCGGTGATGATGTCCTCGCTAATGCCGTCGCTGAAATATTCCTGCTCGGCATCACCGCTCATGTTGATGAACGGCAGCACGCAGACCGAGATCGTCCGGGTGCCGGCCCGCGGGGCGCTGCCGCCACCGGCCGCCGGGGTGCCGGCCAGCGCCGCGACACTGCCCTCGACCTTTTTCCACGCCGGCGATTCCGGGTCGCCCTCCCAGCCGCGCAGGTCGGCGCACTGGATCTGGTTGAACGGCATCGGCGGCATCGTGCCGTCGACGGTGAGCTGGACCAGGGTGCCCGCCTCGCGCGCCGCGTCAGCCTCGGCGCGCACCCATTGCGAGCGCAGCGCGTCGAGCGACCAGACCACCACCACCGCCTTGGCCGATTTCAGCCTTTCCTCGATCACCTCGCCATAGGCGCGGTGCGCCGGCAACTCGTCGTCGCGCCACACGTCGTAGCCGCGCTTGCGCAAGGCATCGGCGACCATTTCCGCCTCGCGTTCGGTCGGCCGGGCATAGGAAATGAACACATCGGCCACGTCGCGGTCGGCAGCCCCCTTTTCTCGGTGGTTTTACGCAGCCCTTCCGCAGGCGAGCAAGCGAAACCTCCCGTTGTTCTAACGGCTTCAGCCCGCGATCGCGTCGATCTCGCCGGCCAGCGCGATGTCGCGCGCCGTCAGGCCGCCGGCGATGTGGGTGGTGAGGAAGATGTCGACCCGGTTCCAGACGTTGGTCCAGTCGGGATGGTGATCGGCTTTCTCTGCGGCGAGCGCGACCCGGGTCATGAACGCGAACGCCTCGCCGAAATCGGCGAATTTGAACGAGCGGGCGATGCCGCCGCGCGCCTCGTCGAACCGCCAATTGGGAACGGCCTTCAGCGCCTCGTCCCGCTCCGCCTCACCCAGCATCGCCATCCTTCGCTCCCGTTTCGCTTCAAACGCCTTTATGTCGCCTGGCGATGGCGAGCGGTCAAACCCCGGAGGGAACCTACGCGCCCGACGCCGCCGCGATCGAGCGGCTGGCGGAAGCCGCGATCGCGCGGCTGCCCGAGCCTTTCCGCGCCTGCCTGCAGGGCGTGGTGCTGCGGGTCGAGGATTTCGCCGACGAGGAGGTGCTGAAGAGCCTCGGCATCGACAGCGAGTTCGAGCTTTCCGGCCTCTATTCGGGCCGTTCGATGCGCGAGGCCAGCCACTGGGCATCGGGCGAGCTGCCGCCGATGATCCATCTCTACCGCCGGCCGCTGCTCGACGAATGGGCGGAGAGCGGGGTCAGCCTTGAAGCGCTGATCACCCACGTCATCGTCCACGAGATCGGCCATCATTTCGGCTTTTCCGATGCCGAGATGCACGCAATCGAGCAGCAGGCGGAAAGCCACGGATGAACGGCCGCCTGACGCTGCACCAGGTCAGCGGCGAGCGCGGTGGCCGGCGGCTGTTCGAAGCGCTCGATCTTGCGCTTGGCCCCGGCGAGGCGGCGCTGGTGACCGGGCCGAACGGCGCCGGCAAGAGCTCGCTGATCCGCCTCTGCGCCGGGCTGCTGCGGCCGGCCGCCGGCCATGTCGAACGCTCGCAATGCGCCCTGGCCGACGAGCATCTTGCGCTCGACGAGCGTGCCACCCTGGCGAGAGCGCTCGGCTTCTGGGCAAGGCTCGACCCCGGCCGACGCCGGGGCAGGCCTGCCGACCCGGCGGCGGCGATGGCGGCGATGGATTTGTCGCACCTCTCCGAGGTACCGGTGCGAATGCTGTCTTCCGGCCAGCGCCAGCGGGCGGTGCTGGCGCGGCTGATCGCGAGCCGAGCGCCGCTGTGGCTGCTCGACGAGCCGGCCAACGGGCTCGACGCCGATGGCCAGGTGCGGCTGGCGGCGGCGATGGCGGCCCACCGCGCCCAGGGCGGCGCGATCCTCGCCGCGTCGCATCTGCCACTCGGACTCGACGGCGCGCAGGAGATCGCCCTGTGATCGTCCCGCTGGCGCTGCGCGAGCTCAGGCACGCCGCCGGCGGCGGCGCGATGCTGCTGCCCGTCATTTTCTTCCTGCTCGTTGCCACCCTGTTTCCGTTCGCGGTTGGGCCCGACTCCGAGCTGCTCGGCCGCACCGGCGGCGGCGCCTTGTGGATGGCGGCACTGATTGCGGCGCTGCTGCCGGTCGAGCGGCTGATCGAGCCCGACCGCGCGGCCGGATTCCTCGACCAGCTGGCGCTGCGCGGCCACGCCGAGGAGACGATCGCGCTGGCAAAATTGATCGGCCACTGGCTGGCTTTCGCGCCACCTTTGATGCTGGCGGCGCTGCCGGCGGCGGCGCTGATGAAACTGCCGCCCGAGGGGCTGCTGCGGCTTGAAATCGGGCTGGCGGCGGGAACGCCGGGGCTGGCCGCGCTCACCCTCGCCACCGCGGCTTTGACGGCGGGGCTCAAGCGGGGCGGAGCGCTCGCCGGTTTGATCATGCTGCCGCTGGCTGTCCCGATCCTGATCTTCGGCGCCGGCCTGATGGCCCCCGGCGATCATGACGACGCGATGATGCTGCTCGGCGCATTATCCCTGCTGCTGGTGGCCGGCGCGCCGTTCGTCGCGGGAGCGGCAATCCGCGCCGCGCGGGACTAGCTACCCACCCCGCCGCTACGCGGCACCCCTCCCTGAGGGAGGGGAAAAGGGGTGGGTCGTTCAGGTAGTGTTGGGCCCGGCCTGCGCCGGGGGCTGCGATGGGCCCCGGACTGCGCCGGGGCTGCGATGGGCCCCGGCCTGCGCCGGGGCTGCGTATGGGCCCCGGCCTGCGCCGGGGCTGCGATGGGCCCCGGCCTGCGCCGGGGCTGCGCCCCAATTCGCTACTCGCGAAGTGGGGCTTGACTTTTGTTCCCGTTTTGTGCCACAGGATTTGCCGAAATTCCAAAGGTGTGAATTGCGCCCGCGGCCGACCACCGGTCCGCGGGCATTTTCATGGCCGCGTGAGGGCGTTTCTTCCTACCGAAGGTGACGAAAGTGACACTTGCCAACGCGAGTCAATCGTTGCGCCACCGTGCGAAAATCGCGGTCGGCAGCAAGAGGCCCCTCGCCTCTTCGCGCACCGCCATCTCGCCCGCTTCAATGCGGCCGGGAAGATCGCCGAGCGCCTGCGCGAGCAGTTCAGCAATCGCCAGCGCCGACATCCGCACCGCGTAGACGGTCAGCACGAGGAAGCGGCTGTTTTCGTCAAGCAGCCGCCGGCAATCGGCAACCAGACCGGGCAAATCCTCCTCCAGCCGCCAGGTCTCGCCGGCCGGGCCGCGGCCGAACTTGGGAGGATCGAGGAGGATGCCGTCGAAGCGGCGGCCGCGACGCACCTCGCGCGCGGCGAACTTGACGGCGTCGTCGACCAGCCAGCGGATCGGCCGGTCCTCAAGCCCGGAAAGTGCCGCATTCACCTTGCCGCCCTCGACCGATTTCTTCGACGCATCGACGTGCGTCATGCGGGCGCCGCGAGCCGCGAGCGCAAGCGTGCCGACGCCGGTATAGCCGAACAGGTTGAGGACCTCGCTTGTCTCTCCGACGCGCTGTCGCATCCACGCCCATTGCGGCGCCATGTCGGGAAAGAAAGCGAGGTGCCGGAACGGGGTGCACTGGGCGCCGAAGCGGACATCCTCCCAGGCCAGGTCCCAGCCCTCGCGTGGCACCGGCCGGTCGAACCGCCAGCGGCCGCCGCCTTCCTCATCCGACGCTGGCACGAACTCGCCGTCGGCATCCCATTGCGGCTGCGCCGGCGGCCACATCGCCTGCGGCTCGGGCCGGATAAAGCGATACGGGCCGTAACGCTCGAGCTTGCGGCCGCCGCCGCTATCGACGAGGCCGTAATCGCTCCACGGTTCGGCAATCAGGATATCGAGAGTCACGCGGCGCGGACGGCCGGGAAGCCGATCGTCGCCCGTGCCCGCGGCCCGGCCAGCATCGCCCCGCCGACTTCGTGCAGCTGCGCCAGCGTCACCGCGTCGATTTTCTCGACGATCATGGCCGGCTCCATCAACCCTCCATGGGCGGCGAGCTGGCGGGCAAGATAGTTGGCCTGGCCCCAGGGGCTGTCGAGCCACATCAGCAGGGCCGCATTGGCCTGGGTCTTGACCCGAGCCAGCTCGCGCTCGTCCGCATCGGCCGCCACCTGCTCGAGCACCTCCAGCGTCAACTGCGCCGCCGCTGCCGACTGGCTGCGCGCGGTGGCGAGATAAACACTGACCAGGCCGATGTCGCGCCACGGCTGGAACGAGGCCCAGACCGAGTAGGCAAGGCCGCGTTGCTCGCGCAGCTGCTGGAATAGCCGCGAGGAAGCGCCGCCGCCGGCAATGTCGGCGAACAGGCGGGCCGCGTAGAGGTCGGGAGAGGACAAAGCCGGAGCGGGAAAGCCGAGCGCCAGATGGGCCTGGTCGGACCCCTTGCCGCGGCCGACGCGAGCGCCACCGGTGAACAGTGCCGACGGTGGCGCTTCGACCGTGCCGCCGTCGATTTCGCCAAACCACAATTCGGCCAGGCCGAGCAGCAATTCGTGGTCGACCTTGCCGGCTGCAACCAGGGCAAGGCTGCCGGCGCGATACTGGCTGAGCCGCCAGCCGTGCAGGTCGTCGGCGGTGATCGCGGCGATGCCGAGCTCGTCGCCGAGCACCGGCCGCCCCAGCGGCTGGCCGGCGAACGCAACCAGCTGGAGATCGTCGAAGATGATGTCGGAGGGCGTATCGCGAGCTTCGCCCAGCTCCTGCAGCACGACATTCTTCTCACGCTCGAGCTCGGCAGCGTCGAAATGGGGGCGGCGGATCATGTCGGCGATCAGCTCGATCGCCAGCGGCACGTGCTCGGGCAGCACCGACGCCGTGAAGACGGTCGAATCGCGGTCGGTGGCGGCGTTAAGATCGCCGCCGACATCCTCGATCGCCTCGGAAATCTCGCGCGCCGAGCGGCCGCCGGCGCCCTTGAACACCATGTGTTCGAACAGATGGGCAAGACCGTTCAACGGCTCCGGCTCGTGGCGCGAGCCGGTTTCGGCGAGCAGGGCGACCGCGGCACTCTGCGCACCGGGCACGAAGCGGCTGGCGACGCGGAAACCGTTGGCGAGATGGCTCAATTGCATCACGGGCCGGGCGGTCTAGGCGCTGGTGGCGGCGGCCGCAATCGACGGCGCAAGGCGAGCGCATAGATGACGAGCGCGAGGATCGCGAAAGCGAACCACTGGAAGGCGTAGAGGCGGTGGTTGTTGGGAATGGCATCGAGCGACGGCTGGAGGCTGGGGCGCAGCGGCGGCGGAGCAGACTCGCTGGTCACGATCACGGGTATGCCGGCGCGGGCAAGCCCGGCCCGGCCGGTTACCGGCCCGGTTTGAGTGAAGCGCAGGCTCTGGTCGGGCAGACGCGTCCAGCCGGTATCGATCATCAGCGGCAGCGAGCGGCGGCAAGGCACAAGATAGACATAGCCGCCGACGCCGTCCTGGCTGCGTCCCCCGCGCAACTCGGGCACCGCGCCGGCGAGGCGGCAGGTGACTCGCACCCGGCGAAACGAGATTGGCGGCAACGGCCGGCCGGCTGCGATCAGCGGATCGAGTTCGAGCAGCGGCCGGGCGGCCGCTTCCCGATAATGCGCGATCAGGCCGTCCTTCCACGTGGCGCGGCGCAATTGCCAGGTGCCGAGGCCAATCATCGTCGCCACCGCCAGCGCGACGATCAGGGTCGCCAATATCGGTATGCGCTTCACGGCCGGGCGGCCCGGCTCACCGGCGATCAGTGAAAGTCGGCGCCCCAGCCGCCCCAGACGTAGACGAAAATGAACAGGAACAGCCAGACGACGTCGACGAAGTGCCAGTACCAGGCCGCCGCCTCGAAGCCGAAATGCTGCTCCGGCTTGAAGTGGCCGGCATAGGCGCGGAACAGGCAGACGATCAGGAAGATGGTGCCGATGATGACGTGGGCGCCGTGGAAGCCGGTCGCCATGAAGAAGGTCGAGGTATAGATGTTGTCGGCGAAGCTGAAAGGCGCGTTGGCATATTCATAGGCCTGGATGCTGGTGAACAGGAGGCCAAGGCCGATCGTCAGCCACAGGCCATTGATCAGGCTGTTGCGGTCACCGTTGATCAGGGCGTGGTGCGCCCAGGTGACGGTGGTGCCCGAACAGAGCAGGATGAGGGTGTTGAGCAAGGGCCAGCCGAATGGATCCATCACGTGCATGCCCTGAGGCGGCCAGACGCCGCCGATCGATTCCACCGTCGCCGGGAACAGTGACGAACTGAAGAAGGCCCAGAACCAGGCGAGGAAGAACATCACCTCCGAGGCGATGAACAGGATCATGCCGTAGCGCAGGTGGAGCTGGACGATCGGCGTATGATCGCCGCCATGGGCCTCGCGGATGACGTCGGCCCACCAGCTGAACATGGTGAGGATGACGCCGAGCACGGCGGCGCCGAACAAATAGGGGCCGGCCGGGTAGTCGTGGAACCACATCACCAGCCCGGCGAACATGGCGAGAGCGGAAATGCCGCCGATCAGCGGCCAGATGCTGGGATTGACGATGTGATAGGAGTGGTTTCTCGCTCCGGCCATGGTCCGTTCCTAACTCGCTGCGCGGTTCCTAGCTGCCGCCCCCGGGACGGTCCACCGGGTAGAAGGTATAGGATAGGGTGATCTCGCTGATCGACCGCGCCTGTGGATCGCGAAGGATGGCGGGATCGACGAAGAACACCACCGGCATGCGCATTTCCTCGCCGGGCTGCAGCAGCTGCTCGGTGAAGCAGAAGCACTGGATCTTGCTGAAATAGCGGCCGGCCGCCGACGGCGTGACGTTGAAGGTGGCGGTGCCGGTCACCGGCCGGGCGGAAAGATTGCGGGCGGAGTAGAAGGCGATAGTGCGCGCGCCGATCGCGACCTCCTGCCGCCTTTGTTCCGGCGCAAACCGCCAGGGCAGCGCCCGCGACACGTTGGCGTCGAACCGCACGGAGATCGATTCGCCGACCGGGCCCGGCACGGCGCTCGCCTCGGCGCGCTGGGTGGTACCGCCAAGGCCGGTCACCTCGCAGAACAGGCGGTAGAGCGGGACGCTGGCGAAGGCGAGGCCGCCCATGGAGAAGGCCAGCAAGGCCGCAAGGAAAGCGGTCCGCCGCTTCACTGGCCACCGATCCGGGCGATGGTGATGAAATAGAGCAGGATAACGAAGGCGGCGAGCAATGCCGCCGTCACCCGCACCCGCGCCCGCTGCCGCCGGCGGATTTCCTCGGTGAGGGGGTCGGATTCGGTCATCCAATCAGCTTGTCCACGACCAGCGCGCCGAACTATGCGAACAGATAGAGGATAGAGAAAGCGAACAGCCTTTTTTCGGCGGTCATCGCTGCCGCATCCTCGCTGCGGCTCAGCACCACCTGCAGCGCCAATAGCAGGAAGAGGAGGCCGAGCAGCGTAGCGGCGATGCCGTAAAACAAGCCGGCGAGGCCGAGCGGCCAGGGCGCGACCGCCGCCGCCGCCATCGGCACCGCGTAGATGAGGATCTGACGCCGCGTCGCCGCTACCCCGGCGACCACCGGCAGCATCGGTACTCCGGCTGCCTCGTAATCGGAGCGGACGAAAAGCGACAGCGACCAGAAATGCGGTGGAGTCCACAGGAAGATGGTGAGGAACAGCAGCACCGGCAGCGTATCGACCTGGCCGGTGGCGGCGGCCCAGCCGATCATCGGCGGAAACGCGCCGGCAGCGCCGCCGATGACGATGTTCTGCGGCGTGCGGCACTTCAGCCAGATGGTATAGACAAAGACGTAGAACAGGATCGAGGCGGCGAGCAGGGCCGCCGCCAGCCAGTTGGTCGCAAGGCCGATCAGCAGCACCGAGAAGACGCTCAAGCCCACGCCGAACTGAAGCGCGCTATCCGCTTCCATCCGACCCGCCGGCAGCGGCCGGCCGGCTGTGCGGCGCATCCTGGCGTCGATGTCCGCTTCGTACCACTGGTTGAGCGCGGCCGCCGCGCCGGCGCCGAGCGCGATGCAAAGGATGGCGGTGAAGCCGAGCACCGGATGCGGCAGGACGGGCGCGACCAGCAAGCCGGCAAGCCCGGTGAACACCACCAGGCTCATCACCCGGGGCTTGGTCAGCGCCACGAAATCCCGCCAGTCGGCGGGCAGCGCGCGTGCATCGAGGGTCGTTATCGCCATCGCTCCGTCATGCCCGCATGGGCTCACGCTGGACGCCGTCAATCCACCTTGGGCAGGGTGTTGAACTGGTGGAACGGCGGCGGGCTGGACAGGGTCCATTCCAGCGTCGTCGCGCCTTCGCCCCAGCGATTATCCGGCTCCTTGCGGCCGGCGGCGAGCGACCAGAAGATGTTGATGAAGAACGCCGCCATGCCGGCGCTGAGCATGATGAAGCCGTAGGTCACGAATTCGTTCCAGCCGGCATAGGCGTCGGTGAAATCGGGCACGCGGCGCTGGAAGCCGTCCATGCCGAGGAAATGCATCGGGAAGAACAGGATGTTGACCCCGATGAAGAACAGCCAGAAATGGATCTGTCCCAAAACTTCGTTGTACGAGCGGCCCCACATCTTGCCGAACCAGTAATACCAGCCGGCGAACAGCGAGAAGACCGCGCCCAGCGACAGCACGTAGTGGAAGTGGGCGACGACGTAATAGGTGTCGTGCATGTAGGTATCGATGCCGGCGCTGGCGAGAACGACGCCGGTGACGCCGCCGACGGTGAACATGAAGATGAAGCCCAGCGCCCACAGCATCGGCGTCTGGAACGACAGCGAGCCACCCCACATGGTGGCGATCCAGCTGAAGATCTTGATGCCGGTGGGCACCGCGACCACCCTCGTCGCCAGCGTGAAATAGAGCTGGGTGTTCACGGCCATGCCGACGGTGAACATGTGGTGCGCCCAGACGACGAAGCCGACCACGCCGATCGACACCATCGCATAGGCCATGCCGAGATAGCCGAACACCGGTTTGCGGCTGAACGTCGCCACCACCTGGCTGATCATTCCGAAGCCCGGCAGGATCATGATGTAGACCTCGGGGTGGCCGAAGAACCAGAACAAGTGCTGGTAGAGAACCGGGTCGCCGCCGCCGGCCGCGTCGAAGAAATGGGTGCCGAAATTGCGGTCGGTAAGGAGCATGGTGATTGCGCCAGCGAGCACCGGCAGCGCCAGCAGCAGCAGGAAGGCGGTGACCAGGATCGACCAGACGAACAACGGCATCTTGTGCAGCGTCATGCCCGGTGCGCGCATGTTGAAGATGGTGGTGATGAAGTTGATCGCGCCGAGGATCGAGCTGGCGCCCGCAAGGTGGAGCGCGAAGATCGCCATGTCGACCGACGGGCCGACCGAGCCGGAGGTCGAGAGCGGCGCATAGACCGTCCAGCCGACGCCGGCGCCAAGGCCGGTGCCGCCGCTCACGAAGGCGCTGCCAAGCAGCATGATGAAGGCAGGCGGCAGCAGCCAGAAGGAGATGTTGTTCATCCGCGGGAAGGCCATGTCGGGCGCGCCGATCATCAGCGGCACGAACCAGTTGCCAAAGCCGCCGATCATCGCCGGCATCACCATGAAGAACACCATGATCAGGCCGTGGGCGCTGATCAGCACGTTCCACATGTGCAGGCCCTCGTCGAACGTCGCGTCGCCGCCCGACACCATCGAGGCCCAGGATTCGAGATACTGGATGCCCGGCTCGGCCAGCTCCCAGCGCATCATGCCGGAAATGGTGCCGCCGATGACGCCGGCGAACACCGCGAACAGCAGATAGAGAGTGCCGATATCCTTGTGGTTGGTCGACATGAACCAGCGGACGAAAAAACCCGGCTTGTGATCGGCGTCGTGATGCGCCTCGGCAGCGTGGGCTTCGAAATGGGCGGCGTTGGCGGTGGTGTCGGTCATCTCGGGCCGCTTACCTCGTCTGGCTGCTTTCGCGGGGTAGCGCCGGCGCAGGCTGCGGGACGCTCTCCACGACATTGGAAGGGGCCGGGGTGGCGGCGGTGGCTTCGCCGGCGGACACGGTCGGCGCTGCCGCGGTAGCGGGCGCCTGGCCGGGCATTTGGCCGCCGCGCGAGGCGACCCAGGCGGCGAAGCGCTCGGCCGTCACGACCTCGACCGCGATCGGCATGTAGCCGTGGCGTGCGCCGCACAATTCGTAGCAGACGCCGTAATAGACGCCGGGCGTGTCGGCGGTGAACCAGGTCTCGTTGATCCGGCCGGGCACCGCGTCGATCTTCGACCAGAAAGCGGGAATGCCCCAAGCGTGGACGACGTCGTTGGAAGTGACCAGCATCTTCACTGTCGCCCCCACGGGCACCACCACGCGCTCGTCGACCGCCAGCTGGTTGGGCTCGCCGCGGGCCCGCGCCTGCTCCTCGGGCAGCATGTTCGAAACCAGCTGGATGCCGTGATCGGGATATTCATATTCCCAATACCACTGGTTGCCGATCGCCTTGATCGTGAGATCGGCGCGCGGCGGCGAATATTGATCGCGGATGAGGTCGATCGAAGGCAATGCGATGAGGACGAGAATCGCCACCGGCACCAGAGTCCAGACGACCTCGAGCGTGGTATTGTGGCTGGTTCGCGACGGCGTGGGATTGGCACTGCGGCGGTAGCGCAGGATCACCCACAGCAGCAGCGCCAGCACGAACAGCGAGATGACGCTGATGATCGGCATGATGAGATCGTTGTGCAGCCAGGCCGCCTCGCGCCCGAGCGGCGAAAATTGGTCCTGCAGCGCGGCACGACCGTCGGGCTGGCCGATGCCGGGCGTCGGCGCGGTCGCGGCCGGCGCCGGAGGACGCTCGGTCTCGGCGGCCGGCGCGGCGGCTTCGCCCGCAGGCGACGACGCGGCCGGAGCGGCGGCGACGGGTGCGGCTGCGTTCGCGGCGGGAGCCATCGCAAAGGCCGCGGCAAAGGCGAACAGCTTGAAGAATGTCCTCATCTTCACCCCGGGGAGCCGCGAGAGTTGAACGCTACTATGGCCAGTGCGGCGCGACGCCGCGCCTTATAGGAAGGCCAATGCGGGCCCTCAAGGGTTGTTCCCATGAGCCTGATCGTCACCGGAGTACGGGCCGCTGAGGGCGATAGTCGGCGCCGTGAATCGGGCACTCGGAGATGTTTGAGACCGGGAATCACGACTTGGCGATTCCGCCACAGTCGATCCCTGGTCGGGGCGATGCTTGAAGCGAACCGGACCCCCGCCTACACCTCTGCCGGCAAATGACCGAAGAGGACGTCCTGGCCGAGTTCCGCGCTGCGGGTGCGCTGCTCGAGGGCCATTTCATCCTGTCCTCCGGGCTGCACAGCCCGCGTTACCTGCAATGCGCGCGGGTGCTGATGGACCCGATGCGGGCGAGCCGGCTGGCATCGGCGCTGGCGGCGGCAATGCCCAGGGAGATCCGCTCGCAGATCGAATTGGTGGTATCGCCAGCGATCGGCGGCCTCGTCTTCGGCCACGAAATGGCGCGGGCGCTCGGGCTGGAGGCGATCTTCGTCGAGCGCCCCACCGGCCAGTTCGAGCTGCGCCGCGGCTTTTCGATCCGGAGCGAGCAGAGAGTGCTGCTGGTCGAGGACGTGGTCACCACCGGCCTCTCATCGCGGGAGGCGATCGAGGTGATCGCCAGGGAGGGCGGCGAGGTGGTCGCCGCCGCCGCCCTAGTCGATCGCTCGGGCGGAGCTGTGGACCTCGGCGTGCCGCTGTTCACGCTCGCCCAACTGAATGTGCCGGCCTATCCCGCCGACCAGCTGCCGCCGGAACTGGCCGCCCTGCCGGCGGAGAAGCCGGGCAGCCGCAAGGCCGCCTGAGGCGCGTTCATGACCTCGCCCAGCCGGCCGGAAAAGCTGCGTCTCGGCGTCAACATCGATCACGTCGCCACCATCCGCAACGCCCGCGGCGGCGCCCATCCCGACCCGGTGCAGGCGGCGCTGGTGGCAGCCGCGGCCGGCGCCGACGGCATCACCGCCCACTTGCGCGAAGACCGGCGCCATATCACCGATTCCGACATCGACCGCCTCACAGCCGAACTATCGATCCCGCTGAACCTGGAAATGGCGGCAACCGAGGAAATGCTCGAGATCGCGTTACGTCACCGGCCGCACGCCGCCTGCATCGTCCCCGAGAAACGCCAGGAGCGAACCACCGAGGGCGGGCTCGACGCATCAGGCCAGCACAATCACCTGGCCTATTATGTCGAGCGGCTGCGCGGGGCGGACGTCCGCGTCAGCCTGTTCATCGAGCCCGAATTTGCCCAGGTCGAGGCGGCTGCGCGTCTCGGCGCGCCAGTGGTCGAGTTTCACACGGGACGCTACGCCCATGCCGGGAGCGCGGCCCGCGCCGCCGAGGTCGGACGCATATCCGAGGCGGCGGCGGAGGCGGTGCGGCTCGGCATCGAGCCTCATGCCGGCCACGGCCTCACCTTCGACAATGTCGGCGCCATCGCCGCTATTCCCGAGCTCAGGGAGCTCAATATCGGCCACTTCTTGGTTGGTGAGGCGATCTTCGGCGGACTCGAGGCGAGCGTGCGCGAGATGCGGCGGCGGATGGACGAGGCGCGAGCGTGCGCGTGATCGGCCTCGGCTCCGACCTGTGCAGCATCGAGCGGATCGAGCATTCGCTGCAGCGCTTCGGCACCCGTTTCGTCGAGCGGGTGTTCACCGTCGAGGAACGCGCCAGGGCCGAGCGGCGGCCGCTCACGCGCGCCGGCACCTACGCCAAGCGCTTTGCCGCCAAGGAGGCCTACTCCAAGGCGGTGGGCACCGGTTTCAAGCGCGGCGTGTTCATGCGAGACATCGGCGTCGTCAACCTGCCAAGCGGCGAGCCGACGCTGAAGCTGAGCGGCGGCGCGCTGGCGAGGCTTGACGCCATCACCCCGCCGGGGCACGTCGCCAGCGTCCATCTGACGATGACCGACGACCACCCCTTCGCCTTGGCGGTGGTGCTGATCACGGCAATCCCCGAGGAGCCTCGATAAGTGACCGACAGCGACGACGTCGCCCCTCGCGCAGCAGCGGACGGCGCAGCCGCTCCAGAGCAGGCAGCCCCGGCGGCGGCCGAGAAGCGCACCGACTGGTGGAGCGAGATCAAGGCGATCTTCTGGCTGGTGATGGCGGTGCTTGGCTTCCACAGCTTCATCGCCAAGCCCTTCTACATTCCCTCGGAATCGATGATGCCGGTATTGCTGAAAGGGGACCGGCTGGTGGTCACCAAGTTTCCCTATGGCTGGTCGTGGGTTTCGCCGTCCTTCCACATCTTCCCGCCGATGGGCGGCCGGCTGCTTGGCAACCTGCCCCAGCGCGGCGACATCGTCATTGCGACGCCGCCTGGCGGCAGCTCGGACTATATCAAGCGGGTGATCGGACTTCCCGGCGACACGATCGAACTGATCGAAGGCGACGTCTATCTCAACGGCCGGATGCTGCGGCACGAACAAAGGCCGCCGGCGGTGCTGCCGATCGACGCCAACCTGCCCTGCTCTGATTCCCGTTTCCGCACCCGCGGCTCCGATGGCCAGGAATATTGCCGGCTGCCGGTGGTGCGCGAATATTTGCCGGAAGGCCGGTTTTACGACACCATCGACATGGGCCCGTCGCCGGGCGACAATTTCGCTCGCATCCGGGTGCCGGACAATCACGTCTTCCTGATGGGAGACAATCGCGACCACAGCGCCGACAGCCGCTTTGCCGCCGCCGACCAGGGTCTCGGCGGGCCGGTGCCGTGGGAGAATATTGGCGGCCGAGCCGAATTGATCACCTTCTCGCTCGACGGCAGCTCGAGCTATTTCAACCCGATCAGCTGGCTGACGGCGATGCGCGGCGGCCGCGCCGGAAGTTCGCTCCACCCCGAGCGGGTGGAGCCGCCGGCCACGCGATGAAGCGCGGCGCGCCCGCGCCGGAGCCGCTTGGCCCGTCGGAGCTGCGCGATCCCGTCGTCCGCGAGGAGCTGAAACGGGCGGCGGTGTGGTTCGCGCTCGGCCTGGCGCTGCTCGCGATCATCTTTCTCGCCCAGCCGCTGCTGCTGATCTTCGGAGGCGTCGTGTTCGCCTCGATCCTCGACGGCGGCGCGCGGCTGCTCGGGCGGGTACTGCCGATCGGTCGCGGCTGGCGGCTGCTCATCGTCGCCTTTGCGGCGCTGGCGTTCGTCATATTCACCATCTGGCTGGCCGGGGTGCAGCTAAGCGCGCAGGCGGCGGCGCTGCGCGACATCATCGCGCTGCAGGTCAATCGGCTGCTGCACTGGGGCGCCGCCTACGGCCTTGGCATCGAAACGATCGAGCCCCGCCAGCTCGTCGTCCACGCGATCAACTCGCTCGGGCGGCTCGGCTCGGCGGTGAGCTCCGCGCTCGGCGCCTTGACCAGCCTGGTGATGATCGTCGTCATCGGCCTGTTCGTCGCGGCCGAGCCGCGCCTCTACGAGCGCGGGCTCGCCTGGATGCTGCCGAGCGCCAGCCGCGGCCGCTTTTACCGCACCTCGGAACGGATGGGACGGACACTGCGGCGGCTGATGGCCGGCCGGCTGGTCGGGATGGGGGTGGAGGGCGTCGGCACCTGGCTGCTGCTGGCGATCGGCGGCGTGCCGATGGCCGCCCTGCTCGGCCTCTTGACCGGCATCCTCGCATTCCTGCCCAATATCGGCGCGATCCTGTCGGGGGTGCTGATCGTGCTGGTCGGGTTCAGCGCCGGCATCGAAACCGGCCTGTGGGCGCTCGCGGTCTATATCCTCGTCCAGGTCGTCGACGGCTACCTGATCGTCCCCTATGTCGCGCGGCGGACGGTCGATCTCGCGCCGGCGCTGGTGCTCGGCGCGCAGCTCATCTTCGGCGCCCTATTCGGCATCCTCGGCCTGGCGCTGGCCGACCCGCTGGTGGCGATGATCAAGTCCGCGCTCGAGCAGAAATCCGAGGAAGATCATGCCGACGCGCAGGCGCGCGAAAGCACGCCAAAACGCCAACCAGGCTAGCTTACTGGCTGTTGCCGGCCGGCGGTGACGGCGACGGAGGCGACGGCGCTTCGGCCGGCGCGCCTGGCGCGGCGCCGGGCGGACCGGCGGCACCCTGGGGGCCCATCATCCGCTGCATCGCCGCCATCCCGGGGGCGAGCTGCAGCACCTCGATCTCGAACACGAGCGTGTCCTGAAGGGTAAAGGGTGCGCTCGGTGGCAACGGCCCCTGGACGTGCAGCCCGGGCGGAATCCACAGCCGGTAACGCCCCCCGGCCTGCATCAGCTGCAGGCCCTCGGAAAAGCCGGGAAACAGCCCCTCGGTGCCGGTGACGAACGGCTGGCCGGTCTGGTCGCTGTCCTGGATGAGGGTGCCGTCCTGCTTGCGCAGCTTATAGCGGAGCGCCACCAGGTCGGCCGGGGTGACGGTTGGGCCGCTACCCTCCTCGAGCACCCGATAGCGCAGGCCGGACGCGGTGGTCTGCACCTGCTGGCTGGCGGTGCCGACCCAGGCCAGGGCGGCGGCGAGGGCAACCAGGAACGCGAGGCCGAGCCAGAACTTGAACAAGGCGCCACGCGAGAGCGTGGGCACGGGGACGGCGGTGACGGACATCATCCCTCCCGGAAAAAGGAAAGGCGGCGATTGAACTATCGCCGCCCCAACTTCAAGCCGCTGTCAGTATTCTACCGGCTGCCGTCGCGCTCGGCGCGTTTGCGCTCGAGCTTGCGCGCCCGTCGGATCGCCGCCGCCCGCTCGCGGGCGCGCTTCTCCGAGGGCTTCTCGTAGTGGCGGCGCAGCTTCATCTCGCGGTAGACGCCTTCGCGCTGCAGCTTTTTCTTGAGGGCGCGCAGCGCCTGATCGACATTGTTATCGCGGACGATGATCTGCATTTAACCTGGCCACTCTTTCCCGGTTCGCGGGTGCCGGCAGCGATACGCTATCGCCCGCCAGGTCTACCCGCCAAAAACATGAAAGCCGCGAAGCGGACCCCGCGGCGTCGGTGGGCCAGTTAGCAATCGAGGGGCGAAAAGGCAAGGCGGGCGCGGCGAAAACCGGGTCTTGCCCGGATCAGTGCCGGCGCAGACCGTCGGCGATCAGCTTCACCGCCTCGCGCGCGACTTCATCGGGCGAGAGATCCTGCCGCCAGGCGCCGTAGCGCATGCCTAGGAACACACTCATGCCCATCAGCGCCCAGGCGCGCAGCTCGTCCGGCCCTTTCGCGATCTCGCCGCGCCCGGCGGCGGCAGCGAGGTTGCGGCGGTAGGCCTCGACAAAACCGCCATAATGGTCGCGATAGGCGTCCTCGGCGACGAACTGGGCTTCCTCGATGATGCGATAGAGCTCGGGATGGCGGCGGGTGAAGGCGATGAACGCTGCCAGACCCCTCTCCTCGGCGGCGAGGCGATCGGGCGCGCCGACCACCGCTTCCGCGACCTCGGCCCGCACCGATTGGCCCATGTCGCGGACCAGCGCCCGGAACAGCTCCTCCTTGCTTTCGAAATAGGTATAGAAGGTGCCGAGCGCGACACCGGCACGGCTGGTGATGCCAGTGATGGAGGCGTCGTGGAAACTGCGCTCACCGAACTCCTGCGCCGCCGCGGCGAGCAGCTTGCGGACCGTCTTGCGCCCGCGCTCGGTGCGCGGCGCCTTGGAGGGCGTCACAACGATCAGTGATTCGTCCAAGACCCCTCCCCGGACGCCGGAATCGGCGCGAACTTGAATATTGACTCAGTTTTCAGTTTTAGGCAAACGGGTTTTTGGGAGTGTTCCGGGAATCCTCGATTCGGGGCGATTCTACGGGTGTTCATCAACATCGATCCGACGGGGGAAATCATGTCGACACGTTCACGCCTGCTGGCCACACTGAAGCTTGGCGCCGGCCTTGCCGCGCTGGCGATCGCTTCGCCGGTCTCTGCCCAGGACGAGGAGCCAACCACCGAATCCGAGGTCCAGGCGGCCAACGACGCAGCCGAAGCGCAGGGCGAGGGCGTCATTTACGTCACCGCTCGCCGCCGCGCCGAGGATGTGCTCGACGTGCCGCTGGCGATGACCGCTTATTCCGAAGAGCAGCTCGAGAACGAGGGCGCGCTCGACATCACCGACATCGGCGACACCACCCCAAACGTGACGCTGGAAACCTCGCGCGGCACCAATTCCACCCTGACCGCCTTCATCCGCGGCGTCGGCCAGCAGGACCCGGTCGGCGGCTTCGAGGCCGGCGTCGGCATCTATCTCGACGACGTCTATCTCAATCGTCCGCAGGGCGCGCTGCTCGACATCTACAATGTCGAGCGGATCGAAGTGCTGCGCGGCCCGCAAGGCACCCTCTATGGCCGCAACACGATCGGCGGCGCGATCAAATATGTCACGCGGCGGCTGCCGCGGGACCGTGAGCTGCGGCTGCGCGCCAACCTCGGTACCTACGAACAGGCGGACGCGGTCGTGACCGCCAGCACGCCGCTCGACGAAGACGCCATCCTTCGCGTCGGCGCCTCGCTGGCACGGCTGTCGCGCGGCGGCTTCGGCGACAACCTCACCACCGGGCTCGAAAATTACAACAAGGACATCTGGGCCGGCCGGCTCTCGCTCGAGGTCAACAACGAGGACGACATCTTCGTCCGCCTGCAGGCCGACCATACCGACGACCGCAGCAATCCGCGCGGCGGCCACCGGCTGATCCCGGCCCTGGTGCTGGGCACGCCGGTTCTGTCCGACGTGTTCGACAGCCGCGGCGCGCTGGTCGATCCCGAGCAGCGCGTTCAGACCGGCGGCGTCAGCCTGTTCGTCGAAGTACAGCCCTGGGACGGCTGGACGCTGCGCAGCATCACCGCCTACCGCACCGACGAAAGCGGCACGCCGATCGATTTCGACGCGCTGCCCGTCGTCGATGTCGACGTGCCGGCGATCTACACCAACGACCAGATTTCGCAGGAACTGCAGGTCCTCTACGACAGCGGCCCGTTGAGTGTGCTGTTTGGCGCCTATTTCCTCGACGCCAACTCGCAGACGGTGTTCGACGTGCGGCTGCCTGGCGGCATCACCGCCTTGACATTCGGCGACGTCGACACCGAGACATTCGCCCTGTTCGGCGACTTCACTTACGATTTCTCGGATTTGTTCAGCGTGTCGATCGGCGGCCGCTACACCTGGGACGAACGCTCGTCGATAATCGACCGCGGCGTCTTCCTCGGCGGCGGCGGCTCGCCTTTCTTCGGCGGCACCGGCATTCGCATCGTCAACCAGTCCAGCTTCAGCGGCTCGGCCCAGTTCGAGGAGTTCACTCCGCGCGCCTCGGTCAGCTACCATCCGGCCGAAGACCAGACGATCTATGCGAGCTATTCGCGCGGCTTCAAGGGCGGCGGCTTCGACCCGCGCGGCGTCACCACCGCCTGCCGGGGCCCGACCGGGGCGGCGTGCACCCCGGCGGAATTGTTCGACTTCATGTCGTTCGATCCGGAGACGGTCGACAGCTACGAACTGGGCTATCGCGCGGCTCTGTTCGACAACCGGGTACGCCTCGCGCTGGCGCTGTTCCACGCCGAATATGAGGATGTGCAGGTGCCCGGCTCGCTCGGCACGGTCCTCGGCGGCGTGCCGACCTTCATCGGTATCACCACCAATGCCGGCAAGGCGCGCTTCCAGGGAGTCGAGTTCGAGGGCAATGCGTTGCTCACGCGCGATTTCGGCACCCCGGGCGACAGGCTGAACCTCGGCTGGGCGCTGGGCTATATCAATGCCGACTATCTGGAGTTCATCGACGCCCGCGGCATCGACGTCGCCGACCGGCGAGAGATCCAGAACACGCCGGAATGGACCGCCAGCGGCACAATCACCTACACGACGCCGCTGGCCGGCGGCCAGCTCAATGCCAACTCCACCCTTTCGTACCGGAGCGCGACCCAGCAGTTCGAGCTGCGAATTCCCGGGCTCGACCAGGGAGGCTATGCGCTCCTCGACGCCAACCTCGTCTGGCGTTCGGAGAATGACCGCTGGATGATCGGCCTGCACGGCCGCAACCTGACCGACCAGCGCTACATCACTTCGGGCTACAACTTCCTCAGGCAGAATCCGGATACCGGCGATTTCATCCTCGCCAACGGCCAGCCGGGCCTGAGCTCGGCGCTCGGCGCGCAAGGCATCTTGACCGCTTATTACGGCGCGCCGCGCACCTTCTACGTCAGCGTCGGGCTCAACTTCCGCTGATGGGGGAGGAAACGGCGCAGGAGAGGAGGACAAGTCCAGGAGGGCGCGTCCTCCTCATCCTGCTGCTCGCCTATATCTTCAACTTCATCGACCGCCAGATCATCGGCGTGCTGGCGGTGCCGATCAAGGCGGAACTGGATCTCAGCGACCGCCAGCTGGGCCTGATGGGCGGTGTCGCCTTCGCCTTGTTCTACAGCGGCCTGGCGATCCCGATTGCCTGGCTCGCCGACCGCAAGAGCCGGGTGAACATCATCGCCTTCTCGGTCGCCTTGTGGAGCCTGTTCACCGCCGCTTGCGGCCTGGCGCAGAATTTCTGGCAATTGTTCCTGGCGCGAATGGGCGTCGGCATCGGCGAGGCCGGCGGCGTCGCCCCCTCCTACGCGTTGATCTCCGACTTCTTCCCGCGATCGAACCGGGCGCGCGCGCTTGCCTTCTTCTCGCTCGGCATTCCCATCGGCTCCGCGCTCGGCGTGTTCTTCGGCGGCTGGATCGCCAGCGCGCTGGACTGGCGCACCGCCTTCCTGATCGTCGGCCTTGCCGGCCTGCCGGCCGCGCTGCTGGTGAAGCTCGGCATAAATGAGCCGCGGCGCGGCGCCCAGGATGCAAGCGACAGCGCGCCGGCGCCGCCGTTCCTCGAGGTCGCGGCGCGGCTGGCGCGAACGCCGAGCTTCTGGCTGCTGTCGTTCGGCGCCGCTTCGGGCTCGATTATGGGCTACGGCCTGATCTTCTGGCTGCCCAGTTTCTTCAGCCGCAGCTTCGGCCTTGCCCTGGGCGAAGTTGGTATGTTTTACGGGTCGATCGTGCTGGTCGGCGGCGTTGCCGGCACCTGGCTCGGTGGCTGGATCGCCGACCGCACCGGCCAGGCGCGACCGGGTGCCTATGCTCTCGTGCCGGCCATCTGCTTCCTGATCGCCGCCCCGTCATTCCTCGCCGGCCTGTTCGCGCCGTCGCTGGCGCTCGCCTGGCTATTCTTCACGATCGGCCAGATGCTGGCGCTCGCCTGGCTGGGGCCGGTGATCGCGGCAGTCCAGCACATCGTGCCGGTGAACATGCGCGCCACCGCGAGCGCGAGCTTCCTGTTCATCAACAATCTGATCGGCATCGGCTTCGGCATCTGGTTCCTCGGCCAGATGTCCGACGCGATGGCCGCGGCCTATGGCGAGGAATCGCTGCGCTATTCGATCCTCTACGGACTCGCTTTCTACCTGCTCAGCGCCCTTATCTATGTCGCCGCGTCGCGACGGCTGGAGCGAGACTGGCAGGGCTGACGAGAGCGGCTAAGGGGCGCGCATGCGTTCCGTAACCGCCAACGACAATCTGACCACCGAGCGTCCCACCTTCGTCACCCATCTCGAATGCTCCGCGACCGGCGAACATTACGAGGCCGACCACCTCCACAACCTGTCGGGCGCCGGCAAGCCGCTGCTGGTGCGCTACGACCTCGAGGGCGCGGCAAGGCATTTGTCCCGGGAAGCTATCGCGCAGCGACCGGCGGACTTGTGGCGCTGGCGCGAGTTGCTGCCGGTGCGCAAGTGCGAGCACATCGTCTCGCTGGGCGAGCCGGCGACGCCGCTGGTGCCGTTGGAGGCAGTGGGTCGCGCGGAGGGGGCACGAGCGCCGCTGGTCAAGGACGAAGGCGGGCTTCCGACCGGCTCGTTCAAGGCGCGCGGCATGGCGATGGCGATGTCGATGGCCAAGGCGTTCGGGGTCGAAGCGGTGGCGCTGCCGACCAACGGCAATGCCGGCGCCGCCGCCGCCGCCTATGCGATGCGCGCCGGCATCGATTGCACCGTCTTCTGTCCAGACGTCACGCCCGAAACCAATTTGCGCGAGATCGCGGCGCTGGGCGCGCGGGTCTATCGTGTGAATGGCCTGATCGACGATTGCGGCAGGCTGCTGGCGGAAGGAAAGAGCGAGCGCGGCTGGTTCGACCTTTCGACGCTGAAGGAGCCGTACCGGCTCGAGGGCAAGAAGGTGATGGGGTTCGAGCTGGCGGAACAGCTCGGCTGGCGCCTTCCCGACGCGATTTTCTACCCCACCGGCGGCGGCACCGCCTTGATCGGTGTGTGGAAGGCTTTCGCCGAGCTGGAGGCGATCGGACTGATCGGCAGCGAGCGGCCGCGACTGTTCGCGGTGCAGGCGAGCGGCTGCGCGCCAATCGTGCGCGCGTTCGAGCTGGGCCAAGACCATGCCGAGCGCTGGCCGGATGCGCATACCATCGCCGCCGGCATAAGGGTGCCGCAAGCGATCGGCGACTTCCTGGTGCTCGACGCGCTGCGGGCGAGCCACGGCGCGGCGCTGGCGGTAAGCGACGAAGCGATCATGGACGCGCTCGACTCGGTAGCGCGCAAGGACGGGCTGCTGCTCTGCCCGGAGGGCGCGGCAACGGTCGTTGCATGGCAGGAGGCGCTGAAGCAGGGGCTGGTGAGCGCGGACGACGAAGCGGTGCTGTTCAACTGCGCAACCGGGCTCAAGTATCCGCTGCCCGACCGCTCGCGCCCGCTCGACCGGCACGCGCCGATCGACTGGTCAGCGATCTAGCGGAGTGGATGCCCCGCGTGGATTCGAACCACGATTGACGGAGTCAGAGTCCGTAGTCTTACCGTTAGACGACGGGGCAGCGAGAGAGGCGAGATAAGAACGCCCCCAAGGGGTGTCAACGCCGCCGCCTTGCCGCAAAAGCATGGGCCATGCTACAAAGGAGTCAAGTCAAAAGGCGTCCCCGAAAGGGCCGCCCGAAACGAGAAAATAAGAGAAGATTGTCATGCCGCAGGACGCCATTTCGGTCCCGCAGACACCGGCACCCCAGCCGGAAGATTCCCCCCATTTCGGGTCCCCAGCGCCGCGGCGCAGCTTCCGTCATACCTATGGTGCGATCGACCTAGGCACCAACAATTGCCGGCTGCTGATCGCCCGCCCGGGCGAGGACGGCTTCACCGTCGTCGATGCTTTCTCGCGGGTGATCCGGCTCGGCGAGGGAATGGCGACTTCGGGAAAGATCTGCGAGGCGGCTCAGGACCGCGCCGTTGCCGCGCTGGCGGTGTGCGCCGAGAAACTTAAGCGGCGTCGAGTCAGCCTCGCCCGCTCGGTTGCGACCGAGGCCTGCCGGCGGGCGGTCAACGGCCGCCATTTCGTCGAGCGGGTGCGGCGGGAAACCGGCATCCGGCTCGAGATCATCTCGCCCGAGGAGGAAGCGCGGCTGGCGATGCTCGGCTGCCACCGCCTGCTCGAACCGGGCGACGGGCCGGCCCTGATCTTCGACATCGGCGGCGGCTCGACCGAGCTGGTGCTGATCGGCACCGAAGGCGGCGAGCCGAGGATCCGGTGCTGGTGGAGCGCGCCGTGGGGCGTCTATTCGCTGACCGAGAGCGAGGGACGCGATTTTGCGACCGAGGAGGAGCGCCTCACCGCCTATGGGCGGATGCGCGAGCGGGTGCGCCACGCCTTCCGTCATTTCAACGAGCTGCTGCCGGCGTCGCGGCGCAACATTCGACTGATGGGCACCAGCGGCACGGTTACGACCCTGGCCAGCGTTCACCTCGCGCTGCCTAGCTACGACCGGCGCGCGGTCGACGGCCTGCTGATGCCAGCGGCGGCGATGCGCGACATCAGCGCGCGCCTGTCGCGGATGAGCCATGACGAGCGCGCGCAGCTGCCCTGCATCGGCCACGATCGCGCCGACCTGGTGGTGGCCGGCTGCGCCATCCTCGAGGCGATCATGGACATCTGGCCGGCCGAGACACTCGGTGTCGCCGACCGCGGCATCCGCGAGGGCATCCTACGCTCGCTGATGGCGCGCGACGGCCACCCGATTTGAAGCGGGTTCGCACCGCCAAGGGACGGCGGGCGAGCTCGACGCGCTGGATCGAGCGCCAGCTTGGCGACCCCTATGTCCGGCGCGCCAAGACCGAGGGCTATCGCTCGCGCGCCGCCTATAAATTGATCGAGCTCGACGAGCGCTTCGGTCTACTGAAGGGCACAACACGAGTGGTCGATCTCGGCATGACGCCGGGCGGCTGGACGCAGGTGGTGCGCCAGCGCGCACCGGCGGCGCGAGTTGTGGGGATCGACCTGCTGCCGGCCGACCCGATCGAAGGCGCGGATTTCCTGCAGCTGGATTTCCTGGACGAAGCCGCACCGCAGCTGTTGCACGAAGCTCTGGGCGGGCCGGCCGACCTCGTTCTCTCCGACATGGCGGCGAACACGGTCGGCCACGCCCAGACCGATCAATTGCGGACGATGGCGCTGGTCGAAGCGGCGATGGAGTTTGCGAGCGAGGTGCTGCGGCCCGGCGGTGCATTTGTCGCCAAGGTGCTCGCCGGCGGCGCCGACAGCCGGCTGGTGGCCGAGCTGAAGCGGCGCTTCACCATTGTCCACCACGCCAAGCCGCCGGCCAGCCGCAAGGGCTCATCGGAATGGTATGTGGTGGCGCAGGGGCTCAAGTGAGCCTTGGCTAGCCCCGCCGCCTTGCCTGCGCGATCGCCTTGCGCAGCAAATCGTAGCCGACCGCGCCGTGCAGCACCTCGTCGCCGATGACGAAGGTCGGCGTTCCCTGCGCGCCGATCGCCGCCGCCAGCGCCATGTTGCGCTCCAATTCGGCGCGGTCCTCGGCGGTAAATTCCGGACCGGTCACGCCGAAGCTTTCGCTGGCCGCTGCGACCGACGCCTCGCTGGGCCGGCCCGACGCGAACAAGCGATTGTAGAAATCCCGGAATCGCCCGGCACGGGCGGCGGCAAGGCTGGCGACGGCGGCGCGGTCGCTGTCCGGCCCCAGCACCGGATACTCGCGCCACACCACCTTGAGCCGCGAATCCTCGCGCAGCAGCCGGTCGATGTCGGCATTGGAGGAGAGGCAAAAGCCGCAGGCATAATCGAAGAACTCGACCAGAACGACGTCGCCGTCGGCGGCGCCGGCCCAGGCCGAGTGAAAGGGCCGCTCGAGTTCGGCCCGCCGTGGCGCGAGCTGGGCGGCGGTTTCGCGCTGGCGCAGCCGCGCCGTCGCCTCGTTCAGCACCTCGGGATGCTCGAGCAGGTAGGCGCGCACATCCTGCCGGCCAGCGAAATACATGATGCCGCCGCCGGCCAAGGCGCCGACCAAGGCCGCGGCGAAAGCGGCCAACCAAGCCTGCCTCCAGCCCCCGGAAAGCATCAGCGATTACGGCGCTGCCGTTCGAGCGCGCCGCGCGACACCATCGCGATGTCCTGCGCGCGCAGCCAGTCGGGCGTGCCGACCGGTATGCCCATCATCGCCTGCTCGGCATTGGCGAGCGCGAGCTGCGGCTGGTTGGTGAGGTTGTAACGCTCGGCGGTGGCGAGCGCGGCGCGCGGCTGGTCGCCCTCGCGGTCATAGACGATGCCGAGCTGGTACCAGGCGAACGGATTGTCGTTGTCGCGCTGCACCGCCACCCGCAGCACCCGTTTCGCCTCGTCGAAATGACCCGGATCCTCGGTGGCGATCAGGGCATGGCCGAGCAAGGCCGAGATCATCGGCTGGTCGGACGCGTGCGCCACCGCCAGGCGCAGCGATTCCAACGCCTCGCGCGGCCGTCCCGATTCGAGCAGGATCTGTCCCCGCAGCTCGAGGAAATACGGATCGTCGGGACGGTCGCGCAGCAGGCTGTCGGTTTCGGCCAAAGCGCGATCGGGATGGGCGGCACGGTGCCAGGCATAAGCGCGGGCATAACGCGCGGGTACTGAGTGATTGCTGTCCGGAAAGCGGGTCATCACCCGCCGGGGATCTTCGACATAGCCGATTAGCTTGGCGCGCACCCGCTGGAAGCGTTCCTCAAGCGCCGGATCGGTCGGGCGGTCCCACGCCGGATCGGTCTGGTAGACATTCTCCAGCACGGCGATGCGCTCGCTGTTCAGCGGGTGGGTGCGGGCGTAGCCATTGTCCTGCGGGATGTTCATGCGGAACTCGATGTTCTGCAGCCGTTCGAAGAAGGCGAGCGAGCCGCGGCCGCTGACACCGGCGCGGCCGAGATAGGTAGCACCGGCCGCGTCGGCCGAGGATTCCTGGGTGCGGGTGAAGGAAAGGAAGCGGCTCAACGCCACCTGCTGGCCGGCAGCGAGGATACCCATGCCGGCGTCGGCGCCGCCGGCGGCGAGCGCGGCAGCGCCCAGCACCAGCGACAGGAGCATGACCGCGGTCGCCTGGCGCACACCTTCCTCGATGCGCAGGATATGGCCGCCGGTGATGTGGCCGAGCTCGTGGGCGATCACGCCCTGCACCTCGTTGGCATTCTCGGCCGAGGTCAGCAGGCCCGAATGAAGGTAGACGATCTGGCCGCCGGCGACGAACGCGTTGATGTCGCCGCTGTGTACGAGAACGATCTCGACATTGGCCGGCGACAGGCCGGCTGCCTCGACCAGCGGGCGGGCAAGCTCGCGCAGCACCGTCTCGGTTTCGGCATCCCGCAGGATCGATTGCGCCGCGGCGGGCTGCGACGTCACGGCGAAGCTCAGCGCCAGCAGCATCAGCAGCCGCGCGGCCAACGCCAGCGGCCCGCGCCGGATCGTCCCTGTCCCGTACATCGCTCGACCTATCCCGGCTCCGCCTGAACCCTCGCTGAAATAAGAGACTTTAGCGCGGAACGGCTCAGGGGCCAAAGGTGCGTTGCCACCAGCCACGGCGGGCGCCGTCGGCGCCCTCCATGTCCTCGCCGCCAGCCGTCGCCTCGGCGAGGTCGCGCTCGGAGCGCCTGGCAACCTTCCTGGTCTCGCCAGAGGCCTTTTTCGGCTTCCTCGCGGCCTTCTTAGGCTCGGCAGCGACCTCCGCTGGCGGCTCGGCCTTGCGCCCTCGCTTCGGTTTCGCCTTCGCTTCCGGTTCGGGAGTCGGTTCCTGCGACGGTTCCGGCGCTTCGGGCTCCGCAACAGGCTCGGCGGCGGATTCGCCGCGGCGGCGCGTGCGGCGGCGTGGCTCCTTCGCGGCTTCGGCCTCGCCTTCGGCGGACACGGGCTCGGCGGCTTCTTCCATAGCCTCGGCAGTCTCGCCTTCGGGCGGCGACTCGCTTCCCTGCTGCCGGGCCCCTTCCCGCTCGCGGCGGCGGCCGCCGCGACGGCCGCGGCGCCGGCGGCGTCGCCGGCCTTCGCCACCTTCATGCTCCCTGGCGCGCTCGCTGTCGCGCCCGGTTGCCGCTTCTTCCTCCTCGGCCTCGGCCTCGTCCTCAATCTCTTCTTCCGGCTCGAGATCCTCGTCCTCAACCACCGGCGCAATCGCCGCTCGCGGCCGTTCGGCGGGCGGCGGGCCCAGCGACTCCACCGTCATGCGCGCGCCCTCGAAGCTGTCGTCGATCACCACTTCGACGGTGACGCCGTAGCGGCGCTGGACGTCGACGATCTCGTCTCGCTTGCGATTGAGCAGGTAGACGGCAGCGTCGCGGCCGGCGCGCAGCACCAGCTGCGAGCCACGACCGCGCGCGGCCTCGTCCTCCAGCAGCCGCAGTGCCGACAGGCCCGCCGACGAGGCGGTGCGCATCAGGCCGGTGCCCTCGCAATGCGGGCACGGCCGGGTCGAGGCTTCGAGGACGCCGGTCCGCAGCCGCTGCCGGCTCATCTCGAGCAAACCGAACGAGGAGATGCGGCCGACCTGGATGCGGGCGCGGTCGTTCTTCAAGGCCTCCTTCATCGCCTTCTCGACCTTGCGGACGTGGCCGGAGGATTCCATGTCGATGAAGTCGATCACGATCAGGCCCGCCATGTCGCGCAGGCGCAGCTGGCGGGCAATCTCGGCCGCCGCCTCGAGATTGGTCTGATAGGCGGTTTGCTCGATATTGTGCTCGCGGGTCGCGCGGCCGGAATTGATGTCGATCGAGACCAGTGCCTCGGTCGGGTTGATGACGACATAGCCGCCCGATTTCAATTGCACGAGAGGCTGGTACATCGCCGCCAGTTGGTCCTCGGCCCCGTAGCGCTGAAACAGAGGCACCGGATCGACATATTGCTTCACCCGCCGCACGTGGCTCGGCATAAGCAATTTCATGAAGGCGCGGGCGCCGCGATGGCCCTCTTCTCCCTCGACGATCACCTCGTCGATGTCGCGATTGTAGACATCGCGGATCGCCCGCTTCACCAGGTCGCTGTCGAGGTAGATCAAGGCCGGCGCCGAGGACTTGAGCGTGCGGTCGCGGATTTCGTCCCACAGCCTGGCGAGGTAGTCGAAGTCGCGCTTGATCTCGGTCTTGGTGCGCGACAGGCCCGCGGTGCGGACGATCAGCCCCATCGACGCCGGCAGTTTCAAGTCGGCCATGATCTGCTTCAGCCGCCGCCGGTCCGGGCCGTTGGCGATCTTGCGGCTGATGCCGCCGCCGTGGCTGGTATTGGGCATCAGCACGCAATAGCGGCCAGCGAGACTGAGATAGGTGGTGAGTGCCGCGCCCTTGGTGCCGCGCTCCTCCTTCACCACCTGCACCAGCAGCACCTGGCGGCGGCGGATGACGTCCTGGATCTTGTAGCGGCGGCGCAAGGCCTGGCGCTTGCGGCGCAGCGCCTCGGCGGCGCTTTCCTCCTGCTCGGCCTCGGATTCGGGCCCGTCGCCCTCGGGTTCGAGTTGCTCCTCGTCGGGGCCCGGGCCGCTCTGCTCCTCCTCGGGCTCGGCCGACATCGGCTCGTCCTCGACCTCGACGACATTGCCTTCACCGGCATCGCGGTCGAGCTCGTCGGCGCGCAGTCGCGCTTCCTCCTCGGCATGCTCCGCTTCCTCGCGCAGCAGCGCTTCGCGGTCCTCCCGGGGAATCTGGTAATAATCGGGGTGAATTTCGGAAAAAGCGAGGAAACCGTGGCGGTTGCCGCCATAATCGATGAACGCCGCCTGCAGCGACGGTTCGACGCGAGTCACCTTGGCAAGATAGATATTTCCCTTGAGCTGCTTGTGCTCGGCGGATTCGAAGTCAAACTCCTCGATCCGGTTTCCCTTGAGCACCGCCACACGGGTCTCTTCCGGGTGGCGCGCGTCGATCAACATGCGCGTGGTCATCAATGTCACTCCAGGCGCGCGGCACTCCCGAAGAAGCGAGCGCGCGCACGAATTTGGACGAAAAAGCGGCGCGCCTTCCCGGCCGCGCCTCAAATGTCCGGGTTGAAAATGTGATCCTTGCCTCTGCTGCGCGGGGGGTGCCGGTCCCGCGCGAAACGCGCTCCGCCGGACAATCGCCAGCCGCGCCACCGCCCGGATGGGGGTGCGTCGGCAAAGCGTCGAAATACCACATGCAGCGTCAACCTGATCGGCCGGCCTTAAAGCGGCCGGCGTGAGAAAAGCGCATCGGGCGGCGAAAATAGAGTGCCGGCGCGGATGCGCGAGCCGCTGCTAGCACCCAAGAGGGCAAGCAGCAACCATCACAGGTGACGGGCCAAGGTTAATTTGGGCTTGCCAGCGGCGGCGGTGAAGGCAGGATACAAGTCGGTCCGGACAAGATGGAATGGCTGCTCATCCTCGTGGCGATGTTTGCCGGCTTTTTCGGCGGCGATCGCGACCGCGCCGCCGAGAGCCCCGACGGCCGCGGCGCAGTTGTGATTCCGCTCGATCCGCCGAGCGAGGATGAATTGGGGCGACTGCCGCTGGTGACCCGCGCGCGCGGGGCCAATCCGCCGCTGGTGGTGATCGATCCCGGCCATGGCGGACGCGATCCGGGCGCGCCGGCGCCGTTCGGCTCGGCAACCGAGAAGGACATCACCCTGTCGCTGGCGCGGCTTATCCGCGACGACCTCGCTCGCACCGGCCGGGTGCGGGTGGCGCTGACCCGCGACGACGACAGCTACCTGCTGCTCGAGCAACGCTATGGCATCGCCCAGCGGCTCGGCGCCGACCTGTTCATCTCGGTCCACGCCGATGCCGCGCCGCTAAACGACCAGGCGCGCGGCGCCACCGTTTATACCCTGTCGGAAATCGCTTCCGACCGCGAGGCGGCACTGCTGGCGGCGCGGCAAAACGCTTCCGGGGCAATCCCGGGCGCGCAAATGAGCGAAGATGCCGGCGTCAACTATATCCTGATCGACCTGGCACAGCGCGAGAGCATGGACCGGGCCGGCGAGTTCGCGCGGCTGCTTTATCGCGAGGCGGCTCCGGTCTTTCCATTCCGGCCGCAATGGCATCGCTTTGCCGCGTTCGTGGTCCTAAAGGCGCCCGACATCCCGTCGATCCTGTTCGAATCGGGCTATCTCACCAACGCCACCGACGCCGCTTACATTCAGTCGGCCGCCGGCCAGCGCCAGATCGCCGATGGCATGCGCCGTGCGATAGAGGCGCATTTCGCACGAAGGTTTCTGCCGGGGCGTTGAGGGCGCTCGTGGTCAATTAAATTCACTGTCACCGAAATTGAGGCTTCGCTAGAAGCACAGGTCCATGTCCGACGAGCCCGTTACCGGCCGCCTCATTCTCAAGCGCGATTTCGGCAATATGCTCGAACGCACCAAGGAGGCGCTGCAGCAGCTGTGGGCGGTGCGCGGCATTCGCGTGCTCACCTATGTCGTGGGCACACCGCTGCTGCTTTATTTGCTGCTGTGGCTGTTCTTCACCCGCGGCCTGCCCTCGGCCAGCGCTCTGCTGGAATACGAGCCGGTGCTGCCAACCCACGTACGCGACATCAATGGCGTACCGGTGCAGGCGTTCGCGCGCGAGCGCCGCGTCCAGCTCGCATTCGAGGAATTTCCGCCGCAGCTGGTGTTCGCTTTCCTCGCCGCCGAGGACCGCACCTTTTTCGCCCATGAAGGGCTGGATTATCCCGCCTTTCTGCAGGCGGTCGTGAACTACGCACTGAACCTGGGCGAAGGCGACCGTGTCGCCGGCGGCTCGACGATCACCCAGCAGGTGGCGAAGATCTTCTTCGTCGGCGACGAATATTCGGTCACCCGCAAGATCCGCGAAGCCTTCCTAGCGATGCGTATCGAGGCGGTGCTGACCAAGCAGCAGATTCTCGAACTCTACTTGAACCAGATCTTCCTCGGTCGGAACGCCTATGGCGTGCAGGCGGCAGCGCGGGCCTATTTCAACAAGGACGTCGGCGAGCTCGATCTCGCCGAAAGCGCCTATTTGGCGGTGTTGCCCAAGGCGCCGGCCAATTACGATCCCATCCGGCAGCCCCGGCGGGCGCTGGCGCGGCGCAACTGGGTGCTGGGCGAGATGGCGCGCAACGGTTTCATTACTGGGGCGCAGCGCGACGCGGCAATGCGCCGGCCGTTGGGAACGGTGCGCGGCGGCGTCGAAGCGGTACGCAATGTCGGCGGCTATTACATGGAGGAAGTGCGGCGGGCGCTGATCGCCCGTTTCGGCGAGGACGCGGTGCGCGGCCCCAACAGCGTCTATGCCGGCGGGCTGTGGGTGCGTACTTCCTACGATCCCGCTATGCAGCGCGCCGCCCAGACGGCGCTGCGCGACGGGCTGGTGCGCTACGAGCGCGGCGGCGGCTGGCGCGATCCGGGCCTGACCATCGACATGACGCGCGACTGGCGTTCACAGCTCGCGGTAGCGGCGTTCGGCGCCGGCTACGAAACGTGGCGGGCGGCGGCGGTGCTGGAGCGCGAAGGCAGCGAAGCGGCGATCGGGTTCGTCGACGGCAGCACTGGCACGCTGCCGGCCTCGCTCGCCTCGATGCCCAGGCGCGGCAGCGGCGGACCGGCGTTTGCAGCGCTCGACCCGGGCGACCTGATCGCAGTCGAGCGCGAAGGCGACTCCTGGGCGTTGCGGTCGATACCGGAAATATCGGGCGCGATCGTGGTCGAGGAGGTGGCAACCGGGCGCATCCGGGCGATCCAGGGTGGCTTCGACGCGCGCCTGTCGGACTTCAACCGCGCCACTCAGGCGCTCAGGCAGCCGGGATCGGCGTTCAAACCGATCGTCTATGCCGCGGCGCTGGACAACGGCATGACCCCGGCCTCTATCATCATCGACGGCCCGTTCTGCGTGAACCAGGGCACCTCCAACGCCCACTGTTTCCGCAACTTTTCGGGTGGCTATGCCGGGCCGCAGACGATGCGCTGGGGGCTGGAGCAGTCGCGCAACCTGATGACGGTGCGCGCCGCCAATCAGATCGGCATGGACAGGGTGGTAAGGGTGGCACGGCAGATGGGTGTCGGCGACTATTCGCGCATCCCCTATTTGCCGATCTCGCTGGGCGCCGGCGACACCACCGCCCTGCGCTTGACCAACGCCTTCGCGATCCTGGCCAACCAGGGGCGGGCCTTGAGCCCCACCCTGATCGACTATGTCCAGGACAGGCGCGGGCGGGTGATCTGGCGGGCCGACACGCGGCCGTGCGAGCGCTGCAACGCGCCCGACTGGGACGGGCGGCCGATGCCGCGGCCGCCCTTGAGGACCCGCCAGGTGATCGACCCGCAGACCGCATTCCAGATCGTCCACATGCTCGAGGGCGTCGTCCAGCGGGGCACCGCGACCATCCTGCGCGATCTTGGGCGGCCGCTGTTCGGCAAGACAGGCACCTCGACCGGCCCGACCAACGTCTGGTTCGTCGGCGGCTCAGCCGAGATCGTCGCCGGCGTCTACATGGGATTCGACCGGCCAAGGCCGATGGGCGGCTATGCCCAGGGCGGCACGCTGGCGGCGCCGATCTTCCGTCAGTTCGCGCGCGAGGCGTTCGCGGGCATGCCGGTACTGCCGTTCAGCGCGCCGGAGGGGATCAGGATGGTGCGGATCGACCGGCGCAGCGGCGAGCGGGTGTTCGGTGAATGGCCGGGCAGCGATCCGCGCGCAGCGGTGATCTGGGAAGCATTCAAGCCTGAGAGCGAGCCGCGGCGGACGGTGGAACGCGACCAGCTCGACCTGACCCGGCCGACGCGACAGGCGGCAGCGACGAGCGAATCCGCCACTGACAGCGAATTCCTGCAACGCGAGGGCGGAATATATTAGCTAGAGACTAGGTCGTGAACTCATAAACGGGATTCCCTTGGTGGCGTAAAGGTGATTCAGGGCTCGTGGAAGGAGCCCTGGGATGAGCCGATACGATCTGACGGATTTTGAGTGGCGGGTGATCGAGCCGCT
>JBQTJR010000023.1:0-5331 GCA_052386895.1 Sphingosinicella sp.
TGACCCGGCCAAGTGCGTTGCGCGGCCCCTGCGGTTGGCGGACCATCAGCTGGCCATTTTCGAGCCGGCGGACGTCATAGCCGCCAAAGCGGCCGCCAAGCTCGGGAATGATGCTCTGCGGCACATGCCACCACGGGTTCATTGTTACCGCGGTGATACGGGCGTTGAGTTGCGGCGTCGGCGTCCGCCGTGCCCCGACCACCACCCGATGCCGCGCCGCCACTCGGCCATTCTCGACCAGCGCGGCGGTGAAAGCGGGGACATTGACGATGACATGGCGCGCGCCAAGGTCGCGCGGCATCCAGCGCCAGCGTTCCATGTTGGTGCGGATCAGCTCGCGCAGCGCCGGGTCGGTTTCGCCGATTGTCGCCAGAGTCTGTCTGAGGCCGGCATATTGCGAATGCGTCGGCAGCAGCGAATCGAGCACTGCCGTCACCTCGCCCTGTGCGGCCCGGGCCATCAGCAGCTGCTGGGTGTTGCCGTCGATGCCGGCATAGCTCATGTGCCAGCCGACACGGCCGTTGCCGCGCACCTGGCCGCCACTGAGATCCGCGCTCAGTTGCAGGAAAAGCGGATTCGCTTCGCGGGTCAGCACCGCCGGATCGCCGCTGGCAAAGGCGGCATGCAGCCGCTCGGTGCGATAATTGGCGGGATCGAGGCCTTCGCGGCCGATATTCTCGATGTAGCGGATTAGCTCCTCGGCGGCAGCCACCGTCCACATCGCCACCACCGGCTGCGGCAGCGGTTGTACCATCCCGGGAACGCCCGGCTGCACCGTGCCGGGCACCGTCGGCGCGGGAACAGGTGTCTGCTGCTGCGGCGGCGCCTGCGGTTCGGTCTGGGCGAACGCTGCGCTCTCCATCGCCGCCGGCAGCGAGGGCGAGGCAAGGAGCAGCGCGAGCGCTGCCGACCGGTAGGTTCTCAGCATGACCCCTCTTTTACAGTGGCTTGCGCAATTTCGCTAGAGCGCATCGCGCGGACCCGCCGCCAATGCGACGGGCCCCAAGCCTGCGAATGGCCTCAGGCCGCCGCGCCGCCGCGATTCACGAAGCCAAAATAGGCCGCGACCAGCGCGATTGCACCGTGCAGCCAGACATCGTTGCCGTAGAGAGGCACCAGCCCCATCGCCGTGTTGAGCTGCGGCAGCAGGCCAGCAACTGTCAGCACGGCGTAGATCACCGCGACGACGCGGGCATAGGTCACCGAGCCGCCGGCCGAGCGATAGACCGCCAGGCCCCACAGACCGAAGACAAGGTGGACGACGCTGTGCAGCTCGTTGACCGGGAACAGCCCGAGCAGCGACCCGGTCGTTCCCATCGCTTGCGGATGGCCGGGATGCAGCTCCTGCACCATGCCGGGCACGAAGCCGAGGATGCCGAGGATCAGGAAGACGATGCCGAAAACCAAAGCGAAGGTACGACTGTTCATTGTTGCTCTCCCCCTGAGTGCGCTCAGACGCACTTCCTCCTGGAGCCGGCGAAACTAGGCCAAGACGGCTTCGCTCGCAATGACGAGGGACTCAGGCGCCCTGTTCGAGCAGCCGGTCCTCGGTGGTGTCCCCATCCTCTCTGTAGCCGCTGCGCCTGGCCACGGTCGCCGTCACCGCCACGTCCATGCTGACATTGCCGAGCGTGCGCATCAGGTCGGGCAGGATCTCGACCGCGATCAGCAGTGCAAGCGGCTCGATCGGCACTCCCATCGCCAGGCAGATCGGCGCAATCGAGGTGACGAAGGTCGCCTGGCCCGGGATCCCGGCCGCGCCGAGCGTGGTCGTCGCTGCCGCCGCGACACCCATCGCCAGCACTGCCGGCGTCAGCGCGATCCCGAACCAATGGGCGATATAGATCGCCACCGCCAGGTTCATCGCCGGCCCGGTGGCGCGGAAGATCGCCACCGCCATCGGCAGCAACACGCCTGAGGCCGCCACCGGCACCTTCAATTCGGCAGCTCCGCGCAGCATTGCCGGCAACGAGGCGAGCGAGGATTGAGTGCTGAACGCCACCGCCTGGCTCGGGGCAATCGCCTGGGTGAAGCGGAGCAGGGGGATGTCGGCGCCGATCCGCGCCAGCGGCCAGGCCGCAAGCCACAGCACCGCCCCGACCGCGGACACGATCAGCACATAATGAATCAGCGCGCCGAACGCGGCACCGCCGGCGCGCGCCCCGACCGCGAAAGCGAGTGCGAACACCCCGATCGGCGCGATCCACAGGATCCAGCCGATCATCACCAGCATCACGTCGGCAAGCGACCGGAAGACCCCGACCAGCCGTTCGCGAGGGCCTTCCGGCAATCGGGTCAGCGCGAACGCGAACAGCAACGTGAACAGCATCAGCGGCAGGATCGCATCCTCGGCCGCTGCCGCGATCGGATTGTCGGGCACGATCGCGCGCAGGAAATCGGCGAATCCAGGCACCTCGCGCACCGGCTCGCTGGCGCCGAGCGCGCCCTGCAGCGCATCGCTGGCGCCGCTCGGCATCGGGAAGGCGCCGAGCAATGCCGGCGTCATCAGCGCCGCCACGATCGCCGAAATCCACAGAAGGACGAGGAAGGTGATAATGGCGTTGCGCGCCAGCCTGCCGGCCCGCGCCGCTTCCGCCGCGTCGGCGATCCCGGTCACCAACAGGCCGACGATCAAGGGTATGATCGTCATCCTCAGCGCGCTGACCCACAGGCCGCCGATCGGCTCGGCAATCGCCGCCGCCCGGTCGACCCAGTCGCCACCGATCGCGAGAGCGACGATGCCCAGGCCGAGGCCGAGGAACAAGGCGAGCAGGATGCGCACGGTTTGCGACATGACGCTCCCTTAACCGGCCCCGGTGCACGGCAAAAGCGCCTGTCGCGCTTTGCGCGGACCCGCGCTATCAAACTGGCGAAAGTCCTAGTCAGGGTACGGAATGACTCGCAGGTTCTTCGGCACCGACGGCATCAGAGGCCGCACCAACAAGCCGCCGATGACGGCGGAAATGGCGTTGCGCATCGGCCAGGCCGCCGGCGCCCATTTTCAGCGCGGCGACCATCGCCACCGCGTCGTCATCGGCAAGGATACGCGCCTGTCCGGCTACATGATGGAAACCGCACTCATCGCCGGTTTCACCAGTGTCGGCATGGACGTGGTTATGGTCGGGCCGGTGCCGACGCCGGCGGTAGCCCTGCTCACGCATTCGATGCGCGCTGATCTCGGGGTGATGATCTCGGCCAGCCACAACAAGTTCGTCGACAATGGCATCAAGCTGTTCGGGCCTGACGGCTACAAATTGTCCGACGACGACGAAATTGCGATCGAGGCGCTGCTCGAACGCCCGCCTCGGTTAGTGCCCGCTGAGGAAATCGGCCGCTCGAGGAAGATCGAGGACGCGCGCGGCCGCTACATCCATTTCGCCAAGAGCACTTTTCCGGCGGACTTGCGGCTCGATGACCTCAAGGTGGTGATCGATTGCGCGCACGGCGCCGCCTACCAGGTCGCGCCGTCAGCCCTGTGGGAGTTGGGGGCGGACGTCGTTGCGATCGGGGTGTCGCCCAACGGCCTCAACATCAACGACGAATGCGGCTCGACCGACACAGCGCTGCTGCAGCGGACGGTAATCGAGCAACGCGCTGACATCGGCATCGCGCTCGACGGCGACGCCGACCGGCTGATCGTGATCGACGAGAGGGGAGAGCGGGTCGACGGCGACCAGATGATGGCGCTGATCGCCTCGTCCTGGAACAGCCGCGACCGGCTGCAGGGAGGCGGTATCGTCGCGACGGTGATGTCGAACCTCGGCCTCGAACGCTTCCTTGCCAGCCAGGGCCTTGCGCTCGAGCGCAGCCAGGTCGGCGATCGCTACGTGCTCGAGACGATGCGCGCCAAGGGCTACAATGTCGGCGGCGAGCAATCGGGCCACATCATCCTGTCCGACTACTCGACCACCGGTGACGGGCTGGTGGCGGCGCTGCAGGTGCTTGCCTCCTTGGTCGAGGCCGGTCAGCCGGCGAGCAAGCTGCTGAGATTGTTCGATCCGCTGCCGCAGTTGTTGAAGAACGTGCGTTTCGAAGGCGGCACGCCGTTGCGCAATGCCGGCGTCAAGGCGGCGATCGCCGACGGCGAGGCGCGGCTCGCCGGCCGCGGCCGGCTGGTGATCCGCAAGTCGGGCACCGAACCCTTGATCCGGGTGATGGCGGAAGGCGAGGACGAGGGACTGGTCACGCAAGTGGTCGATTCGATCTGCGACGCCGTGAAATCGACCTCCGGCTGAAGGCGCGGATTGCCCCGGCTGCAAATATCCGCGCAGCGCAGGCGCGACCTGCGCGAAGTGACGATGATCGTCGTCGGTGTGCTGATCGCGCTCGGTCTCGGGACGGTTGCGGACCGGATCGGCTGGCAGCTCGAGGTGCGCAGCGCGCGGACAGCGGTGCGCAGCGAATTCGCCTTCAATTTTGCCGGTCTCGACCGTGCCGAGCGCCAGGTAGGTTGCGCCGATCGCCGTCTCGAGGAGCTGGGACGCATCCTCCTCGATGCGTCGCGCGGCCACCGTCTGCCGCCGCTCGGCGACATCGGGCGACCGATGAATTACGCATGGCAGCGCGGAGTCTGGGACAGCCAGGTGGCTGCCCAGACTTCGGCCCATTATCCTTCCATGGAGGCGGCGGGAATCGCGCGCCTTCATCGCCGCTTCGCCATCCAGGCGGATAACGAGGCTGCTCAAAGCCAGACTTGGGCTACCCTGCAGATGCTCAGCGGGCCCGGCCGGCCGCTTGATAGCGGAAGCGAAGCGGCCCTGTGGAGCGCGCTCGCCGAAGCTCGCGCCATCAATGCCAGGATCGCCCGAGATATCCGCTTTACCAGGCAAATCCTGGGCCGCGCGCTCGGCGACGATTATCCGCGCTTCGCCGATGCCCGTCGCCCGCTGATGGGACCTTTGTCGCTCTGCGAGCCGATCGGCCGCCAGGTGCCATCGACTTATGGCTCGCCGCTGGAATCCACTTCGCAAGCCGCCGGGCGCGAGCTCGTCCGCAGCGGCCCGGAACCCCCACGGCGTTGACCGACCACGATCTCGCGCGGCCGCGACCGGAGCGATAAGGAAAGCACCATGCTGGAAATGCGTCCGAACTGCGAGCGATGCGGGCACGCATTGCCTCCGGACAGCGCAGAGGCGCGCATCTGCAGCTTCGAATGCACCTTCTGCGCCGCTTGCGCCGACGGCGCGCTCGGCGAAACTTGTCCCAATTGCGGCGGCCCCCTGGAACGGCGGCCCGCGCGCCTCGGCTCGTCGTGAAAAGCCCGCGCATCCTGATCGTCGCCGGCTCGGATTCGGGCGGCGGCGCCGGCATCCAGGCCGACATCAAGACGGT
>JBQTJR010000024.1:0-7195 GCA_052386895.1 Sphingosinicella sp.
GACGCCGCCAGCAGCAGGTTCAAGAGCAGCAGCTCGGCGATGAAGTAATAGAGCGCGCTGCCGGCCAGAATGGAGAGGCCGAGCAGGATGGTCCGCGGATTGGGCCCGACCGCTTTCTGGAACCACAGACTTCGGCGCGAGCTGCGGCGGACGAGGCGGCCGATGCGCTCGCGCCGGCCGGGATCGCCGATGGTCTTTTCGACCGCGGCATCGATCCGCGCCGCGTGCGGCGTCATCAGATTGACCAGCTTGAGATAGTCGCGCGCCATCCAGCCGAAGGTGAAGGTGAACCAGTCGTGCTTGCCGAACACGGGGTCGCCAATTGCCTTGGCCTGTTTCAGCCAGGGAATCCCATAGACCCAGTAGAGGTAGAAGCGGCGCTGGCTCTCGGCATGGTTGGTCTGGGCGCTGTGCGAGGCTGCCGCCAACGCCGCCAGCAGCCAGGCCCACCCGCCGATCGATCCGGCCAGCATCCAGGCCAGCACGATGTAGAGCAGCGCCTGCGCGGAATAGTCGCAAACGCCGTCGACCAGTTCGCCGGTCGGGCTGGTGCTGCCGGTCAGCCGCGCCAGATCACCATCGGCGCCGTCGATCACGTGCCACAGCAGGTGCAGCGCGAACCCGGCCAATGCGCCTTGCGGCCAAGGCAGGCCGGCATAGGCCCAGGCGGCCGCCCACACGGTCAGCATGCCCGCCACCGACACCATGTTGGGGGTGACTCCGGTCGGCGCGAGCAATCGTGCCAGCTTTTCCGCGAGCGGATGATAGACGAAGCGGTTGAGCGGGTCCTCGAGCTCGCTCAGCCTTTGTGGTGGCGGGGTCGCAACCGACGCCATGGCTTTCCTTTTCAGTCCTGCGCCGCTTTCGGTTCTACAACGCGGTTCTGGCGGCGCCATTGCCTTTCGCGTGGGCGGACGGGATAGTGGCTGGATGAAGCGCCTCGACATCGCGATCGTCGATCTGGTCACCAACCGTCCCACGCGGGCACTCTATTCGCGCTTCATGAACGCCAATCTCGCCGGCCTGATGTCGCAGGCGGTCGCGGTATGGTGCGAGGAGCTCGGCCATCGCGTGCGCTATCTCTGCTTCACCGGGGCGCAGGACATTTTCCGCGAGGTCGGCGACGGCGTGGATGTCGTTTTCATCAGCGCCTTCACCCGCTCGGCGCAGACCGCCTACGCGCTCAGCGCCTATTTCCGCTCGCGCGGCGTAGTCACGGTGCTCGGCGGCCCGCACGCCCGCTGCTATCCCGACGATGCCGCCCTCTACTTCGATTACGTCCTCGGCTTCACCGACCGGGAGCTGGTCGAGGACGTGCTGAAAGAGCGGCTGCCGGCGGCGCCGCTCGGCCAACACGTTTCGGCGGCGGCCCAGCCGCGGGAACTGCCGTCGGCCCGCCGCCGCTGGAAACATATCGCCCGTACTCTCGAGCGCGCGCCGCCGATGCTGAAGGTCGTGCCGATGATCAGCAGCCTCGGCTGTCCCTACCAGTGTTCGTTCTGCATCGATTCCACTGTCGCCTATCAGCCGCTCAGCCGCGACGAGCTGGCCGACGACTTGCGCTTCATCGAGCAAAGGATGCCCGACGCGGTGATCGGCTGGCAGGACCCCAATTTCGGCGTCCGCTTCGACGAGTATCTGACGACGATCGAGCAGGCGAATGAACGGGGCAAGCTGCGCTTCATCGCCGAGAGCAGCCTGTCCTTGCTCTCGGAAGCCAACGTGAAGCGGATGGCGTCCGCCGGTTTCGTCGGCCTGCTGCCGGGCATCGAGACCTGGTACGGGATGGGCTTCAAGTCAAAGACCGGCCTCAAGTCGGGCATGGCCAAGGTCGAGCAGGTCGCCGACCACGTCAACATGCTGCTCGAGCATGTGCCCTACGTGCAGACCAATTTCGTGCTCGGCCTCGACGACGATGAAGGTCCGGAGCCGTTCGAGCTGACCAAGGCGTTCATCGATCGCGTGCCGGGCGCATTCCCGGCCTATTCGCAGCGTACCGCGTTCGGCGAGGCGACGCCGGAGAATCTCGATCTGCAGCAGGCCGGGCGCGTGCTGGGGTTCCCGTTTCATTTCCTCGACAACAACCAGGTGATGAACGTCGTGCCGAGGAACTATCGCTGGGCCGAATTCTACGATCGTCTGCTCGATCTCACCGAATATTCGTTTTCGCCGCGAGCGATCGGGAGGCGCTGGTTCGGCACGCGCGATTTTACTTCGCGCGCGGTCAATTTTGTGCGGGCGGTATCGAGCGAGGGCTTTGGGCGAATCCGCCATTTCCGCCGCGTCCGCCACGCTATCGCTACCGATCTCTCGGTCCGGCGCTATCTCGACCGCGACAGCCGCGAATTGCCGGATTTCTACCTCGACAAGATCCGCAGCGAGCTCGGCGCGCTGTGGTCATTGCTTCCCGACCGCGCGGTTCACCACGATCCCTACGCCTTCATGAAGAAATCGCAGGCCGTCATGCCGGCCGAACCGGAGCGCCTCGCTTTGTCCGCCTAGGGGCGGCGCGCCGGTATCGCCGGGGCTGCCGGCATGCGGATCGATCCGACCACGAACGGAAACCAGACGATCGCGGCCGCCGCGAAGATGTAGAGCACGGCCACCGGCCAGCCGATCAGGATCAGCACCGCGAACAGCAAGGCGAAGAAATCGCGGCTTGAGACGATGACCAGGAAACGGATCAGCGTCTGCAATAAGGGACTGCGATAGCGCTCGCCATGGACTTGCTTGACGAGGTCGAGCTGGGGCGGGCCGCCGCTTCGCCAGGCGACGATCGCCAGCCCGAAGGCAAACAAACCGAGGCCGATCGCGGCGAGGGGTAGCGCCGATGCGTGGCCGGCCTGGTCGAGATTCCAGGTGAGACCGAGCAGGAACAGGACGTTGGTGGCGATGTCGACCGCGTTGTCGATGGTCGCGCCGGCGGGCGAGGAACGGAAGGTGGCACGCGCCATCTCGCCGTCGACGCCGTCGAACACCGAAGCGGCGTGAAACAACAGCCCGCCGGCGATCAGACCCGTTGCGTCGCCGCCCACCAGAAAGGCAAACATTGCCGCTGCCAATAGAGCCGTGCCGATCGTGGCGTGGATCGGCCGGATGCCGGGAACCCACAGCAATGTAGCCGAGATACGCCGGGAAATCGGCCGGTTGAGCCAGACCGACACCAGCCCGTCGCTCGCCTTCACCGTCTGCCGCAAAATTTCCGCACCGGCGCCGGGTGCATCGAGCCGGATCGCATTACCGACAGTCTCACCCCGCACCATCGCCGCCAGCGCCGCCGCCGGGAACAGAAGCTCTCCCGACAGCTCGAGGCCTTTGGCGGCGGTGTCTGCGGAAACGGAAACGACCGTCATCGCGCCGGCCAGCCTGGCGAGGTCGGTCCTTGCCTGGTCGTTCAGCCGGTCGCCGGCCGGCAGCGCCAGCCGCGCCTCGCCGAAGCCGGCCTGGGCAAGTTCGCGCACGATCCGCGCCGCGGCGGCGACGCCGGCAATGCGCCGGCCGGCGTCTCCGCGCCGGGCAAAGGAAATCGTTGCGATGGGCCGGCCGGTGTTCATTCTGCGCGGCCACGCTATGAGCTCGGCAAACGGCTGGAAAGCCTTGCAAGCAAGTCGTTTGATGCCGGAATGAACCGCCGATTGTGTCCGCGAAGCGCTTGACTTCTCGCGGAAAGACGGGCGAGCCTTCCGCGCATCTGCTTGTTCTGGGGTGTTGATGAAGAAAATCAGGGTGGCGATTGTCGGCGTCGGCAACTGTGCGAGTTCGCTCGTGCAGGGCGTCCATCATTATGCCGACGGCCGCGCCGAATCGAATGGCCTGATCCATCCCTTGATCGGCGGTTATGGCCCGGCCGATCTTGAGTTCGTGCTGGCGATAGACACCGACGCCCGCAAGGTCGGGCGCGACCTCGCCGAGGCGATCTTCTCAGCCCCCAACTGCACCGCGCGTTTCGCCGCCAACGTTCCCGCCACAGGCGTGACGGTGACGATGGGCCGGGTGCTCGACGGCATGGCCGATCATATGCTGGGCGCCGGCGAGCGCGGATTCATCGTGGCCGACGGGCCCGAGGCCGAAAAGGAGACGATCGTCGCCGCGCTCAGGGACGCCCGAGCCGACGTGCTGGTCAATTATTTGCCGGTCGGCTCGGAAGAAGCCAGCCGCTTCTACGTGGATTGCGCGCTCGAGGCCAAAGTCGCGGTGGTCAATTGCATCCCGGTGTTTATCGCTAGCGATCCGGCCTGGGAGCGCCGTTTCCGCGAGAAAAGGCTGCCGATCGTCGGCGACGACATCAAGTCGCAACTCGGCGCCACCATCGTTCACCGCGTCCTCTCGAACCTGTTCCGCCAGCGCGGCGTCGACGTGCGGCGCACCTACCAGCTCAATACCGGCGGCAATACCGACTTCAGGAACATGCTCGATCGCGAGCGGCTGGTGTCGAAGAAGGAATCGAAAACGGCGGCGGTGCAGTCTAGCCTCGCCGCGCCCTTGAGCGCGGACGATATTCATATCGGCCCAAGCGACTACATTCCCTGGCTCAACGACAACAAGCTCGCCTTCCTCAGGATGGAGGGGCAGCTGTTCGGCGGCGTGCCGATGAACCTCGAGCTTCGCCTGTCGGTCGAGGACAGCCCCAATTCGGCGGCGGTGGTCATGGACGCGATCCGCTGCTGCAAGGTGGCACTGGATCGCGGCGTCGGCGGCGCGCTGGTCGGGCCTTCCGCTTTCTTCTGCAAGCATCCGCCGCAGCAGTTCAGCGACGACATGGCCGCCCAGCTGACCGAGGAATTCATCGCCGGCGAGGCGCTGGCCGCCGAATAGGCGCAGCCGGCATGTTCGAAAGAGAGGCCGAGCGGCTTCGCGCAATGCTCGTCGCGCACGGCCCGCCCTCGCCTTTGCTCGATCTCGGCTCGTCCACCCGCATCTTCCGGGAGAAGGGGCAACCTCATATCGAACGCCGTCTGTTCGCGCCGCTCCGCGCCGCCGGCGTCGACATCGTCCATTTCGACCGCGCGCCGGGCGATGGCGTGGATGTAGCCGGTGATGTTCTTGATCCCGTCGTGACCGCCCGACTCGGAACGCAGGGCTTTCGTTGCATCCTTGCATCCAACCTGTTCGAACATGTGCGCGCTCGCGACGAAGTTGCCGCCGCGTGCGAGGCGATTGTCGTGCCGGGCGGGCTGATCCTCGCCAGTGCGCCGGCCAGCTATCCCTTCCATGCCGATCCGATCGACACCGGATTCCGCCCTTCGCCACCTGAGCTTGCAGCCTTGTTCGGTCGCTGCGAGCTGGTCGCGGCCGAGGAAATGCCGGTTCGTACCTATGCCGAGGAGATCGCCGCGCGCGGCGCAAGCGTGCCGGGCGAGATCGGCCGTACTCTTGCCTGGACCCTGGCCGGCATCGTGCGTCCGCGCAGCGCCTGGTCCCGCCTCGATCGCTGGCGGTGGTTCAACCGGCCCTATCGCGTCTCAATCGTGCTGATGCGCCGATGCTCGGACTAATCCTCGCCGCGGGCCTCGGCAGCCGCCTGCGCGCGGTCTCGCCATCGAAGCCGCTGACGGCGGTCGGCGGCATCCCCCTCATCGAGCACGTCATCGCCTGCGCCGCTGAGTCTGGCGTCAGACATTTCCGTGTTGTCACCGGTCATGAAGCAGACCTGCTGGAAGCCTTCCTCGCCGGACTTGGCCCGCGGCTCGGCGTCGATGTCGAATGGGTTCGCGCGAAGGATTGGCAGCGTCCGAACGGTTACTCCGTGCTCGACGGCGCGGCCGGGCTCGACGACGAATTTCTCCTCTTGATGGCCGATCACTTGTTCGATCCGGCGATCCTGCGCCGGTTGTTGGCGCTGCGCGGGTCCGGCGCCGGCCTGACGCTGGCGGTCGACGAGGATGTCGCCAATCCCGCGCTCGATCTCGACGACGCCACCAAGGTCGCGGTCGGGACGGACGGTTTCATCCAGCGCATCGGCAAAGGGCTGGAGCGCTACAATGCAATCGACACCGGCCTGTTCCTCGCCACGCCGGCGCTGGCCGACGCGATCCGCGAGGATGTCGTGGCGGGCGGGGGCGGCAGCCTGTCGGGAGGGGTGCAGCGCCTCGCCGACCGGAGGCGGGCGCGGGTGATGGCGATCGGCAAAGCACGTTGGCTCGACGTCGACACGCCCGCCGACCTCGAGCAAGCGGAGGCGTTCGTCGCCTCAATCAGGGATAGCGCAGCCTGACATTGGTCTGCATGCCCGACCGCGGCACCGACAACCGCACCGAGCGGAACGAGGGGATGCTGAAGATGGTCGGCGGGTTGTTGGAGAAGCCGAACGCCTCGCGCGGCAACCCCAGCGCATTACGGTTGACCCGCTGGTTGGCATCGGCGTCGTGATAGACGGCGAGGCCGTAGACGCCCGTGCTCGGCAGGTGGATGCACACCCGCGTCGTGCCGGCGTGCGCCGGCACCCGCCCGACGTAGAGCGATCCGCGCCGCGCCAGGAAGCGGCGTGAATCGTCGGCGTAAAGCGTTATCGCGATCAGGCCCTGCGACGCGCGCACGCCCTCGACATTGACGAACAGCCGCACCGCGCTCGCCGGGCCGGTGCACTCCCCATCGGCGCTGACCGGTCCTAAAGCGAGCGCCGCAAGCCAGAGGGAAACAAAACTCATCATCACAAGAATTTACCGGGTTCAGGCGGCGGTCGCCACCTGGCTGTTGAGGTAGGAATAGGGGTCGTGCTGCAGGGCCCCCGCCGGCAGCGCGTCCCATAATGGGCCGAGGTCCCGCCTTATACGCGCTTCGAAGAAGGAGGGAAGCGCATCGCTCTCGCCCTCGAAATAGGCACGCACCGAACGATCCTCTCTGAGCCTCCGCGCCATCGCCGCCTGGTAGGCGGGGCGGCCGGTGGTGACGCCGCGGAACAGGTTGAACAGTCCGGCGGCGCCGGGGCGATTGGCGATCAGCCGGCGCATGATCCCGCGCGTCCCCAGCGCGTGGCGGGTGACATCGGCCACCCGGTCGTAGAAATCGGCCCAGTCGTAGTTCAGCGGCCGGATGTTCATGCCGTGATTGCTGTCGAGAAAGTGGAACGCCATGCCGTTGACACGGCCGGCGCGCTGCAGCTCGAGATTGAGCGGCGAGGCACGCCCATAGCAGGTGAACAGGGAAAAAGCGGGGTAGGCGCCGGGCGTACGCTCGACGAACTTCTTGGTCAGCG
>JBQTJR010000025.1:0-18968 GCA_052386895.1 Sphingosinicella sp.
CGGCCGGCTCAAGGACTGGCGCAGGGTCCACACCCGCTACGATCGATGCGCCCACACCTTCCTCTCGGCCATCGCCATCGCCGCAACATTCATATTCTGGTTGCCGCAATGAGTCCTGAGCCTAGAATCCGAACAGGCGCAGGCCCTCATCGAGGAAATGCATGGTCGCTTCCGGCTGGCTGGCCAGCGACAGCGCCACGCCTGCCGCCAGCCCAGGCAGCAGCACCGGCCAGCACAGCAGCCGGCCGAACAATGAGGGCCCGCGCACCCGCCGGCTTGCCTGAACTCGGGCCGGGCTGAATGACGTCGGGAGTCCCGGCAGGGGTGCGGCATATTCGGACGGCAGCGGCCGTTCCCCGCCGAGGATCACCGCTTTTTCCGCTGCGAATTCGGCCTCGGAAAGCGCGCCCTGGTCGTAGAGCCGGACCAGCCGCTCGACCGCTGTCAGCCGCTCGTGGATCCAGCCGTAATCGGCCGAAAGCGAGGCCGGCAGCGGCGGCAGCGGATGTGCGGGCGCGATTGCACCTTCGGCAGTTTCGCCGGCAAAGCGGGGTGCGACAACGGGCGTTTCGCCCAGTTCGTGACCGCGACAGATCGAGTGTTTTCCGACCGCCATGGCTTATGACCTAGCGGTGCGTCGATGAATCCTCCGCCAGCGCGCATGGTTAATGCAGCGCTAACCCTTTTTCTTCGCCCGCGGTCTGCGCGCCTTTACGCGGCGGCCGCGGCCGGGGCCCTTTGCGGCACGGGCGTCGATCAGTTGCGCCGCTTCCTCGATCGTCAGCGCGTCGGACGCAATCGACTTCGGCAGGGTCGCGTTGACCTTGCCGTCGGTAACGTACGCTCCGTAACGCCCTTCCATCACCTTGAGCGCAGCGCCGGTGCGCGGGTGCTCGCCCAGCTCGCGCAGCGGCTCGGGCTTGGCTCGGCCGGCACGGCCGCCGGCGTCGGCGAGCTTCGCCACCGCCGCGTTCATGCCGATTTCCAGCGCCTCGGCGGTCGAACCGAGCTTCGCATAGCGGCCGTCATGGGCAAGATAGGGCCCGAACCGGCCGAGACCAGCTGCGATCGCCTTGCCGGTTTCGGGATGGAGGCCGACGGTGCGCGGCAGCGCAATCAGCTTCAGCGCCAACTCCAGCTCGGCCTCGGCCGGCGGCACGTCGCGCGGCAACGAGACACGCTTCGCCGTTTCGCCCTCGCCGCGCTGGACGTACGGCCCATAGCGGCCCGATCGCAGGCTGACCGGCTCGCCGGTTTCGGGATCGACTCCCAGCGTCTGCGGCCCGTCGTCGGCGCCGGCATCGCCGCCGAACGCGCGGGTGAAGCGGCATTCTGGATAGTTGGAGCAGGCGACAAAGGCGCCGAAGCGACCGCCGCGCAACGCCAGCCGGCCGGTGCCACAGGCCGGGCACAGGCGCGGGTCGCTTCCCGCGCCTTTGTCCGGGAACAGCCACGGCGCAAGAAATTCGTCGAGCGCGGCGGTGATCTCGGACGGCTTGCTTTCGAGAATTTCGGCGGTCTTCGGCTTGAAGTCCCGCCAGAACTCGTCGAGCACCGCGCGCCAGTCGAGCCGGCCGCCGGAAATGTCGTCGAGTTCGTCCTCGAGATGAGCGGTGAAATCGTAGGAGACGTAGCGTTCGAAGAAACGTTCGAGGAAGGCCGTGAGCAGCCTTCCGCTTTCCTCCGGCACCAGCCGCCCCTTGTCGGCGCTGACGTATGCGCGGTCCTTCAGCGTCTGGATGGTCGCCGCGTAGGTGGAGGGGCGGCCGATGCCGAGCTCCTCCATTTTCTTGACCAGGCTCGCCTCGGTGTAGCGCGGCGGCGGCTGGGTGAAATGCTGCTCGGCGGTGACCGCCTTGCGATGCGGGCGGTCGCCTTCGCGGAGGTAAGGCAGGCTTCGTCCTTCCTCCTCGTTCTCCTCGTCGCGCCCTTCCTCGTACAATGCGAGAAAACCGGGAAACAGGGTGACCCGGCCGGTGGCGCGCAGGCCGTGTCGCCCGGTCGCCTCACCGAGATCGACGGTCGTCTGCTCGAATCGGGCCGAGGCCATCTGGCTCGCCAGCGCGCGCTTCCAGATCAGTTCGTAGAGCCGGCCATTATCGCCGGTGCCGGACTGCGCGCGGGTGAAATCGGTCGGGCGGATCGCCTCGTGCGCCTCCTGCGCATTCTTCGCCTTGGTTTGGTAGCGGCGCGGCTGATCCGGGACGAAGGCGGCGTCGTAGCGATCGGCGATCGCCCGGCGCGCGGCCGAGATCGCTTCCGGAGCCATGTGCACGCCGTCGGTGCGCATGTAGGTGATCGCGCCCTGTTCGTAGAGACCCTGGGCAATGCGCATCGTGCGCGCCGCCGCGAAGCCGAGCTTGCGCGCGGCTTCCTGCTGCAGCGTCGATGTGGTGAAGGGCGGCGGCGGATTGCGCCCCATCGGCTTGGTCTCGACCGACGTGACGGTGAAGCTGCCCAGCTCGACCGCGCGCCGGGCGGCCTCGGCGGTCGTCTGGTCGCCGATCGTCAGCCGCTCGATCTTCTCGCCATCGTAGCGCACCAGGCGGGCGGGAAATTCGATCCCGTCCGACTCGAACAGGGCGGTCACGCTCCAATATTCCTGCGTGCGGAACAGCTCGATCTCGCGCTCGCGGTCGACGATCAGTCGCAGCGCTACCGACTGGACGCGCCCGGCCGACTTGGCGCCGGGAAGCTTGCGCCACAGCACCGGCGAGAGGGTGAAGCCAACCAGGTAATCGAGCGCGCGGCGGGCGCGGTAGGCGTCGATCAGGTCGCGATCGAGCGCCCGCGGCTTGGCCATCGCCTCGCCGACCGCCGAGCGGGTGATGGCGTTGAAGGTGACTCGCTCTACCTTGTCGGGAAGCGCCTTGCGCGCTCCCAATACTTCCTGGAGATGCCAGCTGATCGCCTCGCCCTCGCGATCGGGGTCGGTAGCAAGGACCAGCGTATCGGCCTGCCTGGCCAGGTCGGCGATCGCTTTCAGCGCCTTGCCCCGGTCGGCATTGACCTCCCATTTCATCGCGAAATCGCGCTCGGGTTCGACCGACCCGTCCTTCGGCGGCAGGTCGCGCACGTGGCCGAACGAGGCCAGCACCCGATAGTCCTCGCCGAGATATTTCTCGATCGTCCGGGCCTTGGCCGGCGATTCGACAACGACGAGCTTCATGGATGTCCCTTTACGCGTACGCGCATAGCGTGGTGATCGCCCGCCGCCAGCGTCAACCCTGCGTGTTCTGGCTTACCTTGCCACCGGCATGACGCTCGAGCCGGCTCGCCAGCTCGAGCTCGAGCAGCACCGACTGGACCGTGGCGGTCGGCAGCCCGGACTGGCGGACCAGTTCGTCGGCCGGCGTCGGGGTCGGCGAGAGCAGCTGCACGATCGCCTGGCGCGCTTCGTCGTCCGGTAACGTCTCGGCACTCTCGAACGAAGCGGCGGGCTCGCGCACAATCGGCAACCCGAGCGGCCGGATCGCTTCTAGCACGTCCTCGGCGGTCTGCACGAGGGCGGCGCCGTCGCGGATTAGCTGGTTGCAGCCCTGGGCGCGCGGATCGAGCGGCGAACCCGGCACCGCCATCACCTCACGCCCGGAATCGGCGGCATGGCGGGCGGTGATCAGCGAGCCCGATTTCAGCGCCGCCTCGATTACCAATGTGCCAAGCGCGAGACCGGCGATGATGCGGTTGCGGATCGGGAAGTGTCGCGCCTTCGGTTCGGCGCCGGGCGGCTGCTCGGCGAGCAACAGGCCGCGCTCGCCGATTGCCTGCTGCCGTTCCGCGTTTTCCAGCGGATAACAGACGTCGATGCCGCCGGCGACGACGCCGATCGTGCCGGTATCGAGCGAACCGTCATGAGCGGCGGCGTCGATGCCGCGAGCGAGGCCGGAGACAATCACCGCGTCACCCGCGCCGAGATCGAAGGCGAGCTGGCGGGCAAAGCGGCAGGCCGCCGCAGACGCGTTACGCGCGCCGACAATGGCGATCACCGCTCCCTTGGCGAGGTCAAGCCGGCCGCGCGCGATCAAGACCGGCGGCGCGCCCTCGATTTCAGCGAGCAAGGGCGGATAATCGGGATCGCCGAGAAAAATGTGGCGTGCGCCCAGCCGGGCGACCTGATCGATCTCGCGCGCAGCCTCGTCGGCGCCCGCCAGCCGCGGCGGCCGGCCGCCGCCCCGCGCAGCGAGATCCGGGATCGCCACCAGCGCCGCCCCGGCGCTGCCGAACCTTGCCAGCAGCTGGACATAGGTGACCGGGCCGACCTGGTCAGATCGGATCAGCCGCAGCCGGGCGATCGCGTCGTCGGCCTCCATCGGGCTCAACCCTTGCTCCCGCCGACTTTGGGCTCCTCGCCGCGCAGCAACCGGCCGATATTTGCGCGGTGGGTCCACAGAATCAGCAAGGCGAAGCCGGCAAACAGGGAAACGAGATCGAGCCGTCCGACCAGGCCCGCAGCGACCGGGGCAGCGATCGCCCCAAGCATGCCGCCGGCCGAGGAATAGCGAGTGGTGCCCGTCGCCAGCAGCCAGACGGCAACGAACGCGATCGCCGCCGGCCAGCACAAGGCGGCCACCACGCCGATCATCGTCGCCACGCCCTTGCCGCCGCAAAAGCGTAGCCAGACCGGGAAGAGGTGGCCGAGAAAGGCGGCCAGCCCGGCGAGCGGCGGCAGCAGCCGCATCTCGGGCCAGATCAGGGCGACGAGCAAGACCGCCGCCGTTCCCTTCAGACCGTCGAGCAAGAGAGTCGCCGCCGCCAGCCCCTTGCGTCCAGTGCGCAGCACGTTGGTGGCGCCGATATTGCCTGAGCCGATCGCGCGCACGTCGCCGAGCCCGGCGATGCGGGTCAGCAGCAGCCCGAACGGTATCGAGCCGAGCGCGTAGCCGATCAACAAGGTGAGCAAAGGCTCGGCAAGGGTATCGAGAGAGATCACGGGCCCGGGGAAGAAGTAGAACAAAACGCAAACCTCGCGCAACCGCGTTTGCCGCGCAAAGTAGGCGTCGCTAGGGCCCCGTCATGAAGGACCCCCGCCCGCTGCTGGTGTTCGATTCTGGCGTCGGCGGGCTGTCGGTACTGCGTGAAATTCGCAGGACGCTGCCCTCGCTGCCGTTCGTTTATGCCGCCGATCGGGCCGGTTTTCCCTATGGCCTCAAGAGCGTAGCGGAGATCGAGGTGCGGGTGCCTGCTTTGCTCGGGCGGTTGGCCGAGCGCTATGATCCAAGATTGATCGTCATCGCGTGCAACACCGCCTCGACGATCGCGCTCGACGCAGTGCGCGCGGCGCTCGACCTGCCGATCGTCGGAACCGTGCCGGCGATCAAGCCCGCGGCCGCGGTTTCGAAGAGCCGGGTGATCGGCGTACTCGGTACCGAGGCCACCATCATCCAGCCCTATGTCGACCGCCTGGCGGCCGATTTCGCTGCCGACTGCCAGGTAATCCGCCACGGCAGCGCCGAGCTGGTCGAAGCGGCGGAGGCGAAGCTGCGCGGGGAAAAGGTCGATGCGCGGATCTGCGCCGAGGCGCTCGCGGGCCTGTTCGCCCAGCCGGGAGGAGAGCGGATCGACACGATCGTGCTCGCCTGCACTCATTTTCCCTTGCTCGCCGACGAGATGGCCGCAGCCGCTTCGCGGCCGATTGCTCTTGTCGATGGCAATCAAGGCATTGCCCGCCGCACCGCTTTTTTGACCGGGGATCAGGCTGGAGGAGCGCCGGTCGACGAAGGCGTGGCCGTGTTCACCGGCCCGGCCGACCAGGCCGAGGCCTATCGCAACGGCCTCGCCGCGTTCGGACTGGCCCGCCTCGAAAGTCTCTGAGCGGGAAGTTGCGAGTGGTTCGCGCTGGCGTTCGCGGCGTGCCTTCCGCTAATGGCGCCGCCGTCGGACCCAGGCCCGTGGATTATCAGCGCATCTTTGCCGAGGCGATCGAGCGGCTGCACGCCGAGGGGCGCTATCGCGTGTTCATCGACATCTTGCGCGACCGCGGTTCGTTTCCAAACGCGCGCTGTTTTGCCGGCCATAACGGGCCGAAACCGATCACCGTCTGGTGCTCGAACGACTATCTGGCGATGGGCCAGAATCCGCAGGTGATCGCGGCGATGGAGCAGGCATTGCAGGATGTCGGCGCCGGCTCGGGCGGCACCCGCAACATCGGCGGCAACACCCATTACCATGTCGAGCTCGAGGGCGAACTGGCCGAGCTGCACGGCAAGAACGCCGCCTTGCTGTTTACCTCGGGCTACATCTCGAACGAGGCGACGCTTTCGACGCTGGCCCGTTTGCTGCCCGGCTGCATCGTCTTTTCCGATGCGCTCAACCACGCCTCGATGATTGCCGGCATCCGCAGCTCGGGATGCGAAAAACGCGTCTTCCGGCACAACGACACCGTCCATCTCGAGGAATTGCTCGCCGCGGCGCCGGCGGACGCGCCGAAGCTAATCGCGTTCGAGAGCGTCTATTCGATGGACGGCGACGTCGCGCCGATCGCGGCAATCTGCGACCTCGCCGATAAATATGACGCACTCACCTATCTCGATGAGGTGCACGCGGTCGGCATGTACGGTCCGCGCGGCGGCGGCATTTCCGAGCGCGACGGTGTTGCCGACCGCCTGACCATCATCGAGGGAACGCTGGGCAAGGCCTTCGGCGTGATGGGCGGCTATATCGCCGCCGAGCGCAACGTCATCGACGTGGTGCGCAGCTACGCGCCCGGGTTCATCTTCACCACTTCGCTGTCGCCAGTGCTGGTCGCCGGCGCGCTGGCGAGCGTTCGCCATCTCAAGCAGTCCGATTCGGAGCGAGAGGCGCAGCATGCCAATGCCGCGCAGCTGAAGGCGATGTTCGCGGCGGCGCGGTTGCCGGTGATGCCGTCCACCACCCATATCGTGCCCTTGCTGGTCGGCGATCCGGTGACGACCAAGCGTATCAGCGACATATTGCTCGCCGAATACGGCATCTACGTGCAGCCGATAAATTATCCGACGGTGCCGCGCGGCAGCGAGCGGCTGCGCTTCACGCCAGGGCCGGCACACACCGAGGCGATGATGGCGGACCTGACCCGGGCGCTGGTCGAAATCTGGAGCCGGCTGGAAATGAAGCTTGCGGCCTGAGCCGCTCAGGGTTTCGGCGGCTCGCAGGCAAGAGATCCCGCCTGTTCGCTGATCTCGAAGGTGCGCCGGCCATAGACGTAGCGATAGCCGCCGGCGCCGTAGCGATCGCGCACCACCAGCCACGGCACGCGATCGACCGGGTAGCGGCCATCGACGCGCATCACCAAAGGCGACAGGTCGAGCGTGCTGACGGCAGGCCGCGTTCTGCCTTCACGGTCGAAGGTCAGCAGGCAATAGGGCTCCGCGCCGGCGAAGATCGCCGCCCGCCGCGAGAGCTGGAAAGCGCGCGATATGCCCGAGCCGAACAGGATCATCAGCACCACCAGGACTATGAGCGCAAGCAGCATCGGCCCCGGTCAGCGTTCGGCCGCCCTGAAACCAAAATGGATCAGCAACGCGAAACCGATGCCGAGGCCGACGATGACCAGCGCATGGGCCAGCCATGCGGGAGAGAAGCCGGCGAACAGCATGGCGAGCGCGCGATAGGCCAGCCAGGCCAGCGCGAGTCCGACCGGCCAGGGCCAGACGAGGTGAAATCGCTTGGTCAGAAGGTCCACCGGAAGTTCCCTCGCCGCCTTCGCTAGGGCCGGCAAGGCGCATTCTTGCGTTGACCCAATATGCGGTAGCGAATCCCGGCGCGCTTCCCTAGGGAATGCGAGTCATTCCCGATCCGGAGACAGAATTTGGGCGTGCGGATCGTCATAGCTTCCGACCATGCGGCGATCGAGATGAAGGCGATGCTCGTCACCCATCTCCAGGCGGCCGGACACGAGGTGGTCGATCTCGGGCCGGGCGGCATCGATCCGGTCGACTATCCCGATTACGGCTACAAGATCGCCGCGGCGATCGCCGATGGCCGCGCGGATCGCGGCATCGCCCTGTGCGGCTCCGGCGTCGGCATCTCGATCTCGGTCAACCGCCATCCCGCCTGCCGCTGCGCGCGCGTTTGCGACCCTTTGTCAGCGCGGCTGGCGCGGGAGCATAACGACGCCAACGTGCTGGCGCTCGGCGCGCGGCTGATCGGACCGGACATGGCGCGCGCCTGCGTCGACGCCTTCCTCGGCAGTGCGTTCGACGGCGGCCGCCACCAGCGCCGGGTCGAAAAGCTCTCCAACCCGCCTTTCGCGAAGGAGCCCGCATGAGCAGTCCCGACGCCGACCAGCTTACCCGCACGGCCGGAACAGGCTCGCAAGGGTCGGCCGTGCCGCCGCCCAAAGGGTTCTTCAGCGACCCGCTGCGCGATGCCGACCCGGCGGTGGCCGACGCGGTCCTCGCCGAGCTCGACCGGCAGCAGAACCAGATCGAGCTGATCGCCTCGGAGAACATCGTCTCGCGCGCCGTGCTCGAGGCGCAGGGCTCGGTGCTCACCAACAAATATGCCGAGGGCTATCCCGGCCGGCGTTACTACCAGGGCTGCGCGCCTTCCGACGCGGTCGAGACGCTGGCGATAGAGCGCGCCAAGCAATTGTTCGGCTGCGGCTTCGCCAACGTCCAGCCGCATAGCGGCGCCCAGGCCAATGGCGCGGTGATGCTGGCGCTGGCCAGGCCCGGCGACACCATCCTCGGCCTGTCGCTCGACGCCGGCGGCCATCTCACCCACGGCGCCCGGCCGGCGCTGTCCGGCAAGTGGTTCAACGCCATCCAGTACGGCGTTCGCCCGGACGACCACCAGATCGATTTCGAGCAGGTCGAGCAGCTGGCGATGGAACACAAGCCGCGGCTGATCATCGCCGGCGGCTCGGCCTATCCGCGCCACATCGATTTCGCCCGTTTCCGCCGGATCTGCGATGCCAGCGGCGCCCTGCTGTTCGTCGACATGGCACATTTCGCCGGGCTGGTCGCGGCCGGCGAACACCCCTCGCCGTTCGGCCACGCCCATGTCGTCACCACCACCACCCACAAGACCTTGCGCGGGCCGCGCGGCGGCATGGTGCTGACCGACGAGGAGGACATTGCCAAGAAGATCAACTCGGCGGTGTTCCCAGGCCTGCAGGGCGGTCCGCTGATGCACGCAATCGCCGCCAAGGCGGTGGCGTTCGGCGAGGCGCTGAAGCCGGAATTCAAGGCCTATGCCAAAGCGGTGATTGCCAATGCCCAGGCGATGGCGGCACGGCTGAAGGAGCGCGGTGCCGATCTCGTCGCCGGCGGCACCGACACCCATTTGGCGCTGGTCGACCTCAGGCCGCTGGGCATCACCGGCAAGGACGCCGACGAGGCGCTCGAGCGCGCCAGCATCACCTGCAACAAGAACGGAGTGCCATTCGACCCGCTGCCCCCGGTCAAGACCAGCGGCATCCGCATCGGCTCGCCGGCCGCGACCAGCCGCGGCTTCGGGCTCGACGAGTTCCGCGTCATTGCCGACATGATCGCCGACGTGCTCGAGGGGCTGAAGGCGAACGGCCACGAGGGCAATGGCGAGGTCGAGACGGCAGTGAAGGCGCAGGTGCGGGCGCTTTGCGCGCGTTTTCCGATCTACCAGAATCTCTAGCGTCCGATGCGCTGCCCGTTCTGCGGCCACGAAAACAGCCAGGTGAAGGACAGCCGTCCGACCGAGGACGGCAATGCCATCCGCCGCCGCCGCCAGTGCGAGGATTGCGGCGCCCGCTTCACCACCTTCGAGCGGGCGCAGTTGCGCGAGCTGATCGTGGTCAAGTCGGAGAACCGCCGCGAGCCGTTCGACCGCGCCAAGCTCGAACGTTCGATCGCGATTGCCTGCCGCAAGCGGCCGGTGCCGCCCGAGCGGCTCGAGCGGCTTGCTTCGTTGATCCAGCGCCAGCTCGAGACTAGCGGCGAGAGCGAGACGCCGTCGAGCCGGATCGGCGCGATGGTGATGGAAGGCCTGAAGGCGCTCGACCCGGTCGCCTACATCCGCTTCGCCTCGGTCTATAAGGACTTCCGCGAGGCGCGCGATTTCGAGCAGTTCGCGGGTTCGGTGAGCGACACCTAGAGGTTCGCGAAAGTGAGCCCCGCGATCGTTCTGGTTAGGCCGCAGCTCGGCGAGAATATCGGCAAGGCGGCGCGGGCGATGCTCAATTTCGGCCTCACCGATTTGCGGCTGGTCGCTCCGCGCGATGGCTGGCCCAACCCGGCGGCAGGGCCGGCCGCGGCCGGCGCCGATTTCGTGCTCGAACGTGCCCGTATCTTCGACAGCGCCGCCGCCGCGGTGGCCGATTGCCCGTTCGTCTACGCCACCACCGCCCGCAAGCGTGGACTGACCATCCCGCTGCTGACGCCCGAGCAGGCGGCGAAGCAGATTGCAGCGAACGAGGGCCCCTCGGCGCTGCTGTTCGGCGGCGAGCGATCGGGGCTGGAGACCGAGGACGCCGCGCTCGCCAGCCGCATCGTCACTTTTCCGGCCAATCCGGAATTCAATTCATTGAACCTGGCACAGGCGGTGATCATCCTCGCTTACGAGCACTGGAAGGCAAGCACCGCACCGGCGGCATCCGAACCGGGCGAGCCGCGTGCGCCGCAGGCCGAGCTCGATGGGCTCATCGGACAGCTCGACGAGGCGCTCGTGGCCGCCGGCTACTTCCACCCGCCCGACCGCACGCCGGCGACGCGGCGGACGATCCGTACCATCCTCACCCGGCCGGGCTGGTCGAGCCGCGAGATCCAGGCGCTGCGCGGGATCGTGCGGGCACTGACCGAGCCGCCCCGCCGCAGGGGTCCGCGCGGTTGACTTCGGAAGGCTTCGCCCCCATCTGCCACGCTTCGCAATTGGCCCCGCACCCCTGGTGAAGCGGTGGCCGCGCCGGGCGCGACGCTTCGCGGGGCCCGGCGGTGCGGTTCCAGGGTCTTTTGAGAACGCGAATTGGAGAATTGAAATGTCGAAGCGCTCAAGCGCCAAGTACAAGCTCGACCGCCGGATGGGCGAAAACGTCTTCGGCCGTCCCAAGAGCCCGGTCAATCGCCGCGAATATGGACCCGGCCAGCACGGCCAGCGCCGCAAGGGCAAGCTGTCCGATTTCGGCATCCAGCTGCGCGCCAAGCAGAAGCTGAAGGGCTATTATGGCGACGTCACCGAGCGGCAGTTCAAGCGGACGTTCCAGGAAGCCGTCCGCATGAAAGGGGACAGCTCGCAGAACCTGATCGGCCTGCTCGAGCGCCGGCTCGACATGGTGGTCTATCGTGCCAAGTTCGCGCCGACCATCTGGGCCGCGCGCCAGCTGGTCAATCACGGCCACATCCGGGTCAACGGCCGCAAGGTCAACATCGCCTCAGCTCAGGTCAATGTCGGCGACATGGTCGAGCTGGGCGCGAAGGCGCAGGAAATGGCGCTGGTGATCGAGGCGCAGGGCCTGCCCGAGCGCGACATTCCCGATTATGTCGCGCCCGACGGCACCTCGAAGGTGACCTTCAACCGTGTGCCGACGCTCGACGAGGTGCCCTATCCGGTGCGGATGGAGCCTAACCTGGTCGTCGAATTCTATTCGCGCTGATCCGGACTAAAGCGCGACAAGAAAAGGGCGGCCTTTCGGCCGCCCTTTTCATTGGATGCCAAGCGCCTGGCGCAGGAACTCGTCGCTGCGCCTGAGCATGCGCGTACGAGCGGCGCTGTCTTCGAGTTGGTGGTCGAGGTCCGGAAATTCTATCAGTTCGACTGTACGACCCGCATCCCGCAGGCGATCGCGCATGAGTCGCGACTGTCTGACCAGGACGTTGCGATCCCGTTCACCGTGAAATAACAGAACTGGCGCGCGGATCGCGCTCGCCTGACGGGCCGGTGACCCTTCGGCAAGATGGGGACCCATTCCGAAATAGTCGCGAACGATGGCAAAGTTGGTGAAAATGCGCCAATCGTCGCGTGCCACTTGCAAGTCAGTGACCGGCGCTATCGCCACGACCGCCTTGAACAGGTCAGGTTGGATAGCTGCGGACTGCAGGGCCGCATAACCCCCATACGACCAGCCGACGATGGCGAGCTTTGCGGGATCGGCAATTCCCTGGCCGATGAGATAGCGGCCAGCATCGACCACGTCACCGATTGCCGTACGCCACGATTGGAAGCCGTTGGTCTGAAACCACTCGTTGCCATAGCCGGCCGAGCCGCGGAAGTTCGGCTGAACGACAGCAAATCCGCGATTTGCGAAATATTGCGCAAGCCAATCAAAGCCCCATTCATCGCGCGCGTCTGGTCCGCCGTGCGGCATGACGATAGCCGGCAGCCCGCGTTCGCCGCGGCCGGGTGGCAATGTTAGATAAGCTGGGATCTCGGTGCCGTCATTTGCCCGATAGGTGATTGGACGAACAGCAGCCAGCTGGACACCGTCGAGCTCTGGCCGTGTCCGCATGAGGCGTGCCAATTGCTGGGTATCGCGGTCGAGCAGATAATAGGTACCCGGGTCCGTATCGCTGCCTGCCCAGATGAGCAGTTTGCGCTCGTCGTCCGACGAGCCCAGATATTCTATCAGGGGGGAGGCCGGAATGGCACGCGAAAGCTGCTGCGCCATACGCTGCAATTCCGGATCAAAATAAACGGCGCTCCGACGCTCGGTCGCATAGGTCGCGCCGATCACCCGGCTTCGCCGGCCAATCGCAATGGGTCCATCTATATCGATAGCTGGATGCCGAACCGTTAGATCGCGCCGCCCGTTCCGTCCAGTGCCATCCGATAAAGGATTCTACGGCCATCGACACGCTCGAGAATGTACGCGGCGTTTCGCTCGGCATCGACAGCGACTGGCCACCGTCCCTCCCGAGTCAGAATATTATGGTCTCCGATCCGGCGCCATTCATCTGAATCAACAGGCCGGTAGAAATGTGTGACGACCGCGCCTTCCACATAGTCACGGATCGATTGGACACCCTTGATTCGAATTCGCCCTCGCCCGTCGGTGAGGAAACGAAAGGAACTGAGCTGAGGTGCCTCGACGCGTCGAGTGCGAAGCGTAGCCGTGTCTACTTGCACCACGCCTACCCCTTCCTCATCGCGGGCTAGAAGGCTGCCCGGTCTGCTTTCAGGGATAAAGCTCTGCTCCATAAGCACCTGATTCTCCTGACCGGCGAGCCAGTCGATGACGTTACCGCCCCAGAACCGGTTGTAGATCTGATCCATTGTGGACCGCTGACCAAGCATGCGGACGTTTGACCCATCAGCGTTGAGCGCGATAAGGCGGGTGGCTGCCATCAGCCTGCCGGTTGTCTCGGTAATCGCGAACATTGTGCAAACGAGACGCGCATTGGAAACCCAATCGCAGTCCCAGAGTCGCTGATCGCGTCCATCGACGGAGACCACTGCGCGCGGCTGAGTCGATCCGATTTCGAGCGTGTAGAGGCGCGATCCCTGCCCCCGCCAGGGAATGGTGTAGGCGATCCGCCGGCCGTCCGGCGAGAGCGACACGCTCTCGACGTTCTGGCGCGCACCAAACGCAGCTGCCGCGTCGAAAGACCGGGCCGGTTGCGCCGGCGGCGCGGGCTGGGCCAGCAGCATGGCGGGCACGAGTAGTAAGGTAGCGCCGATCGCGAGCACGCGGTTCATTTCTTGGGACCCCCGGTATTTTCAATCACTTGGCCAGTGATACTGGGGCGCTGCGCCACGAAGATCAAGCTCGGCAATGCGCATTCGCCGGAACCAAGCGGCGCCGGGCGCCTTGTGAGATAGGCGCGTCGCCGCCATCAGAGCGCGCACCGACCCGGAGTTGAGCCATGCCCGTTCGCCGCTTCCTGCCGCTGTTCCTGCTCGCCGTCCTCGCCGGCTGCGCCAGCCTGTTTTCCTCGTCGCGCGCCGCGCCGGACATCTCGCTGGCGACGCTGCAGGGCCTCACCCAGCAGCTTTCCTCCGACGCGTTCGAGGGCCGGGCGCCCGGCACCCAAAGCGAGGTCCAGACGGTCGCGTTGATCGCACGCGCGTTCGAGCGTGCCGGCTTGCAGCCGGGCAACGGCGGCAGCTGGTATCAGGAAGTGCCGCTGGTCGAGATTACCGCGCAAGGAAACCCGCAACTCGTGATCGCCGGTCCGCGGCACAGCGCGCCCTTGAACTACCGCACCGATTTCGTCGCCGCGACTTATCGCGTCCAGCCGCGCGTCGAGTTCCAGAACAGCGACATCGTCTTCGTCGGCTACGGCATCAACGCGCCCGAGCGCGGCTGGAACGACTACGAAGGGGTCGACGTGCGCGGCAAGACGGTGATCATCCTGGTCAACGATCCCGACTGGTCGGCGACCAGCCTGGAAGGACCGTTCAACGGCCGCGCGATGACCTATTACGGCCGCTGGACCTACAAGTACGAGGAAGCGGCGCGGCAGGGCGCCGCCGCCGCGCTGATCGTCCACGATACCGCGCCCGCTTCCTATGGCTGGAACGTCGTCGAGAACAGCTGGACCGGGCCGCAGCTCTACATGCAGACCGCGAACGGTGGCGCCGACCAGACCGTCGCCAATGGCTGGCTGACCAACGAGGCGGCCCGGCGGCTGCTCACCGCCGCCGGCCAGGACTTCGACGCGCTCACCCGCGCCGCCCAGCAGCGCGGCTTCCGCGCCGTCCCGCTGGCGCTGCGCGCTTCCCTGCGCCTCGACAACGCCATCCGCTCAGCCCAGTCGCGCAACGTCATCGGCATCTTGCCCGGGCGCGAGCGGCCGGACGAATATGTTCTCCACACCGCCCACTGGGACCATCTCGGCATCTGCCGCGAGCAGGGCGAGGACCGGATCTGCAACGGCGCGATCGACAATGCGACCGGCACCGCCGCCCTCGTCGCGCTGGCCGAAGCGCATGCCCGCGCCGGGCCGGCCGATCGCACGCTCGTCTTCATGGCGGTGACCGCGGAGGAATCCGGGCTGCTGGGCTCGGCCTATTATGTCGCCAACCCGGTCTTCCCGCTGGCGCGGACCGCCGGCGGCATCAACATCGACAGCCTGACGATGCACGGCGACGCGCGCGATTTCTATGCGGTCGGCGCCGGCAAGTCAGAGCTCGACGCCTATCTCCAGCGCGCGGTCACGGCTGAAGGATTGGTGTTGACGTCCGAACCCTCGCCGCAGGCCGGCTATTATTACCGCTCCGACCAGTTCAGCTTCGCCAAGCATGGACTGCCGATGGTCTATGCCAAGCTCGGTCCGGACCTGATTAATGGCGGCCGCGCCGCCGGTGACGCCTGGCAGGCGGCCTACCGCGCCAACCGCTATCACGCGCCCGAGGACGAATACGATCCCGCCTGGGACTGGCGCGGCGCAATGCACGAATTGCGCATTTTCTACCGCATCGGCCGGGCGCTGGCGGAGACCGGCGATTGGCCGAACTGGAACCAGGGCGATGAATTCCGCGCCGTCCGCGATCGCTCGCGGGCGGGGCAGTGACCGCCGTAGGAGAGCGGTCGTCGGACACGGCCGGGTCGGAGACGAAGCCCGCCCGCATGCCGCCCGAATGGGCGCCGCACGACTTCGTGTGGATCGGTTTTCCCAGCCATGCCGAGCTGTGGGAAGAAAGCCTCGAGCCGGCGCGGGCCGAGGTGGCGGCGTTCGCGCTCGCCGTTCATGCCAACGGCAGAGGCGAGCCGGTGCGGCTGGTCGCGGCCGATCCGCCATCGGCCGATTCGGCCAACCGGCTGGCGCCGTTTGCCGAAATCGTCGAGCCGAGGTTCGGCGACATCTGGCTGCGCGACACCGGGCCGATCGTCGTCGCCAATGGCGGGCGAGCGGCACGCGTATTCCGCTTCAACGGCTGGGGCGGCAAGTATCGGCTCGAAGGCGACGACGACCTCGCCGAGCGGCTGGCGGCGAGCGTCGGCCTCGACTGCGAGCGGCACGAGTGGGTGCTCGAGGGCGGCGCGATCGAGAGCGACGGCACCGGCCTTGGCGTCACCACCGAACAATGCCTGCTCAATCCCAATCGCAATCCGGGGATGAAGCGCGACGAGGTCGAGCGCCGGTTGCACGAGAGCCTCGGCTTCGACCGGCTGCTTTGGCTCGGCGACGGCCTGCTCGGTGACCATACCGACGGCCATGTCGACAACCTCGCCCGCTTCGTCGGCGAGGGCCGGATCGCGATTCCCGTGCCGGAGAGCGGCCTCGACCCCAACGCCAGAATCTATGCCGACGCCCGCTACCGCGCCGAGGCGTTCGGGCTCGAAGTCGTCTCGCTTCCCTCCCCCGGCCGCATCGAGAAGGACGGCAATATCGTCGCCGCCTCGTACATGAATTTCTATATCGGCAACGCCGCGGTGGTAGTGCCGGTGCACGGCGCACCCAACGACGCGGCCGCGGTCGAGCTGATCGGCGCGCTGTTTCCCGGCCGCGAGGCTGTCGGGCTGCCGACCGGGCACATCCTCACCGGCGGCGGCAGCTTCCACTGCATCAGCCAGCCGATGCCTTGCCAGGCTTGAGCGCCGTCCCCAAGAGAGCCCGATGACCAAGGTCACGCTCGCCGCGCTGCAGCTCGCCTTCAGCGGTGACATCGACGAGAATGTCGCTAACGTTTCCGAGCTGGTGCGCGAGGCCGCGGCGAAGGGCGCCAGGGTGGTGTTGCCGCCGGAGCTGTTCGAAGGCCTCTATTTCTGCCGCACCGAGGACGAAGGCCTGTTCGCCAACGCGCGGCCTGCGGAGGCGCACCCGGCGGTGCAGGCGATGCGCCGGCTCGCGGCCGAGCTCAAGATCTTCATACCCACCAGCTTCTTCGAGGCGGAGGGGCCGCATCATTACAACAGCCTGGCGATGATCGACGACATGGGCACCATCCAGGGGGTCTATCGCAAGAGCCACATCCCGGCCGGCCCGGGCTACCAGGAAAAATTCTATTTCCGCCCCGGCAACAGCGGCTTCCGTGTCTGGCCGACCGGGGTCGGCACGCTCGGCGTCGGCATCTGCTGGGACCAGTGGTACCCGGAAGCGGCGCGCTCGATGATGCTGATGGGCGCGGAAATCCTGCTTTACCCGACCGCGATCGGCAGCGAGCCGCACGATCCCGAGCTCGACACCCGCCGGCTGTGGCGGCGGGCGATGATCGGCCACGCGGTGTCGAACGTGGTGCCGGTGGTCGCGGCCAACCGCATCGGCGAGGAATGCGGCCAGACCTTTTACGGCCACAGCTTCATCTGCGACGAACGCGGCGACATCCTCGCCGAGTTCGGCGAAAACGACAGCGGCGTGCTCACTGCCGGCATCGACCTCGAACAGGTCAAGCGCCACCGCGCCGCGTTCGGCTTCTTCCGCGATCGGCGGCCCGATCTCTACGGGCGGCTTACCGAGGACATCTAAGGCCGCAGCTCCAGCGCCCGCGCGAACACCGCTTCGAACATCTCCGCCGTCAGCCGGCCGGTATTCTGGTTGTAGCGCGAGCAGTGATAGCTATCGATCAGCACCTTGCCGTCGCGCAGACGGTGCTCGGCAAGGTGCGCGAACGGGAATTGCGACAGCTTGCCTCCTGAAACGCGAACGGCCGAATCGTGCGCGATCCGGCCGAGCGCGACCAGCACCCGCAAGTGCGGCAGCACGCCGAGCGCCGCCTCGTAATAGGGCCGGCAGGTGGCGACCTCCTGCGGCAGCGGCTTGTTGGCCGGCGGCAGGCACTTGACCGAATTGAGGATGATCGCGCCGGTGAGGCGGAGGCCGTCGTCGATCCGCTCGCGATACTCGCCGGTCGCCAGCCCGAACTTCTTCAGCGTCGCGTACAGCAAGTGGCCGGCATGATCGCCGGTGAACGGCCGGCCGGTGCGGTTGGCGCCGAACATGCCAGGCGCCAGCCCGACGATGCCGAGCCAAGCGTCGCGGTCGCCGAAAGCCGGCACCGGCGCATTCCACCAGTCCGGCCATTTCCCGCGCAGCTCGCGGCGCAGCCCGACCAGCCGCGGGCAGAGTGGGCAATCGCGCGGGGCCTCGACCTCGGGCAGTGCACTTTCGGGAAGCATGAGGAGGCTCTAGGTCCCACCTGGTGGCGCTTCAATCACGGCCCAGGCAGGTTTACGCGATCGCGCTCGGCGGCAACCGCCGCAGCCGTTACGGATCGCCGGCCGCGGCCCTTCGTGCCGCGATCGCGGCGCTTGACGGCCTGGGAGAGGTCGAGTGCGCCTCGGCGATCCGCGCCTCGCCGGCGCTCGGCCCCGCGGGCCGCGCCTTCGCCAACGCCGCCGTGCTGCTGGCAACGAGGCTCGAGCCGCCGGAGCTGCTGTCCGCGCTGAAGGCGATCGAACGCCGTTTCGGGCGGCGGCCCGGCATGAAATGGGGTTCGCGCGTCCTCGACCTCGACATCATCCTCTGGTCGAACGGATGTTGGGGCGGTCCCGGGCCAGTCATTCCCCACAGCGAATTTCGCGTACGCGATTTCGTGCTCGCGCCGCTGGTCGAGATAGCGCCCGCCTGGCGCGACCCGGTCTCGCACTTGACCATGCGCCAGTTGCTGGTCCGGCTGCATCGGTCCCTCCCCAGGGCTGACCCGGTTGAACCCGACCTCCTCCACGCCTAGGTGCACATTGGCGTGGGCCCATAGCTCAGTTGGTAGAGCAACTGACTTTTAATCAGTAGGTCGCAGGTTCGAATCCTGCTGGGCTCACCATTCTCAAAGCCTGTTTGGCACCGTTTTGGCACTCATGAAAGGCCGGTAATGGCGAAACGAGGCACCAAAGCCTACGACCGGGAGTATACGCACGTCGTCTATGGCATCCACCGCCTGACGAAGACAGTGAAAACGGTGTGGATGCAGCGCCATCGCGTTCTTTCGGCGATGGGACCGGATGCCACCTTCTTCACTCATGCCATTAAGCCCGGCTGGACCGCCGAAAATGAGGCGGCGCTGGTTTTCGGTCTGAGTGATACCTTCAGCGTTCCCGCTGAACTGTCGGACAGCGAGTTCACGAAGAAGCGGGTCGAGGAGCTTAGGGAGAAGGCGGCTAGGATGTCGGACGAAGAGGCTACGCCACCATCTCCACCCGC
>JBQTJR010000026.1:0-7681 GCA_052386895.1 Sphingosinicella sp.
CGTTTCGGTGAAGCGCTGCCGGCCAGGCTCGATCAGGCGCTGGGCCGCATTGCCGAGCCGTTCGACCCGGTCGTTCCGGTCGATCCGCCGATGGTGCGGTTGCGCTTCGCCGAGCCGATCGGCGCCGAGGGCCTGGCAGAGGCGATGACGGAAGCGGCAACGCGGCTGGGCGCCCTGCTCGAACGCGAGGGGCTGGGCGCGCGGTTGGTCCGGCTGGTCGCCGAGCGGGTCGATGGTGCCGAGCCGGAAGTGCGCATCGGCACCGTTCGCGCCACTCGCGATGCTGCCCATATCGCGCGGCTGCTGGCGCCCAGGCTCGAGACGATCCATCCCGGCTTCGGCATCGAGGCGGTGCGGCTGGTCGCCTGGCAGGTCGAGCCCTTGGGGCCGCAGCCGCTGGCTCTGCTCGGCGAGCCATGCCGGCAAGCGGACGAAGCGGTGCTGATCGACCGCCTTGCCGGCCGCCTGGGCGCGCGCCGGCTCTACCGGCAAAGCGCGGTCGAGAGCGACGTGCCGGAGCGCAGCGTCCGCCGGGTCGGGCCGCTGGCGAGCGTCAGCGGCTGGCCGCGCTGGCCGCGGCCGGTGCGGCTGCTGTCGCCGCCCGAGCCGATCGACCAGGTGATCGCCCTGCTGCCCGATTTGCCGCCGCGGCGCTTCCGCTGGCGCGGCCGCCTCTGGCAGGTCCGCCAGGCCGACGGGCCCGAGCGCATCCACGGCGAATGGTGGAAGAACCGCGCCGAGACCGAGGCGGTGCGCGATTATTTCCAGGTCGAGGAGGAAGGCGGCCAGCGCTTGTGGCTGTTCCGCCGCGGCGACGGCGAGAACCCGGGCAGCGGCGACCTCGGATGGTACGTCCACGGGGTGTTCGCGTGAATCCTCCCCTCGATTTCGAGGGGATTGAGCGGGTTCGACCTGCCCCGCAGGGCGAAGCCACGTCTGACGACGTGGCGACCCGCCAATGACCAGCCGGCGCAGCCGCGCGGGGGAGGGGTATGTCGAGCTCCAGGTCACCAGCCAGTTCAGCTTCCTGCGCGGCGTCTCCAGCGCCGAGGAGCTGTTCGCCGGCGCCGCTTTGCTCGGCCATCGCGCGCTCGGCATCGCCGATCGCAACACGGTCGGCGGGCTGGTGCACGCGCTGCGCGCCGCCGATGCCACCGGCGTCCGGCTCGTCGCCGGCTGCCGGCTGGATTTGATGGAGGCCTCGCTGCTGGTCTGGCCGCAGGATCGCGCCGGCTGGTCCAACCTCACCCGCTTGCTCACCCTCGGCAAGAGCCGCGCCGACCCGAAGAAGGGCGAGAAGGGGCAATGCTTCCTCCACTGGGAAGATGTCGAGGCGCATGCCGGCGGCCTCGTCGCCGCTCTCGTTCCCGGCGAGGCGGACGAGGCGGCGGCACGGGCGCTGGCGCACGTTGCCGACATTTTCGGCGGCCGCGGCCATGCCGCATTGAGCCATCGCCGCCGCCCCGGCGATGCCAAAAGGCTGCACGCGCTCGACGCGCTCGCCCGCCGCCACGGCGTGCGGCCGCTCGCCGCCGGCGACATCCTCTACCATTCGCCCGAGCGGCGGCTGCTGCAGGACGTCGTCACCGCCATCCGCCACAAGTGCACGATCGACGAATTGGGCTTCCGCCGCGAGCGTTTCGCCGACCGGCACCTGAAGAGCGTTGCCGAGATGGAGCGGCGCTTCGCCGCTTTTCCCGACGCGATCCGCGCCTCGGCCGACATCGCCGAACGCTGCACCTTCAGCTTGCGCGAGCTTTCCTACCAATATCCCGACGAGATCGTGATGAGCGAGCGGACGCCGCAGCAGGCGCTCGCTACACTGACCCGCGACGCGCTCGCCGCGCGCTTTCCCGGTGGGCCGCCCGGCGAATATGCGCGGCTGCTCGAGCACGAGCTGACCCTGGTCGATCGGCTCGGCTACGCGCCCTATTTCCTCACCGTCAATTCGATCGTCGCCTTCGCCCGCAGCCAGGGAATCCTCTGCCAGGGGCGCGGCTCGGCGGCCAATTCGATGATCTGCTTCCTGCTCGGCATCACCTCGATCGACCCGGTCGCGCACCAGTTGCTGTTCGAGCGCTTCATCTCGGAGAGCCGCGGCGAGCCGCCCGACATCGACGTCGATTTCGAGCACGAGCGGCGCGAGGAGGTGATCCAGTGGATCTACGTGACCTACGGCCACCGCCACGCCGCGCTGACCGCGGTGGTCAGCCGCTACCGCAGCCGCGGCGCGGTGCGCGAGGTCGGCAAGGCGCTGGGCCTCAGCGAGGATGTCACCGGCGCGCTTTCCGGCCAGGTGTGGGGCTGGTCGAACGAGGGCGTGAAGGCCGAGCGCGCGGCCGAGCTCGGGCTCGATCCAAATGAGCCGCGGCTGGCGCTGACGCTGGAACTGGCGCGCCAGCTGATCGGCACGCCGCGGCATTTGAGCCAGCATCCCGGCGGCTTCGTCCTTACCCGCGACCGGCTCGACGACCTGGTGCCGATCGAGCCGGCGGCGATGCCCGACCGGCGCGTGATCGAGTGGGAAAAGGACGATATCGACGAATTGGGCTTCATGAAACTGGACGTGCTGGGCCTGGGCATGCTCGGCTGCCTCAAGCGCGCGTTCGAGCTCTTGGAGGCGCACAAGAATTTGCGTCTCGGCCTCGGCTCGCCGGAGCTGCAGCGCGACGATCCGGCGGTCTATGCGATGATCCAGAAGGCCGACACGATCGGCGTATTCCAGATCGAGAGCCGGGCGCAGATGAGCATGCTGCCGCGCCTGAAGCCCAGGGAATATTACGATCTCGTCATCCAGGTGGCGATCGTCCGCCCCGGGCCGATCCAGGGCGACATGGACCATCCCTATCTGCGCCGCCGCGAGGGCAGGGAGCCCGAGGATTATCCCTCGGAGGCGCTGCGCGAGGTGCTGCAGAAGACCAAGGGCGTGCCCCTGTTCCAGGAGCAGGCGATGAAGGTGGCGATCGTCGGCGCCGGCTTCACCCCGGCCGAGGCCGACGCGCTCAGGCGCTCGATGGCCACCTTCCGCTCCAATGGCGGCGTCAGCAAGTTCAGGGACAAGCTGATCGATGGCATGGTCGCCAATGGCTACAGCCAGGATTTCGCCGAGCGCACGTTCCGGCAGATCGAGGGTTTTGGCAGCTACGGCTTTCCCGAGAGCCACGCGGCGAGCTTCGCCAAGATCGCCTACGCCTCGTCGTGGATGAAATGCCATCATCCCGACCTGTTCTGCGCGGCCTTGCTCAACGCCCAGCCGATGGGTTTCTACGCGCCGGCGCAGATCGTCCGCGACGCGCGCGAGCACGGCGTCGAGGTGCGTCCCGTGTGCGTCAACGCCAGCCGCTGGGATTGCACGGTTGAAGGCGAAGGAGAGGGCCTCCTTCCCATCCGCCTCGGCCTGAGGATGGTGAAGGGCCTCGCCAATGCCGACGCGGCCCGCATCCTCGCCGCGCGCTCGGACGGGCCGTTCCGCTCGGTCGAGGATGTCTGGCGCCGCTCGGGCGTGCCGCTAGCCGCGCTCGAGCACCTGGCCGATGCCGACGCTTTTGCCGGCCTGGGGCTCGACCGGCGCCAGGCCTTGTGGCGGGTGCGCGGGCTTGGCGACACGCCGCTGCCGTTGTTCGCCGCAATCGACGCGCAGGCGGCCGAGCCCGCGGTCGCGCTGGCGCCGCTGGGCGCCGGGCGCGAGGTGGTCGAGGATTATCGCGCGCTCCAGCTCTCCTTGCGCGCGCACCCGCTGGCCTTCCTGCGCGACGCGCTCGCGCGGCGCGGCGCCGTCCCTTGCGGCGAATTGAAGCGGCTGAAGGACGGCCAGCGCGTCCGCCTGTCGGGGATCGTCCTCATCCGCCAGCGCCCCGGCGCCGGCAACGTCACCTTCATCACGCTCGAGGACGAGACCGGCATCGCCAATGTCATCGTCTGGCAGCGATTGTACGAACGTCATCGCCGCACCGTGCTCGGCGCGGCGATGATGGCGGTCAGCGGCCGCGTCCAGAAGGAAGGCGACGTCATCCACGTCATCGCCGATCGGCTGGAGGATGAAAGCCTGATGCTGCGCACCGTCGGCGCGCGCGATTTCGCCTGCCCGAAAGGGCATGGCGATTTCGCCCGTTCCAGCTCCGATCCCCGCTCGATCGCGCCGCCGCTGTTGCCCGCCATCGCCGACGGTGAAGCCCTGCGCCTGCGCTCGCGGGATTTTCACTAGGCCTGTCCCGATTCCGGTCCGGCGATGGCTTGCCAAACCCGCTGCGCGACGGCCAATTGACGCGATGCGCATTCATTCTTCCATGCTGGCCATCCTGCTGATCGCCACCCCCGCCGCCGCCCAGGAGAGGCCGGAGCTCGGCGCTCGAACCCGGGATCCGCAATCGCACGTGCCCGCGCTGGCGCCGGGGCAGGACGACATGGCCGAGGCGATCGCCGCCGCGGACGCGTTCCCCTTGGGCTCGCAGCGCAACCCGATTCGAGTCGGCGGTCCCGCGGGCGAGCGCGCCTATCTCGCACGGCTGCGCTGTGCCGACGGTACCGCGCCTCGCGTCGGCCGGCGCGTCGATGGCGGCATTGGCGGCTTCGGCACGATCATCGCCAGCTACGCGCTCGATTGCGGCGAGGCGGCGCCCGGCCAGGCCGGGCTCGCGTTCGACATGTACCATGCCGAGCATGTCGAGAACCGTGCTCCGCCGGGCTTTTCGATCCAGCCCCATTGACCCGGCAGCGGCTTTTTCAGCCGCTGGACCTCATCCGACCGCGCGCGCGGCCTGCAGCGCCGTTTCGTCACGCTCGAGGTTGGGCGTCCGTGGCCGGTTCCTCCTCTGGTTCCGGGACGATCAGCCGCAGCGCTCCCGGCCGGACCCGGTAATTGAGCGGCGTTTCCAGGATCATCGTCTCGCCGTCGATCGACACCATTTGCGCCGGCCGGTTGGAATCGATCTCGGCCTCGCGGACGTAAGCGGTGACGAAATCGCGCTGCTGGTCGAGCCGGCCGAACACGCCGCGCAGTGCCGCCCAGATGAAATGCAGCCGGCTGCGGGCGCGGACCGCGTAGACGCACAACAGGCCTTCATCGAGCGCCTCGCGCCGGCCGAGTGCGAACAGGTTCACCTGGTAGCGGTTGTTGCCGACGAACAGCAAAGGCGTGCGCAGGCGGGCCTCGATTCCCTCCGCCGAGAGCCAAAGCCGCCGCCGGCGGAAGCTGCGCAGCGCCCGCAACGACGCGCTCAGCATCGCCCGGCGCTTGCCGCGGCCGGTGCGCGCCTGCGTCTCGTCGCGGAACCGCACCATGTCGGGGTAGAGGCCGAGCGAGCTGGTGTTGACGAAGGTGACGCCGTTGACCTCGGCGAGATCGACCCGACGTTCGTGCCCGGCGGCAATGGCTGCCGCCGCCTCGTCAAGGTCGGCGGGAATGCCGGCGTCACGGGCGAAATGGTTGAGCGTGCCGGCCGGCAGCACGCCCAGCGGCACGTCGTGGCGGGCGGCCCAGGAGGCGGCGGTGCGAACCGTGCCGTCGCCGCCGGCCGCGATCAGCATGGCTGCCCCGTCCTCGATCGCCTCGCGGCAGGCCTCGTCGAGCGCATCGGGCGCCACCGCTTTCACCGCCGTATCGATGCCGTGGCGCGTCAACACCTCGGCGATTTCGCGTTCGAAGTCTTCGCTCGGGACACCGGAGCCGCGGTTGAGGATGACCACGGAATTCAGCGGCATGCGCCTACCCTTCGCCCGCGCGAGCGCACGTCGAGCACCATGTTGCCGCCTCCGGCGACCGGGCTCGAAACCTGCAGCTTCAGATCATAGACGCGGGGACGATATTGCCCGTCCATCGAGGCAATTGCGCCGGGGCATTGCATCCGCCCGCGCAAGCGGCCGTCCTCGAAGCGGATGCCGCGATAGACGCAGCCGCGGTCTTCGCGAAGCGCCAGGAAATGGGCGCCGGGATGCGCGGCCTGCGCAGGCAGGATGCAGTGGACGAGGCGCGTGCGCTCTCCGAGCATGCGGTTGCGCAGTTCGATCGGCAGGCCCGGCGCGCGCACGTCCTCGACCGTGCTGGTCAGCAGCCACCGGCCCGGCTCGATCCGCATCCGCTCGAGCTCGGCGGCGACTTCGCTGGCGCTCATCTCGCGGCTGTCGCCGCTGCCGCCGCAAGCCGCGGCCAGCGCCGCCAGGGCGGCGGCGAGCGGCGCTAGGCGGGGCAATCGCCGACGCGGCGCGCGCTGACCCTGTTCTCCATGTTGACCGACTGGCCCGCCATCTGGCCCTCGATCCGCTGGGTCATCTGATAGCTGGTCGCGTCGTAGCTCCCGTCCATCGCGATTTGCATCGTCCCCTGCGGCGTTTCGCAGCGGATCGTGCCCTGGATGCGGCCGCCGCCGAACGACATATTCTCGCCGGTGCAGCCGCCTTCGCTCTTGCCGCTGAAGAAATCGGCGTTGGGGGCGCGCGCTTGCTCGGGGGTCAGGCAGTTGCGGATGGTGGTCGGCGGCGCCATCGGCGGAGTCACGCCCGGCGGCATGCCGGAGATGTTCATCGACACCATTTCCGCGGTCACTTCCCACAGCCCGGCCTGCAGCGCGATCGCGGCGGAGCCGCCGCCGCCTGCCGCATCGCCGTCGGCCGCGGCTTGCTGATTGCCCGGCTGGCTGCCGCACGCCGCCAGCGCCATCGCCATCGCGGCGATCGTCTTTTGCATCCTCGTTCTCCCTCGAAAGCTTGGTCAGGCGGGACCGATCCGGAACGCACACAATTTATTGCCGTCGGGATCGCGGAAATAGGCGCCGTAGAAAGCGCGCGGGCCCTCCTCGCCGCGCAAGCCGGGCGCGCCCTCGTCGCTGCCGCCGAGCGCGAGCGCCTTGGCGTGCAGCGCGTCGACCTTGTCGCGGCTGTCGAGCACGATCGCGGTCATGTTGCCGTTGCCGGCTGTCGCCGCTTCCTTGTTGTAGGGCCGGGTCACCGCCACTCCGGGCTTGCCCCAGCCGGTGCCCCACATGGTGAAGCCGCCGAGATCGTCGCCGAACTCCATCAGTCGCTCGCCGCCGATCGAGCCGAACAGGTCGTCATAGAAAGCGCGGGCGCGGGCGATGTCGTTGGAGCCGAGCGTGACGTAACCAATCATGTTCGTGCCTCCCTTGGGCTCCGAACTAGCGACTCGCCGGCGCAAGCGCCATATGCGGGAAGGGACCAGACCTACCACCGGAGGCGGCCGTGACGGAGCGTAATTTGTTGATCCGGCAAGGAGCGAGGGAGCGGAGCGATGTTTACGCATCGTGAGCGGACGAGCGACGCCGCCGGGCGGCAAAGGACGCCCGCCGCTTCGCGGTCGGCCGGGGAAGGCGACTGGCTACGTCGAACGCCTCAATCGGGTTGCCTAACCCGCTTATCGCCGCTCTCCTTGCCATCCATCCTTCCCCGGCCGATCCCGGCCACCTCCGGTGGTAGGTCTGGACCCTAAGATGCCGATCGCGATCCGGACCAGCCTCGAAGAGCCTGCAGAATCCAGCTTCGTGCCGCACCGGCCGTTGCGCCCGGACAAGGCCGAGGGCGGGCGGAAATTCCACATCGTTTCCGATTACCAGCCGGCCGGCGACCAGCCGCAGGCGATCGCCGAGCTGGTCGAGCAGGCGCGCGCCGGCGAACGGTTGCAAGTGCTGCTCGGCGTCACCGGCTCGGGCAAGACCTTCACCATGGCCCA
>JBQTJR010000027.1:0-5783 GCA_052386895.1 Sphingosinicella sp.
GGTGTGTCGGGCGCGGGGGGCCCCCCCTACCGCCCCCCCCCTGGTGGGGGGTGGGTTGGGTGGGGGCGGCGTTCGCGACAAGTCCACCCCACCCCCGACCCCTCCCCATCGAGGGGAGGGGAAGGTAGCGGAATCCCGCGCGGCGTTCATGGTGCCGAGCGAGCTCGACGAGGCTGAGGCGGGCGTCGAAGGGCCCAATAGCGAGGCCGCCGAGTCTGCCGACGCCGAAATCACCACCTCGCGCACCGGCGTCGCGGCGGCGCTGGCGGAAGCGCATCAGCGCGCGGGCGTCGAAACGGCCGAGACCGGGGGCGAGCGCGACGTGCTCACCGATCATGCGCCGCCCGGCCGCATCACCTTCTCCGAGAAATTCGCCTGCCCGGTGTCGGGCTTCACCATCGCCGAGATCGAGCCGCGGCTGTTCAGCTTCAACGCGCCGCAGGGCGCCTGCCCGGCCTGCGACGGGCTCGGCGAGAAATTGCTGTTCGACCCGGCGATGATCGTGCCGAACGAGGCGCTGTCGATCGCCAAAGGCGCGATCGTCCCCTGGGCGCGCTCGCAGCCGCCCAGCCCCTATTACATGCAGGTGCTCGCCAGTCTCGCGCGGGAATATCGCTTCAGCCTCGACGTGCCCTGGCAGGAGCTCGAAGAACGCGACCGCGACATCATCCTCCACGGCTCCAGGGGCAAGCCGGTCACCCTGCGCTTCGTCGACGGCCGCAAGAGCTACGAGGTCCGCAAGCCGTTCCAGGGAGTGATCGCCAATTTGCAGCGGCGGCTGCTGCAGACCGAGAGCGCCTGGATCCGCGAGGAGCTGGCCAAATACCAGTCGTCGGCGCCGTGCGAGACCTGTTTCGGCGCGCGGCTGCGGCCCGAGCCGCTGGCGGTGAAGGTGGCCGGCGAGGACATCAGCCAGGCGGCGAGGCGCAGCGTCCGCCACGCGCTCGCCTGGTTCTCGGCGCTCGACGCCAGGCTGACGCCGACCCAGCAGGAGATCGCCCGCGCCATCCTCAAGGAGATCAACGAGCGGCTCGGATTCCTCAACAATGTCGGGCTCGACTATCTCGACCTCAACCGCACCTCGGGCACGCTGTCGGGCGGGGAATCGCAGCGCATCCGGCTCGCCAGCCAGATCGGCTCGGGTCTGTCGGGCGTGCTCTACGTGCTCGACGAGCCGTCGATCGGCCTTCACCAGCGCGACAACGACCGGCTGCTGGCGACGCTGAAGCGGCTGCGCGACCTCGGCAACACGGTGCTGGTGGTCGAACATGACGAGGACGCGATCCGCAACGCCGACCATGTCATTGACATGGGGCCCGGCGCCGGCGTCCACGGCGGCGCGGTGGTGTGCGAGGGCACGCTGGCGGCGCTGCTGAATTGCAAGGCCAGCCTCACCGCCGACTATCTCTCCGGGCGGCGGCAGGTGCCGATGCGGCCCGAGCGGCGCAAGGGGACGGGCCGGCGGCTCACCGTCCACGGCGCGCGGGCAAACAATCTCAAGGCGGTGACCGCGGCGATCCCGCTCGGCACCTTCTGCTGCGTCACCGGCCTGTCGGGATCGGGCAAATCGAGCCTGACGATCGACACGCTCTACGCGGCGGCGGCGCGCCACCTGCAGGGCGCGCGGCTGACCGCCGGCAAGCACGAAAAGCTGACCGGGTTGGAATGGCTCGACAAGGTGATCGACATCGACCAGTCGCCGATCGGCCGCACACCGCGCTCCAACCCGGCGACCTATACCGGCGCGTTCACCAACATCCGCGACTGGTTCGCCGGCCTGCCCGAGGCGCAGGCGCGCGGCTACAAGCCCGGGCGGTTCAGCTTCAACGTCAAGGGCGGCCGCTGCGAGGCCTGCTCGGGCGACGGCGTCATCAAGATCGAGATGCACTTCCTGCCCGACGTCTACGTCACCTGCGACGTCTGCCACGGCGCGCGCTACAACCGCGAGACGCTCGAGGTGAAGTTCAAGGGCCGCAGCATCGCCGACATCCTCGACATGACGGTCGAGGACGCGGCCGAGTTCTTCAAGGCGGTGCCGGCGATCCGCGACAAGATGCGGATGCTCGAGGAGGTCGGGCTCGGCTACATCAAGGTCGGCCAGCAGGCGACGACCCTGAGCGGCGGCGAGGCGCAGCGCGTGAAGCTCGCCAAGGAGCTGTCGCGCCGCGCCACCGGCCAGACGCTCTACATTTTGGACGAGCCGACCACCGGCCTCCATTTCGAGGACGTGCGCAAGCTGCTCGAGGTGCTGCACGCGCTGGTCGAGCAGGGCAACACGGTGGTGGTGATCGAGCACAATCTCGAGGTGATCAAGACGGCGGACTGGATCATCGACCTAGGGCCGGAGGGCGGCGACAAGGGCGGCGAGATCGTCGCCGCGGGCACGCCCGAGCAGGTGGCGGCGGCGAAGGGGAGCTTCACCGGCGAGTATCTCAAGGCGGTGCTGGCGCGGACGACGGTGGCGGAGCCGGTGAAGAAGATGGGGCGGGGGAGGAAGAGGGCGGGAGCGCATTAGGCCTCGGGCCGCTTCGGCGCGCGTCACCGGCCGGTCCGGACGGCCCTTCCCAAAATCCCGCTCCTAGCTTGAACTCCGGCTGGGGAGAGGTTCACGCATGGCAACCATTGCCGGACCGGCGCCGCCGCGGCAGCCCATCTCGCTCGCGCCGACCGGCTTCGACCGCATTCTCGCCTTCGTCGCGCTCGCTTTGCTCGCCGCCGTTGTCGCGGCGCTCGCTCGCGGCTGGGGCGAATGGGGGCGCGTGCCGACCTTCGTCTGGGCTCATATCCTCACCATCCTCGTCGCGCTGGTGCTGACGCCGATCATGCTGCTGCGCCGCCGCGGCGACCGGCTTCACCGCCGCCTCGGCTGGGTCTGGTGCACGGCGATGGCGCTCACCGCGCTCGCCACCTTCGGCATCCGGGGCATCAACGGCGGTTCGCTGTGGTTCATCCACATCCTGTCCGCCTGGACGCTGATCCAGGTCCCGCTGAACGTGCGCGCGGCGCGCAGCCACGACGTCGCGCGCCACCGCGCGGCGGTGCGCGGCATGGTCGCGGGCGCGCTGATCATCGCCGGCGTCTTCACCTTCCCCGCCAACCGCCTGATGGGCGAGTGGCTGTACGGATGACGCCGGCGTCTCGGGCGCGGTGTTCCTGCTCTACAAATTGCCGGTCGCGCCGCGGCTGATGGCGGCGCCGGCGCGGGACGTGATGAGCTAGCGTACAGGACTTGGAGACGGGACGACTCCCTCTCCCCGGCGGGGAGAGGGTGAGCCGCGAAGCGGCGAGGGTGAGGGGATTCCGGGGTCGAGTTAAAGTTCAGGCCGATTGCGCGACATCAGCAGTTCCTGTCGAATTTCTTCGAGAACGCTGTCGGTGTTGGCGATCGCTTTCTTGCCAACTCAGAGCCCCCTCACCCCTCCCTCTCCCCGCCGGGGAGAGGGGGATCTTTTATCGACCCAGCATCGTCTCCGGCCTGACCACCCGGTCGAAGGTCGCCTCGTCGACCAGGCCGAGCTTCAGCCCCGCTTCCTTCAGCGTCAGCCCCTGCTCGTGAGCGTGCTTGGCGATCTTCGCGGCATTGTCGTAGCCGATCTCCGGCGCCAGCGCCGTCACCAGCATCAGCGAGCGGTTCATAAGATCGGAGATACGGGCAACATCCGGTTCCAGCCCGTCGAGGCAGCGCGCGGTGAAGCTCTCCGCGCCGACCGCCAGCAGGCCGATCGAGCGCAGCACGGCAGCGCCGATCAAGGGCTTGAACACGTTCAGCTCCATGTGGCCCTGCAGGCCGCCGATGGTGACCGCGACGTGATTGCACATCGCCTGCGCGCACGCCATCGTCAGGCTCTCGTCCTGGGTCTGGTTGACCTTGCCCGGCATGATCGAGCTGCCCGGCTCGTTCTCGGGCAGCGTCAGCTCGCCGAGGCCGCAGCGCGGGCCCGAGCCGAGCAGGCGGATGTCGTTGGCGATCTTGGTCAGCGACACCGCGAGCGTGTTCAGGGCACCCGACAGCTCGACCATCGTGTCGTGCGCGGCCAGCGCCTCGAACTTGTTCGGCGCGCTGGTGAAAGGCAGGCCGGTCAGCTCCGCGATTTTGGCGGCGACCGCCTCGGCAAAGCCGGCAGGCGCGTTCAGGCCGGTGCCGACCGCGGTGCCGCCCTGGGCCAGCTGGTAGAGCCGCGGCAGCGTCGCTTCGACCCGCGCGATTCCCATCTCGACCTGCGCCGCGTAGCCTGAAAATTCCGGGCCGAGGGTGAGCGGCGTCGCGTCCTGCAGATGGGTACGGCCGATCTTGACGATCGCGTCCCAGTCGCGCGCCTGCTGCGCGAGCCGGGCGTGCATCCTTTCCAGCGCCGGCAGCAGCTTATCCCTTACCGCGGTCGCCGCCGCGACGTGCATCGCGGTCGGGAAGCAGTCGTTCGACGATTGCGACTTGTTGACATGGTCGTTGGGGTGGACCGGATCCTTGCCGCCGCGCGCACCGGTCAGCAGCTCGTTCGCCCGCCCGGCAATCACCTCGTTGGCGTTCATGTTGGACTGGGTGCCCGAACCGGTCTGCCAGATGACGAGCGGGAAATGGTCGTCGTGCGTCCCGGCCGCGACCTCGCCGGCCGCCTGCGCGATCGCCTCGGCCAGGCCGGCATTGAGCCCGTGCTGCTCGTTCACCAGCGCCGCCGCCTGCTTGACGTAGCCGAGCGCGTGGACCAGCCCGGCCGGCAGCCGCTCACGCTCGCCAAACGGGAAGTTCTCGATCGAACGCTGGGTCTGCGCGCCCCAATAGGCCTCGGCCGGCACGTCGATCGGTCCGAAGCTGTCGCTCTCGCTGCGGGTGTCGGTCATCATTGCCCCGTCATCGTGACACGGAACCGGCACGTGGCCCGCTGTCATCTCTTCGCGTTCTTGGCGGCTTCGCGTGCCCCAAATGCTGCGGGACTCACGCGAAGACGCGAAGACGCGAAGGCACTAGCCTTGCGTCCTTGCCGAGGACAGACTCATTTCTTCCGCTTGAAATCCACCGAGACGACGTTGGAGCCGGGCTCGGCGGCGTCGCCGTCCTCGACCGCGGCCAGCGCCGGCTTGCGGCCGCGCCTGGCCGGGCGCGACGAACCGATTTCGTGAACCGGGTCGTTCTCGCCTGCCTCGACCAGCCCCTCCTCCCCGTCCGAGCCGGAATGGAATTGCAGCGCGAACTCGACCGCCGGATCGTGGAAGCGGGTGATCGCCGAGAAGGGGATGAACAGCCTGGCCGGCGCCTGGTTGAACGACAGGCCGACCTCGAAGCCGTCGCCGCGCACCTTCAAATCCCAGAAGCGGTTCTGGATGACCACCGTCATCTCGTCGGGGAAACGCTCGGCCAGGTGCCGGGGGATATCGACGCCGGCGGCGGCGGTCTTGAAGGTGATGTAGAAATGATGCTCGCCGGGCAGCCGGCCGGTCGCCTCGACCTCGCCGAGCACGCGGCCGACCACCGCCCGCAACGCCTCCTGGACGATCTCGTCATAGGGAATCAGGCTGTCGGGCGGCGGCGCGTTCATCGCGCCAAGTGGTAACGCCGCTGCAAGGCCGGTCAACCCACGCCGGCCGTGCCGCGGCCGCTAGGCGTAATTCTCCGCGGCGCGCAGGGCGGGCGCCGCCGCCGGCGCCGTCCGCGCCGCCGCCGGCTTGCCCCGCAGGCCGCGCCCGAACCGCATCCGGAAGATCCAGTAGAGCATGGTGGCGAAGATGAGCAGCTGCGGGAGGTTGAGCCAGGGTCCGACGATCCACTCCGGCATCACCTTCTGCTG
>JBQTJR010000028.1:0-2107 GCA_052386895.1 Sphingosinicella sp.
GCCATCGCCACCCACTCAGCCCGGCAAGAACAGGGACCGGGACCGGGGGCCGCGCCGTCGCGGCCGCCGCTAATCCTCCCCGGCATTTGCCGGGGAGGGGGACCATTTGGCGGCGCCAAATGGTGGAGGGGACCTGCAACCAACCCTCGCCCGCTTCATTGTCGCTAAATGGCCTACAAGATCGCGATCCTCGTCGGCAGCCTTCGCCGCGACAGCATCAATTTGAAGGTGGCGCGCTCGCTCTGCGCGTTCGCCGGCGACCGGCTCGATTGCCGCATCGTCGGCATCGGCGAGCTGCCTCTCTACAACCAGGAGTATGACGAGGCTCCGCCCGCAGCCTATGCGAGCTTCCGCGAGGAAATCCGCGCCGCCGACGGCATCTTGTTCGTGACGCCGGAATATAATCGCGGCCTGCCCGGCGTGCTCAAGAACGCGATCGACGTCGGTTCGCGCCCCTATGGCGAGAGCGTCTGGAATCAAAAGCCGGCGGCGATCGTCAGCGCCTCGCCCGGCGGCATCGGCGGCTTCGGCGCCAACCACCAGCTCAGGCAGTCCTGCGTGTTCCTCAACATGCCGGTGATGCAGCATCCGGAGGCCTATCTCGGCCACGTCAGCGACGACAGTTTCGACGCCGGCGGCTGCCTCAAGGAAGGCAAGCTCAAGGAGATTATCGTCAAGCTCGCCGCCGCCTTCGCCGATTGGGTCCACCTGATCCACGAGGCACGGACTTTCTTGGCGGCGCGCTAATCCTCCCCGGAACGGGGAGGGGGACCATGGCCGACTGGCCATGGTGGAGGGGGCTGGTCATCCGCTCCCTGCCAGATACATCCGTATCACGGGCATTCACCTCGTGCTCGTGTGCTTCTTACAGCTTCGGCAGCGTGACGCCTTTCTGGCCCATATATTTGCCGGCCCGGTCGGCGTAGCTCACCTCGCACGGCTCGTTGCCCATCAGGAACAGGAACTGGCAGGCGCCTTCGTTGGCATAAACCTTCGCCGGCAGCGGCGTCGTGTTGGAGAATTCCAGCGTCACATGGCCTTCCCAGCCGGGCTCCAGCGGCGTCACGTTGACGATGATTCCGCAGCGCGCATAGGTCGATTTGCCGAGGCAGATCACCAGCACGTCGCGCGGCACCCGGAAAAATTCCACCGTCCGCGCCAGCGCGAAGCTGTTGGGCGGGATGATGCAGATGTCGGTCTGCCGGTCGACGAAGCTGTTCTGCGCGAAATCCTTCGGATCGACCGTCGCCGAATCGACGTTGGTGAAGATCTTGAACTCGTCGGCGACGCGCGCGTCATAGCCGTAGGAGGAGAGGCCGTAGCTGATCCTGCCTTCGCGCCTTTGCGCTTCCTCGAACGGCTCGATCATGCCGTCATTGAGCGCCCGCTCGCGGATCCAGCGGTCGGACATGATCGCCATTACGCGTTGCCCACCGCCCGCGGCAGTTCCGGGTGCGGCCCCAGGCTAGCCGTCGGCGCCCGGATGTGGAGCACGCAGATCAGGGTGAACAATCGCCGCGCCGTCTCGAAGTCCATTGCCACCTTGCCGGCCAGCGCCTGCTGCAGCAATTCGGCGCCCTGATCGTGCAGGCCGCGCCGGGCCATGTCGATCGCCTCGATGCCGCGCGTCTCGGCCGTCCGTGCCGCCCGGAAATGGCTCTCGCAGATCGCGAAATAGTCGCGGATCGGCCGCCTGAACCGGCCAAGCCCCAGCCGGATCGTGTCGAGGTCCCTGCCGGCCTCGTCGGCAAGGTCGATCGCCAGCCGGTTCTCCTCGATCCGCAAGGTCAGCCGGAACGGACCCTGGTGGCCGGCCGGGTCGAAGCGATTGTCGCCGAGCAGGTCGGTGAGCGCGACGCGCCGCTCATGCTCGATGTCCGCGTGACGCCTGAGGATCGAGCGCTCGTCGAGTGCGATGGCGATGATCCGCTGGCCGTCCATGCCTGGGCTGTAGCGAGCGCATTCTTCGCTTGCCAGCAGACCCGCTTTTCCATCCCCGTTATCCCCGCCTTTCCGCCGAAATAATGCTACCGTCGCTGCCCGGCCAGGCGTAGCGTTTCGAATATGGTTCAGTCGCTTGCCCTGGTCGATGCGCCGCTTTCCGAAG
>JBQTJR010000029.1:0-6373 GCA_052386895.1 Sphingosinicella sp.
TTGAACCCCTCGCTGGTGAGCATCAACTCGATCGCCTTGGCCGTCGTCGGCTCGTCTTCGATCAGCAATACCCGCATGTTGCCCTCCGCTCCCGCTTGGGATTCATTAACTTTTGCAGGTCTGAACGTAAAAGGTTAATTTGGTGTTAATCGGATGGAATCGTTGAGAATCCCAAACCGTGACTCGAAAGCAACAATCGCGCATTGGTTGACGGATCGGGTCCTGTTCATCGATGGCGAGGCGATTGTGCTCGACAAGCCGGCCGGGCTTGCCGTCCATCCCGGGCCGAAGACTCGGGAAAGCCTCGAAAATCACCTCGACTCCTTGTGCTTCGGTTTCGCGCGATTGCCCAGTGTGGTGCACCGGCTCGACCGCGATACGTCCGGCTGCCTGCTGCTGGCACGCAACCCCAAGGCGCATCGGCGATTCGCCTTGGCGTTCGAGCAGGGGCTGGTCGAGAAAGTGTACCTCGCGGTGCTCGCTGGCGAACCGGAGGACGAGGAAGGGGTGATCGAGCTGGCGCTGAAAAAGACGTCCAGCCGCGCCGCGGGCTGGCGGATGGTCGCCGATCCTGCAGGCCAGCCGGCGTCGACCGAATGGCGGCGCCTGGCGGTGCGAGGCGGGCGGGCGCTGGTCGAGTTTCGTCCGCGCACCGGCCGCACCCACCAGGTCCGCGCCCACGCCGCCCTGGGCCTCGGCTGTGCGATAGAGGGTGACCCCATTTATGGTCAGCCTGGCGGTCCGATGCTGCTCCATGCCCTCTCGCTGCACGTGCCGCGGTCGAACAAGCCGGCAATAGCAGCCCGCGCACCCTGGCCGGCAGCCTTCTTCGAGATGGGATTCTCGGATGCCGGTTGAAATTCCCGAGCACGCGCTCGCGGAAAGCTTCCTCGCCGCCACCGGGCCGGGCGGCCAGAATGTCAACAAGGTCGCGACGGCCTGCCAGCTTCGCGCCCGCATCGGCGCGCTCGGCCTGCCCGAGGAGGTCGCGGCCCGGCTGCGCCGACTCGCCGGCAGCCGCCTCAACAACGAGGACGAGATCGTCTTGACCGCCCGCCGCTTTCGCACCCGCGAGGCCAACCGCGAGGATGCACGCGCCCGTTTGGCCGAATTGGTTGCGCGCGCACAGGAAGCACCGGCGAAGCGGCGCCCAACTCGGCCAGGCAAGGCGGCCAGGGCGAAGCGCGTCGAAAAGAAACGACGGCGCAGTGACGTCAAGCAGAGGCGTGGGCGGGTGAGCCTCGATTAGGCTCTGACGGGAATCGTGAATTCGAAATGCGACAGCGGACAGCGCATCATCTCGGCGCGCTCGCCTTCGTAGAGCAGCTCCATCCGGTCGGGTCCGCGGCGAGAGATCTCGTGCGTCGTTTCCAACGGTGCTTGCCGCGGCACCCAGGTCCAGCTCTGGTCGACGTCCCCCGATGGCTCGTGGGTGACGCGCACGATCAATCGCCCGCCTTCGATCCGCCAATAGCCTTGCCGGCCATAGCCGCCGTAGCGCCCGTCGGCGTTGAAATGCTCGCCGGTGTCGGTTTCGCAGTTGGTCGAGACCTCGGCCCACCCCCCTGCAAGCCAGCGGCGCAGCTCGGCATCAGCATCGAACTCGGCTTGGCAGGCCAACACAGCGAGGCCGGACGATATCGCCAACCCGGCGACCATCAGACCTTTTCTTCGGTCGTCCATTTCCGCTCCCCGGCAGGGTCCGGAATTTGGATATGGAATGCCGCGCTCCTAGGGAAGCACGATGTACGATTTCCGCCTCGAAGCCGCGTCGAAGCCCGAACTCTATCGCCAACTGGCCGACGTCGCCGATTCGCTCACCGCCGGTGAGCCCGACGGCATCGCCAACATGGCCAACCTCGCCGCTTTGCTGTTCGAATCGCTGCCCGACATCAACTGGGCCGGATTCTACCGCGCGGCGGGCGAGGAACTGGTGCTGGGCCCGTTCCAGGGGCGCCCGGCCTGCCTGCGCATCCCGTTCGGCCGGGGGGTGTGCGGCACCGCCGCGGCCGAGCGCCGCGCGGTCTGCGTCGAGGACGTTCACGCGTTTCCCGGCCATATCGCCTGCGATGCCGCCTCGCGCTCCGAGCTGGTCGTGCCCATCGCCGAAAACGGCACTTTGATCGCCGTGCTCGATCTCGACAGCCCGCGCCCCGGTCGCTTCGACGCCGACGACGTCGCCGGCTGTATCGAATTGATACAGAGGCTGAAAGGACGTTTCCGCGGCGTGGTGAATCCGCCCGCCGGGCGTTAAGTTCACCCAAACACATATAAGGAGCGGGTCAATGTCCGCGTTCCGTTTTGCTCTCGCGCTTGCTCTTGCCATCCCGTCCGGTGCGATCGCCCAGGCCGTCCCTCCCGGGCCGGTCGCACCGGGCGGAGCCTTTTTCGGCGGCGGCTTCTTCGGCGGTGGCGGCGGTTTCGGCGGCGGCTTCGGCAGCGGCGGCTTCGTCGGCGTTCCTGCTTTTCATCCGGGTCCGCCGGGATTCCGATTCCGCCCGCTGCAGCCGGGGTTCTTCATCGACCCGTTCTGGTTCGGCCCCCAGTTCCACATCCAGAGCTGGCAGCATTTCGGTTTCTCGCGGCCGCCCCGCGGTCATCGCTGGGTGCGTTTTTTCAATGACGCCTGCCTGATCGGTCGCCGCGGCCGGGTGCGCTTTTGCCACCACGGCTTTTTCGCCGCCGGTTTCGCTGGCGGGGGCGCGTTCGGCGGCGGCGCCTGGCATCCCGGCATGAACCAAGGCTGGGTGATGCCGCAGCAGGGTTTGGACCACAGCTTTCATGGCGCCCAGGGCGCGATGCCTGCCCAAGGCTGGGGCGGCTGGGGGGTCGCCTACCCGATCGTGATCGAGACCGTGATCATCGGCGGCGGCAGCAGCAGCGCCGCCACCGTCGTCGAGGAAGTGATCGAGGAATATGAGGAGGTGGAAACGGCGCCGGTGGTTCGCACCATCATCCAGCCGCGCCGCATCTATGTTCGGCCGCCGCCGCCTCCGCCTGGAGAGCGGGGTTAGTGCTTAGCGATTAGGGTTCTAGGGCCGGCCCCGGTTCCCAATCCCGGTAGCCTCACGCAACCCTGTTTATCGCCTCCTCGTCGAGCCCCTCGGGCACGATGATCAGCGGGCAGGGGAGGGTCCCCGCCACCGTTCCGGAGAAATGGCTGACCAGCGGGCCCGGCCCGCCATCACGCGCCGCCGCCAGCACCAAAGCGGCGATGTCGTCGCGCTCCTTCAGCATCTCGCTCACCGCTTTCACCGGGTCGCCCTGCCGAACCGTGATCGACGGCTTGATGCCCGCTTCCTCGACGATCGCGCCCGAAGCCTGCACCAGCATCGCCTCGGCGCGCAGCCGCGCTTCTTCCTCCATCGCCGCCTGCACGCCGCCCCATTCGACCACCGCCTGCTGCGGCACGGTGGCGAGGATGTCGACGCCACCGCCGGTGCGCGCCGCCCGCCGCGCCGCGAACCGCCAGGCGGTCTGCGCTTCCTCGGTCTCGTCGAGCACCACCAGGTAGGACTTCATCGCGTCACGGTTGCGTCAGAACCCCGCTGCACGCAAGCAGGGCTTGCTCAGCGGGCATGGTTGGTGCTTGGACACCTCGGGCTCGGACCCGTGACTGGAGGTCGCCGTGATCGGCCGGAGAGAAAGGATGGGCAGGTCGATGGGGCTGCGATGTCCCCCGGACATCGCGATGGGGGCCCCATCGAGATCGACGAGCGGGCTAGGCAGCCCGGTCGAGGGCCTCGACGCGGCCAGCCGAACTCTCCGGCCGCCCCCCGAGGGGCGGGTGGTCTTCTGCCGCCCGGCGTCGTCGCTTCGTCGGTCACGATGGTTACCCATCGCTCCGCTCCTCGCTCCTGGCCGGAGCAACACAATCCAACCCGTCACGACCACCTCCAGTTGCGGGTCCGAACCCTAATGCCGATCGAGCTGAAGATGCCGGCTCTGTCCCCGACGATGGAAGAGGGGACCTTGTCGAAATGGCTCCTGAAGGAAGGCGACAGCGTCAGCGCCGGCGACGTGCTCGCCGAGATCGAGACCGACAAGGCGACGATGGAGTTCGAGGCGGTCGACGAGGGCGTTCTCGCGAAGATCGTCGTCCCGGAAGGCAGCGACGGCGTCAAGGTTGGCACCGTCATCGCCCTGATCGCCGAGGAAGGCGAAGATGCGACCGACGTGGCCGCCAAGGCCCCGGAACAGGCTCAAGCGGCAGCGGCCACTCCCGCATCTGCTGCCGGGCAAGCAGCATCGCCGGCGCCGCCGCCACCGGCTGCCGAACGGTCCGCGGCGCCCGCTCCGCCGCCGGCGCAGCCAGCAGCTGCATCGCCTTCCATTGCTCGCCAAAGCGAGCGCATCAAGGCGAGCCCGCTCGCCCGCCGCATAGCGCAGGCGAAGGGCGTGGAGCTGGCATCCGTTTCCGGCTCCGGCCCCGGCGGCCGCATCGTCAAGGTGGATGTTGAGGGTGCGAAACCCGGCGCTCCGGCCGCCGCACCAACGGCCACCGCCGCCGCCGCACCGATTGCCGCCGGCGAAATCCCGCACGAGGCGGTCAAGCTGTCGAACATGCGCAAGACGATCGCACGCCGCCTCACCGAGGCGAAGCAGACGATCCCGCACATCTATCTCACGGTCGACATCCGCCTCGATGCCTTGCTCAAGCTGCGCGCCGATCTCAACGCCGGCCTCGAGTCCCGCGGCGTCAAGCTCAGCGTCAACGACCTCTTGATCAAGGCGCTCGCCGCCGCTCTGATCGAAGTGCCCGAGTGCAACGTCTCTTATGCCGGCGAGCAGCTCATCAAATATTCGCGCGCCGACATCTCGGTCGCGGTGTCGATCCCAGGCGGCCTGATTACCCCGGTGATCGTCGGCGCCGAGACCAAGCCGGTGTCGGTCATCGCCACCGAGATGAAGGCGCTTGCCGAGCGCGCCCGCGAGGGCAAGCTGCAGCCGCACGAATATCAGGGCGGCACCGCCAGCCTCTCCAACATGGGCATGTACGGAATCCGCCAGTTCGACGCGGTGATCAATCCGCCGCAGGGCATGATCCTGGCCGTCGGCGCCGGCGAGAAACGGCCTTGGGTGATCGAGGAATTGCTGCAGATCGCGACGATCATGAGCGCCACCGGCAGTTTCGATCACCGCGCCATCGCTGGCGCCGACGGTGCCCGCCTGATGCAGGCGTTCAAGCGCCTGGTCGAGGCGCCGCTCGGGATGCTGGCGTGATCCATCTCTATGGCTGATCAGTACGATCTCGTCGTCCTGGGATCCGGTCCCGGCGGCTACGTGTCGGCGATCCGCGCCAGCCAGCTCGGCTTGAAGGTCGCGATCGTCGAACGCGAGAAACTGGGCGGCATCTGTTTGAACTGGGGCTGCATCCCGACCAAGGCCCTGCTGCGCACCAGCGAGATCAATCATTATCTCACTCACGCCGCCGCCTACGGCCTCGCCGCCGGCAAGGTCGATTTCGATCTTGGCAAGATCGTCGAGCGCAGCCGCAAGGTCGCCGCGCAACTGAACGCCGGCGTCAAGGGGCTGATGAAGAAGCACAAGGTGACGGTGGTCGAAGGCGAGGGGATGCTCGCGGGCAAAGGCAAGCTCACCGTCACGAAAGAGGGGGCGAGGACCGAGCTCGCCGCGAAGCACGTCCTCATCGCCACCGGCGCCCGCGCCCGTGATCTGCCCTTCGCCACGGCCGACGGGACACGCATCTGGACCTACCGCCACGCCATGGTGCCGAAGGAAATGCCCTCGAACCTGCTGGTGATCGGCTCGGGCGCGATCGGTGTCGAGTTCGCCAGTTTTTATTCCGACATGGGCGCGCAGGTGACCATCGTCGAAATGCTCGACCGCATCCTTCCGGTTGAGGATGAGGAGGTTTCGGCCTTCATGGCGAAGCAGCTCACCGGCCAGGGCATGATCCTCCACGTCGGTGCCACGGTCGACAAGCTCGAGGCGGGCGCGAAGGCCGTCAAGGCGGCGATCAAGGACAAGGACGGAAAAACCACCACCGCCGACTTCTCGCACGCGATCGTCGCCATCGGCATCGTTCCCAACAGCGACAATCTCGGCCTCGAGGCGCTGGGCGTGAAAATGGAGCGCGGCCATATCGTCACCGACGGTTTCGGGCGCACCGGCGTCGAGGGGATCTACGCGATCGGCGACGTCACCGGCCCGCCCTGGCTCACCCACAAGGCCAGCCACGAAGGCATCGTCTGTGTCGAGGCGATCGCCGGCTCAAAGCCGCATCCGTTCGAGACCGGCAACATTCCGGGCTGCACTTACTCGCGCCCGCAGGTCGCCTCGGTCGGGCTCACCGAGACGAAGGCGAAGGAGGCCGGGCACAAGCTCAAGGTCGGCAAGTTCCCGTTCATCG
>JBQTJR010000030.1:0-3344 GCA_052386895.1 Sphingosinicella sp.
ATCACACCCTTCGGATCCATCCCACAGGCAAGCATGTGGCCGTGGTCGCGATAGCTGGTGATGACGGCGTCGCCCTCGCCGATCGCGGCCTGCATGCCGAAGACGACCGCCTCCTGGCCGATATAGAGATGGCAGAACCCGCCGATCAGGCCGAGGCCGTAGAGCTGCCCTGCGCGCTCCTCGAAGCGGCGGATGAGGAGCATCTGGCGGTAGAATTCGAGCAGCTCGGCGCGCGACGCCTTGTGGCGCCTGGCTTCGGGCAGCCGCGTGCGGTCCGGTTCGGAAGGTCGCTTGTCGGCCCTGCCCGCGGCGCGCGTCGACGCTGCCTTCGCCACCTGCCGAGCCTCCTCTCGAGTTCAGACCCTCAACGCGAAAGGCGGCTGTATGGCGGCAAAGGGAAAAGCGCGCAACGCCGCGCGGTTACCGCCGAGGTGCGGGCGCCTCGTCCTCGATCTCGATGATCACTTCGTCGGGCCGGACCAGCCCGAGCTGGCTGCGCACCAGCTCTTCGGCGAGATCGGGATCGGCACGCCGCGGATCGAGCAAATGGGCGCGGTGGGCGAGCCGCGCCTGCTCCGCCTCGAGCTGGGCGAGCTCGTGCGTGCGAGCGTCCCGGGTGCGGCGATAATCGCCCCAGGCGAGCACGCCGTTGTCGCCGATCAGCGCGTAGCCGAGGAACTGGGCGATGATCAGCACGCCCAACGCCGGCATCGCCGCCCGCCTGATCAGCACCAAAGGATTGCGCCGCCCGGTCACCGTTTTCTTTCGAATCAGGAAAAGGCCGTGAAATCAAGCGAAAATCGCAGGAACCGGGGCGAAAATCTCACAATTGCCGGCTAAGCGGCGCCCGCCAGTGCAGATCGGCCCGGATACCGGGCCGCCTCGCCCAGTTCCTCCTCGATTCTCAAGAGCTGGTTGTACTTGGCGGTCCGGTCCGAGCGGGCGAGGCTGCCAGTCTTGATCTGGCCGCACGAGGTGGCGACCGCAAGGTCTGCGATGGTCGTGTCCTCGGTCTCGCCGGAACGATGCGACATCACCGCGGCATAGCCGCCGGCCCGCGCCGCGCTCACCGCCGCCAGCGTCTCGGTGAGGGTCCCGATCTGGTTGACTTTGATCAGGATGGCGTTGGCGAGGCCCCGTTCCATCCCCATCGCGAGGCGCGCCGGATTGGTCACGAACAGGTCGTCGCCGACCAGTTGGACGCGCTCGCCCAGCCGCTCGGTGAGCGCCTTCCAGCCATCGAGATCGTCCTCGGCCATGCCGTCCTCGATCGAGGCGATCGGATAGGCGCCGGCCAGCCCGGCAAGCACGCCGGCCATGGCGTCGGGCGACAAGGCCTGGCTCTCGAGCGCGTAAGCGCCGTCGCGGAAGAACTCGCTCGCGGCGCAATCGAGCGCCAGCAGCACGTCGTCGCCCGCCTTGTACCCGGCTTCGCCGATCGCCAGCATGATGAGATCGAGCGCCGCCCGCGCCGAATCGATCTGGGGTGCGAAGCCGCCCTCGTCGCCGACCGCGACCGACAGGCCGGCCTGGCCAAGCTTGCGCTTCAGCGTGTGGAAAATCTCGACGCCGCAGCGCACGGCTTCGCTGAAGCTGGCAGCTCCGACCGGCATCACCATGAATTCCTGAAAGTCGAGCCTGTTGTCGGCATGGGCGCCGCCGTTCAAAATGTTCATCATCGGCACCGGCAGCAGCGTCGCGGCATCGCCGCCGATCGACCGGTAGAGCGACAGGCCGCGCGCCGCCGCTGCCGCCTTGGCCACGGCGAGGCTGACGCCGAGGATGGCGTTGGCGCCGAGCCGGGACTTGGCGGGCGTGCCATCGAGCGCGATCAGGACCGCATCGATCTCTGCCTGGTCCTCGGCGTGCCTGCCGATCAGGGTTTCAGCAATCTCGCCGTCGACCGCCGCCACCGCCTGCCCCACCCCCTTGCCGAGCCAGCGCGCCGCGTCGCCGTCGCGTTTCTCGACCGCTTCGTGGGTGCCCGTCGAGGCGCCCGAGGGCACCGCCGCCCGGCCGAGGCTGCCGTCCTCGAGCAAGGCCTCGACTTCGACCGTCGGAAAGCCGCGGCTGTCGAGGATCTGGCGGCCGTGAAGCTGGATGATCGCGGTCATTTTGTTGGTGGACCGATATGAGCTAGGGGGGCACGGCTCGCTTATCGGCGGGGCTGGAGGCGTGCAACTTTCCCCTGCCCGCCCGGAACGCAAGCGGCCGGGCCGTGTTCTCGTTGTCAGAGATTCCGGCCAGTAATGAGGAGATTAGAAATGCCGCGTGAGACCGAACTTCCCGAAGGCACCGACCAGATCATCAGCGGCGCCGCCGCCGAAGACGATCGCAGCGACGCCTTCCTCGCCAAGCGAGGCACGGGACCGGACGGCAGCCCGGCCGACAAGCTGATCGGCCAGGTGCGCGAGCAGGTCGTCACCCTGCGCGGCCAGGCCACCGACCGGCTGCGCGGGCTCGCCGACGACGGCAAGACCAAGGCGGCGAGCATCCTCGACGACGTTGCCGACGTCATTTCCGACGCCGCCCGCTCGATCGACCAACGGCTGGGGCGGGACTATAGCGATTATGCCGACCGCGCCTCCGAAGTGGTTGCCAATTTCGCCGGGAAAGTCCGCGACAAGAGCGTCGACGACATCGTCGACGATACCAGATCGGTGGTGCGCAAGAGCCCGGCGCTGGCCATCGCCGCGGCGGCGATCGTCGGCTTCGCGCTGGTAAGGGTATTCCGCACCGGCATCGAGGACGCCAGCGGCACCGGCAGGCGCCGCGGATCGAAACGACCGGGCAGCGAAAGCTGAGTCTTGGGGCCTGACTTGGAGTCACCCGCGCAGGACCCGCAGGATGAATCGATCGGCGATCTTTTCCACCGCCTGATCGATGACGGCCGCGATTATGCGCGCGCCGAATTCCGGCTGGTCAAGGAGCTGGCGCAGCGCCGCATGGGGCTGGCTCGCAGCGGCTTCATCGCCCTGCTCGCCGGCGGCGCGCTGGTGCTGGGCGCCGCCATCGGCCTGGTCGTCGGGCTGGTGCTGGGGCTGGCAACCCTGGTCGGGCCGGTGCTGGCCGGGCTTATCGCCGCGGCGGCGTTCGCGCTCGTCGGCTGGCTTTCGATCCGTTTCGGACTCCAGCGGCTGAAGGCACTTGCCGGCGACGAGGACGAGAAAAGCGCGCTCGAACGCGGGGAAGACGAGTGAATCCGGCGGCGATCGAGCTGGCGAAGCGGGCGGCGGTCCGCGCGCGTGGCCGGCTCGACGACTCGCTGGCGACCCTGCTGCAGCGGCTGCGCCCGGCCAATCTCGCCGACGAGGCCTGGCAGGGGGTGAAGCACAAGGGCGCGG
>JBQTJR010000031.1:0-37495 GCA_052386895.1 Sphingosinicella sp.
CGGCGGCGTGCGGAAGTGCCGGACCGGCTGCGAGCGCTAGCTACCACGCTGCGTCACGAGCCGGATCTCGCTCGCCCGGCTCTCGATGCTCCTGCCATAACGATAGGGGTCGTAATTGTAATAGCCGTAGCCGTAGCCTTCCTGCCGGTAGCGGGTGAGGATCGCCCCGACCATGTGGGCGCCGGCGGTACGCAGGCGATTGAGGGCCTCGACCGCGGCGCGGGTGCGGGTACGGCCGCTTTCCACCACCATCATCGCACCCTGGCAAGCCGCGGCGAGCAAGGGTGCGTCGGCAAGCCCGAGCACCGGCGGCCCGTCGACGACCGTCAGGTCGAACTGGGCCATCGCCTCGCGCAGCAGCGACGGCAGCCGCGTCGAACTCAACAACTCGGCCGGGTTGGGCGGCGTCGGCCCGGCGGTCAGGAGCCAGATATTCTCGGCCTCGGTCTGCAGCACGCCCGATGCCAGCGGCTCGCTGTTGGTGAGCAGGTTGGAGAGCCCGATCGGATTCTCGAGCCCGGTCTTGAAGCTCGGCTTGCGCATGTCGGCGTCGATCAGCAGCACCCTTTTGCCGATCCGTGCGAAGCTTTGCGCTATCGCCCAGCTCGAGGTCGATTTGCCTTCCGAAGCGCGGGTGCTGGTGATGAACAGGGTCCGCGGCACCCCGCTGTCGCTCGAAAATTGCAGCGACGTGCCTACCGAGAAATAGGATTCTGACAGCGACGACGACGTATCCTGCAACTCCTCCAGCACCTGCTGCGACGCGCGCTTCGGCACCGCACCGAGATAGGCGAGCTGCAGCTTCATGCGCACGTCATCAGGCGACTTGATGGTATCGTTGATGAACTCCACCGCGATCGCACCGCTAAGGCCCGCGAGCAGCCCCAGCCCGAGGCCAATCAGCAGGTTGAACATCATGTTGGGCGTGAAGGGGGCACCAGGCACCTCGGCGCGGTCGACCACCGACGCCCCGGCGGTACCGATGCCGCCGGCGACGCCGATTTCCTTGTAGCGCTGCAGCAGCGCATCGTAGAGGGCTCGGTTGGTATCCACGTCGCGCTGCAGGATGTTGTACTGGATGCTGCGGCCGCGCTCGTCGAGGACGCGGCCCCGCAGCTGTTCGATGCGGGCGCCGATTTGGCGCTCCTCGGCCACCGCTGCCTGATATTCCGCGCGCAGGGTGTTCGCGCGACCGGTGCGAATGGTGGCCGCCTCGGCGTCGACCGCCTCGCTCAGGGAATCGATGCGTGAGCGAAGCCGCACCATTTCCGGATAGTCGGGCCGGAAAATCGCCGATTTCTCCTGATATTCCGCCTCTAGGCCTGCGCGTTGCCCGCGTAGGTTGGCCGTGTTCTCGCTCACCTCGGCGGTGGCGCCGGCGCGCAGCGATTCGCGGTAGCGCTGCTCGGCATTGATCCGGCGGGCTTCGACCACGGCCAGCGCTTCATTGAGGGCAATCAGCGATTCGCCCGACAGCGAATTGATGTCGTTGCTTTCGCCTCTAGCCTGGCCGGAGCCGCCGGTGTCGATGATGTTCTGCTGCTGGGCATATGCGACCAGTTGCCGCTCGGAATTTTCCAGTTCGCGGCGGGTGGTGGCGATCTGCCGCTGCAGGAATTCCCGCGCGTAGGACGAAGACTGGTAGCGGCGCTCCAGCCCCGAATTGATGAAGCCGTCGGCGAAACCGTTGACCACGCGCGCCGCCAGCCCCGCGTCCGGTGACGTGAAAAAGAGATGGACGATGCGGCTCTCGCGAGCCGGATTGGCATCGAAATTGCCGGCGAGGATGCTGGTAAGGTATCCCTCGCGGGCGGCGCGATTCAGCCCTTCCGGAGCCAGGTTCTCGTCGGCGGCAAGGTTGAGCTCCTGCACAACCCGCTCGGCGAGGCTTCGGCTGCGCAGCAAGCCGACCTGGGTGGCGAGGAATTCGCGGTCGCGTTGCATCATCTGGACGCCGCGGACCCTGTTTTCATCCATTACTTCCATTTGAGGCGGATTGAGCTCGATGATGGCGCTGGCGCGATAGATCGGCGTCGCCAGCAGCGTGTAAACGACGGCGATGGCCAACCCGATGGCCACCGCGCCGAGGATGAACCAGCGCCATTCGTTGACGATTCGCCACAGGGTGGCGAGATTCAGCTCCGTTGCCCCGGTGCCCATGTAGGAATAGCCGGTCGGCGCGCCGCCGCCGATCACCAGCGCGCTTTCGCTGGGCGCCACCGGCCACACCGGGTTCTGCCCCCTCGCTTCCATTTCGTTCATGGTATTCAAGTACCTTCTTTGGCTTATTTTCCGCTTTTTAAAACGGTCGGAACAAGGTGAACAGCGGCAGCGAGTTGAGGAGCTCGCGCTGCATGGCGCGAATCCGCGACCCGTCGACCACCACGATGTCGCCGCGATAGACCGGCGGGTCCTGCGTTTCGCCGCGGCGGATGCTGACGAGATCGAACGCCGCCGCCATCCTTTGGCCGCCGACCTGGCGGAAGATCGCCACCCGCCGCGGATTGGCATTGTCGTCGGGGCCGCCGGCCGTAGCCACCGCCTGCATCAGTGTCATCTGGCCCCTGATGTCGATCGGGCCGGGACGCCGCACCGAGCCATCGATCGTCACCACCCGCTGGGTCGACGCATGAATGCCGACGGTGACGTCGGGATTGGCAAGATAGCGTTCGCCTAGCCGCTGCTCGAGCGATTGCTGCAGTTCCGCGGTCGTCAGGCCCACCGCCGGCACGCTGCCGATCAACGGCATGGCGATGTTACCCTGGAGATCGACCTGGTACTCGCCGGTCAGCGCCTCGACCTGGAACACGCTGACACGCAACGTGTCGTGCGGAGCGATTCGATAGTCGGCGCCGAGCGCGTCCGCCGCCGGCGCGTCGGGTGCGCCGAAGCCCTGCACGTCGTAGGGGATCGGCCCTCCTCGCGAGCCTGCGCAGCCGGCCAGCACGAACGCGGCGGCCACCGCCAGCGTGACCGCGCCTCGGCGCGCGGCTGACAGGAATTCGATCCGAGAAATCAAGTACTCAGACATAGGGACCTCGAATGTCCGGTGAAGGCAAGGCTTTAAGTGGCGGCGGCGAGTAACGCAAGCGGCCAACTCAGTTTTCAGGAGGGCCGGCTGCGCGCGGATCGGCCCCGAGCGCGAGATGGTATTGGCCGATTTCGTCGCTCGGTTTGGCGGGTTCGGCGGGCTCGGAAAAGGGTGGCGCCGGCTGTCGAGCTGCCGGCTGCGCCGGATCGGTCGACAGGTACCAGCGGCGCTCGCCTTCGACCGCGATCGCGGTCAGCACATTCGACCGGTAAGCGCCGGTATCGATGCCGATCCGGCTGCCGAACTCGTCGATCGTGTCGACGATAGTGTGGCCGTGGACGACGATCTGGCCATGGTCGCTGGTATCGCTGAGGAAGGGCTCGCGAATCCAGCGCAGGTCGCGCCGAAGCTGGTCTTCGAGCGGAAGGCCGGGCCGGATGCCGGCGTGGACGAACAGATAATCGCCAAAGCTGAATGTGTCGGCGAAGCTGGCAAGGAAGCGGCGATGCGCTGGCGGCACCACCCGGCGGATCAGCTCTACCGCGTCATCCTCGCTCATATGCTCGAGCGCGACAGGCTCGAGTCCGTAGCTGGCGATGCATTCGGATCCACCGAAGCGCAGCCAGTTCCATAATATCCCCGGCTGGCCGTCGAGCACCGCCAGCATCGCTTCCTCGTGGTTGCCCATCAGATAAACGGGCGTCATGCCGGCGATGGGTGGCTGGATGACCCGCTCGATCACCCCGCGCGACTCGGGCCCGCGATCGACCAGGTCGCCGAGAAAGATGAGATAGGTTGGCTTGGGCGGACGGCGCGCGGCGTCGGCCTCGATCCGCGCGAGTATGTCGTCGAGCAGGTCGAGGCGGCCATGCACATCGCCGATCGCGTAGGCTCGGAAACCGGGCGCACCGGCCCGGCGGGGCTGCTGTCCCGAAAAGAGACCATTGAACAGGCGTTTCAGCGGCATCGTCCTGGCGATCGGTTCGACGGAGTGCCGGCGTGGCCGGCCGCTCCATCCTAAATGCTGGTCCTTCGGCCGCTGCGATGCAAGGGGACGCGTCGGGATGTCCCGGATGCGGACGACGCCAACGATCGCGTTGAGCAGTCAAAAAAATAGCGGCCCGGAGGCCGCTATTTCCGAAAAACTGCGGTCAGCTTTACGGGCTGCGCGGCGGATCACGGCCGCTGTCGGTGGCGGCGAGAATGCCGAGGATGATCGCGATCAGCGCGATCAGCGGAATGATAAAGCCGCCGCGAAGCGCGCTGGCATCATCCATCACCGCGCCGTCGCGAGCCGATTCGGCTACCGGCGCAGGCGTGGTCTGCGCCAGCACTGGCGCAGCGGTCATCGAAGCAGCAAGCAGAGCCGCCAAGGATGCCTTCTTGAAACTCATGTCGAACTCCCCTTTGAGCTGGCGAGGGTGCCACTGCCACAGCGACCAAGACGTGACAACCCCCAAAGTGGGCGTGCGATGCCACAAGCAATCACGGTGTTGCGCATTTGCAAGACCGGGAAAAATCAAGCGGAATTCACCGAACCCGAAAAGCTATTTGATTCCGCTACTTTGTGAAAGTTAAGGTTTGGCTGATGCGAAAAGCCGCCAACTTGATCTGCCTTGTCGTCGCTTTGCTGGACCCGTCGGCAGCGGCGGCAGTTCCCGACTCCGCCGAAACCGAGAATTCTTTGCGGGCGATGCGCGTGCTCGACCAGCGCGTGACGTCACTCGGCCACCGGCTTGCCGTCGCCAACCGCGATTTCTGTCGCCAGCCGTCCTGGCGGTCCGGCTTCATGCTTCATCATATCGCGCAATATGGCCGCGACTATCGCTTGGCGGCGACGCGGGCTTTCGGCCTGGCCGACGCGCCGGCGGTGCTTGCGGTCGCCAGCGGGTCGGCCGCCGACCGTGCCGGCCTTCGCGCCGACGATGCGGTGCTGCGCGTCGACGGCCAGGCGCTGCCGCCACCCGATTCGCGCAGCCGCGGCTTCGCGGCCGTCGAGCGCATGCTCGACGCGGTCGACCAGGCCTTTGCCGACGGGCAGGCGCGGCTCGAACTCCGGCGTGGGACGGTTCCGCTCACGCTCGATATCGCGGCCGAACGCGGCTGTGCCGGCCGCTTCCAGCTTGTGCCATCGCGCCAGCGCAATGCCTGGGCCGATGGCCGCTACGTCCAGTTGACCACGGCCGTGGTGCAGTTCGCGGGCGGCGACGATGAGGTGGCGGCAATCCTTGCCCACGAATTCGCGCACAACGTGTTAGGCCATCGCGATCGCCTCGACCAGGCGCGAGTCGGCATTCTCGGCGGCATTCGCCTCGAACGCGCGACCGAGCGCGAGGCGGACCGGCTCAGTGTCTACCTGCTTGAGCGGGCGGGGCTCAATCCCGAAGCGGCTGTGAGGGTGTGGCAGCGGCTGTCGCGGGGTGACCTGTTCGGCAGCTTGAGCCACCCCGGCTGGCGCGAGCGGATCGTGCTGCTGCGCCGGGAAATCCTTGCCATCAGGCAGACACGGGCCGCTGGCCAGACGCCCTGGCCCGATTTCGTTCCTCGACCTGCTGACACGGCCTTCACCCAATGAGCTGGCAGCGGGCGTTGCCGGGCAGACCGTTTCTCGCTTTGCTGATCGCTGCGTGGCTGTCGCTCGGCTTCGCCTCGCCGGCTGCCGCCGCGGTCGAGATCGCCTTTTATTCGCGCGAGCTGGGCGGCAACAATTTCCCGCACGCGTTCGTCAGTCTGCGCGGCGCGGTCGACACCACCGGGGACGCGGTCGATACTAGCTACGGCTTCACCGCCCGCGCCATCACCCCGGCCTTGCTGTGGGGCTCGGTGGCGGGGGAAATCGTGGTCGAGGGTGAAAGGCAGATCGCCCGTAGCGACCGCCAGTTCGCGCTGGTGCTGCGCGACGAACAATATCGCGCGGTGATGCTGGTAGTGCATGCGTGGCGCAATCGCGCTCAGCCCTCCTATAATCTCAACCGGCGCAATTGCGTTCATTTCGTCGCCGAGGTTGCGCGCGCGCTTGGGCTGCGCACCGACGGCAGCGACGGCCTGATGAAGCGGCCGCGTTCGTTCCTGCAGCACGTGCGGAGTCTCAATGCGGGGGTAATCGGGCGATAATACCGGCGCCGGTCCGATTGGCGCTCCCGGCACATGCTTGCTATGCCAAAGGGCTGTGCTGCCAAGGGGAGCAGGATGGCCGCGCGGGTTCGCCCTGGCCGACAGTGCCGTGATGTCGCGCGCCGCGCTCGCCGCCTGGCGGCGCACAGGCCGAGTCTCAAGGACAGGCTGCTGAGAGCCAGCGCGCTGTTGATCGCGCTTGTCGCCGCGCAGGCGCCGCCCACTGCGCCCAGCCGGGAGGAGATTCAGCGGCCGCTGCCGCCGCGAGTCGAACCGCCGCGGGCAACGCTGGCGGTGGATGGCGAACTCGAACGGGCGCCTTGCGCCCTCGAGCGCGAGGAATATCGCGGCATCCGATTCACGCCGAGCGCTGTTGAGTTCGAAAATCTGCGTGGATTGCCGGCCGAAGCGTTGCGTCCGGCCTTTGCGCCCTATCTGGGCAGCGAGCAGCCGGTCTCGGTGATTTGCGACATTCGAGACCGCGCCGAGGCGATCCTGCGTGAGGCCGGATACATCGCGGCGGTCGAGGTTCCAGAGCAGCGCATCGCCGACGGCCGTATCCGCTTCGAGGTGCTGATGGCGCGGCTGGTCGGCTTGCGGGTGCGCGGCGACGCCGGTCGTGCCGAGCGCTTGATCGCGTCCTACCTCGAGCCGCTCACCGGCCAGGAGGTGTTCAATCGCCACCAGGCGGAGCGTTTTTTGCTGCTCGCCGGAGACCTGCCCGGTTACTCGGTGCGGCTGGCGCTGCGTTCGGCCGGGACGACGCGCGGCGAGGTGATCGGCGAGGTGTTCGTGCAGCGCATAGCTGCGTCGCTCGACGTCACCGTTCAGAATCACGGCTCGGACGCGCTCGGCCCCTGGGGAGGGCTGGTGCGAGGCCAGCTCTATGGCGTCACCGGCCTTGGCGACCGGACCAGCTTGATGGTCTATTCGACGTCCGACTTCGAGGAGCTGCGCACGGTCCAGCTCGCGCACGATTTTCGCATCGGCGGCGAAGGGCTGGCGATCGGAAGCCAGGTCACCCATGCCTGGGCCAGGCCCGATCTCAACAATCCGGCGCTCGACATCGACGCGCGGACCTTGTTCGCCACCGCCGAGGCGAGCTACCCTTTCATCCGCTCCGAAGCTCGCACCTTGCGTGGCGCCGTCGGCTTCGACCTGGTCAATGAAAAGGTCGAGCTCAATGGCTTCGATTTCAGCCGCGATCGGCTGCGCGTCGCCTTCGCGCGTGCCCAGTTCGAGGCGCTCGAGCGAGGGCGCGACCCTCGATACACGCGCATCGAACCGCGCTGGCGATTCAGCGCCTTGGCTGAAGTTCGCCAAGGCCTCGACGTCCTCGGCGCCAGCGAACCATGCGGCGCGAATCTCGTCCGCTGCTTCGGCCAGGGCCAGGTACCACCGGGTCGCGCCGAAGGCGATCCCACCGCGCTGGTATTGCGCGGCACGCTGGCGAACGAGTTTCGGCCGGTGCCGAAGCTCACCTTCGCCGCCGTCGCACGCGGACAGTATAGCGCCAATCCGCTGTTCAGCTTCGAGGAATTCTCGGTCGGCAACTACACCGTCGGCCGCGGCTACAATCCCGGCTCGATCGCCGGCGACAGTGCGATCGCCGTCCAGGCGGAGGTGCGCTACGGCAGCATCTATCCGCGCCGGTTCAACGCGGTCGCGGTCGAGCCATTCGTGTTCGTCGACCAGGCCTGGGTGTGGAATCGCGATCGCCTGCCCTCGATCCCCCGCCAGCCGCTGACCTCGATCGGCGGTGGCGTGCGCGGCGGCTGGGGCGACCGGCTACAACTCGAGCTGGTCGTTGCGTTGCCGCTCGATCGAACGGCGGCGCGGCCTTCGCGTTCGGCGCAAGTGCTGCTCACCCTTACCACCCGTCTCTGGCCATGGAGCTTGCGATGACCCAACGGCCTTCCTCTCTAAGGCTTGGCTGCGCGATTGGCGCAACCGCGCTGGCGCTGGCGTCGCCGGCATACGGCCAGGCCTTCACCGCGACCCCGGCGACGGTGTCCGGAACCGTCGTCTACGATCGCGCGACGCCCGGCCAGGAAACCGTCTCCATCCGTTCGAACGTGGCGGTGATCGACTGGCGGCCGCCGGTGGGTGCCGCCGCGCCGTCGTTCATCATGCTACCCAACGGCACAGTCGCGACCTTCAACAATGCCCTCGGCAACAACCCCAATTTCATTGTGCTCAACCGGATTCTTTCTCCCACGAACATGGCCGCTATCTTCAACGGGACGGTGATCAGCCGGCTGGTCGATCCGTTGACCGGTGCGACGACACCAGGCGGCACGGTGCTGTTTTCCAATCCGGGCGGGATCATCGTCGGCGCCAGCGCCTTGTTCGACATTGGCAGTCTCGTGCTCACCTCGCTCGGGGTCGTCACGCCGATCGTGCCGGGCACCGGCTTCGACTTCGTCGGCGGCGACAAGGGGCCGAGCACCGCCATTACCTTGATCGCGGGATCGCGGATCGTCGCGACGGCCGAGGGCAGCTGGGTCATCCTCGCGGCGCCGATCGTCACTCAGGGCGGCCTTGTCCGGGTCAACGGCTCGACCGCTCTGGTTGCCGCCGAAGAGGCGTTCGTGAACATCAACCAGGGCTTGTTCGACATCCTGGTGAGAGTCGGCAGCGCCAATCCGATCCCGATCACCCACACCGGCACCACCGGCGGGCCGGGCAGCAGCGGCGCCGCCGGCGACAATCATGCCATCAACATGGTCGGCTGGCAGAAGACCACCGCCATCCGCGTGCTGCTCGGCGGCAATGTCGGTTATGACCTAGCCGCCGGGGTGGTCAACGGCGAAATCCTCATCTCTTCGGGCTTCCAGATCGCCGGCGGTGGCTTTGGCGCCCAGTCGACTTTGCCACTGCCCGCCGAAATCGACGCGACTGGCGGCGGCAATTTCTTGTCCGACACGCGGATGCGCGCCACCCACGATATCGCGATGACAGGGTCGCCGGCCAACCCGCTCGCTTTCGCCGGCTCGCTGGCCGCCAATTCGGGTCAGAACATCGTTTCGAACGGAACCGCGACGGTCGCCGTCACCGCTGACCTTGCAGCGGCTACCGCGGCCAATCTCGCCACCATCAACGCCGGCCGGGACCTGCTGGTCCAGGCCGGTTCGATCAATCTGGCGAATGGTACGGCCGGGCGCGATCTCACCCTCAATAGCGGCGGCGCAATCACGGTCGGCGTCGGCCGTGCCGGCGACGATTTTCGCGCCAATGCCGGCGGCGCCTTCAGCGGCACAACCATCGCCGCCACCGGCCTTGGCACGGACAGCGAGGGCGGTGTCGGCGATTTCGCCGGCAGCAACATCCAGGCGGCCGCAGCCGGTGCGCTGCGGATGGACGACGGCGATGCCGCCCGCCGGCTGCAGGTCTCCTCCACCGCCAGCAATGTGCAGAGTGCGAACCGGCTGCGCGCCGCTACCTCCGTGCAGGCCAATGCCGCGCAGAACATCGCGGTTCAGGACGTCAATGCCGGCACCACCCTCACGCTGGAGGCGGCCGGCGGAACGCTGGTAACCGATGATCTCGTCGCCGGCGGCGCCATCGCCACCACCTCGGGCGGCGCGACGACCATCGCCACCGCCAACGGCGGTTCGGTCAATGTCGTCGCCGGCGGTGCCGCTGGTCTCGGCACGCTGGCGGCCGCGACCGACCTCGCCGTGCAGGCCAATGGCATCACTCTCGCCGACGGCCGTGCCGGCCGCGACGCCACACTGAACAGTATCGGCAATCTCGATGTCGCCTTTGGCCAGGCAGGCGACGACTTCCAGGCCAATGCCGGCGGCACCTTCAATGTCGCGCTGGTTACGCCGGCGACGATCAACGCGACTGGCGCGGGAACCGACAGCGAGGCGAGCGCCGGGGCGCTCGCGGGCAGCAACATCGTCATCAACGCCAACGGTAATTTGCGTTTCGACCGCTCCAATTCGGCCGGGCGAACACAGCTTGCAGCTATCGCCGGCTCGATCACCGCGACCGACGTCATCACCGCCGCCGCCCGTTTCGAGGCGCTCGCCGCCGGCGACTTCCTGATGCAGAACATCGCCCGCATCACCGCACCTTTGCTCAACGTCACGGGGGGCGGCCAGGGTCTGTTCCGCGACCTGGCGTCGACCAATGCCACGCTCGTTCTCGGCACCCAGGCTCGCTTCACCGGCCCGGTGACCGGCACCAATATCGCCGTCACCTCGGCCTCGATCGATCTCGCCGCGACCGGGTCGATCGGCAATGCCGCGACCCAATTGGTCACCCTCAACGTGCAGCCGACCGCGCTCCAGACGATCATCGGCGGCACCCCCGGCGCGGTTGAGCCGCCGGGCTACAATTTCTCCGACGCCGAGGCCGGCCGCGTCACGGCTGCCACCCTGCGCATCCAGGCACCGATCGTCGGCGCGGGTGCGGGCCGGCCGCCGGACGTGCTGGTGCGCGACTTGTCGCTCACCGGCACCGCCACCCCCGGCGGGCGGACCGGCGCCTTCGAGCTGGTGACGCCGGGCATCGTCCAGGTCGAAGGCAATCTCGTCCTCGCCAACGCCGCCACCCCCGATTCCGTGTCGATCACCGCCACCGAGCGGCTGCAGATTGTCACTCCGGTCGGCAGCGTACGCGTGCTCGCCGCCAATCTCATGCCCGGCGGCACCCTGACTCTACGCTCGAACCACATCTGGTCGGCGAGCCAGGCGCTGCTCGACCAGCTGCGCGCCGACCCCAATTTCGCTGGCCGCGACCAGGCCCTTTTCACCAATAGCGGGCCCGAGGCGCGACGCGGCTATATCGAGGCCGACGACGTGCGGCTGTTCCCGGGTCTTAGCCTGTTCGTCCAGAACAGCGGCAACGCCGCCAATTTCGCCGGCATCACCGTCGTCCAGAACACGCTCACCGTCACCCCGGCCGGGGCGCAGTCGATCGCGGTCCAGGCGTTTGGCAACCGCATCAATCCGGACGGCACCTTCTTCACCAACTCGAATTTCTTCCGCGAGGTCCAGTTCGTTCCCGCCGCCGCCGGTTTCAGGAACGACGCCCGCTTCAACCTGTGCGTGATCGTCAGCGGAGTTTGTCCCGCACAGAATGTCGACCCGGGCCGGGACCTGTCGCGCGATCGCCTGGCAGAGACGCTGCTGCGGCTGCGCCGGCACCGCGTTCAGATCGACGAGCCGGTCGATGTCAGCCTGACTTCCGACGAGGTGATCGAGGAACCGGTGACCAGCGGCAGCGACCCGGTATTGTGGGATTGCGATCGCGATGATGACGGCGATTGCGACGAGGCCGATCGCGATGGCCGCTAACAAGGCCCTGATTGCGGCGCTGGCCGCCTTGCTCGCCGGGCTGGTGCCGGCGGCATCTGCCCAGGAATCGGTTCGCTTTCGTGACAGCTTCCGCATCGGCTCGGGCGGCGGCGTGCTGTGCACCGCCGAGGCGATGCTCGCCGGCCCTGCCCTCGTCGACATGTTCGATCGCGGCTACCAGGTCCTTTGCCGCGACGCCGCCGCGCCGGTGGGTCGGCTCTTCGCATTGCGTGGCCGCGGCAGCGATCCGGTGCCGCGCCTCGAACAGCGGCGGGCCGCCGAAGTGGTTTGCGCAGCTGAAGCTGGCAGAACGGAGCTTGCCGGGGTGGGCGCGGTCGAGAGCCGCGATTGCCGGCTCCGCGATGCCGACGTCGCCTACCAGGTCTATGTCCATCGCTCGCGCGGCGTAATCTATTTCGCTGAGGGCTTGGCCGGTTACCAGGACGCATTACGGTTGGGGCTGCGCAGTCTGGTTGCCGATCGCGAGCTCGAGGGCGAGGTTTCGATCGCCACCACCGGCGCCGGCGACCCCGCCGCCTTCGCCCGCGCCCGGGCCGGTCTGCTGGATCCGCAGCGGGCGCTGGCGGAAGCCTATCGCCGCAACAATGCCGGCAGCTATGCCGAATCCGCCGAGTTTTTCGGTCAGCTCACTGCGCGTGACGAAAGTGCGGCGGCCCGCGCCGAAGCCCTGGTCAACGAGGGTCTGCAGAAATCGAATCTTGGCCGCTTCGCCGCGGCCGAGGCGCTGTTCGCGCGCGCGCAGTCGCTTGCCGGCGGCGATCCGGTCACCGCCCGCCGGCTGCGTAAGTATCGGGTGATGCACCTGCTCAACCAGGGGTTGACGGCGCAGGCACTGGCCGAGCTCGACCGCGCGCTGCCGCGTCCCGCAAGCTCGTCGCAGGTGCGCGGCCTGGTGATCGACCGCACGACTGCAAGCCAGCTCAGCGCCGAATCTGCAGGCGCGCGCGGACTGATGCGGATCGAGGGACTGACGCCGCAGGACAAGGCGCAGCTGCTCGACGGCCAGGCGCTGCAGCTCAGGGGGACGGTGCTGCGGCTGACCGGTCGCGGCGGCGAAGCGGTGGCGCCACTGACGCAGGCGATGGCCGAGCTGGCGGCGGTACGCCACGGCCGCATCGCCGCGACAATTTGGATGCGCGCCCAGATCCTCGAGGAGCTGGCGTCGATCGCGGAGGCGAGCGGCGACGCCGCCGAGTCCGAGCGGCACCGGCTGGATGCGATCCGGCTGCTCGAGATCGATTATCCCGGCTCGGTGGCCTTGCTCGGAGCGCGGGCGAGGCTGGCCGGCTATCTCGCCCGTTCCGGCCAACAGGACCGGGCGCTGTCGCTTTTCGGGCAGACCATCAGCGAAGTCAGCGAGGCAAGCTCCGGTTCGCCGTCGCTGCGGCGGTTGCTCGAACCCTATTTCGAGCTTCTGGTGGCCCGCGGTGATGATCCTCAGGCGGTGGCTGACCTGTTCGCTGCCAGCCAGCTGCTGGTGCGGCCCGGTGTCGCCCAGACTCAGGCGGTGCTGGCCCGCGAGCTGAGCGGCGGCAGCGACGAGGCGGCCCGACTGTTCCGGCAGGCGGTTAATCTCACTCGCAACATCGAGCGGGCGCGGATCGAGCTGGCGCGGATCGAGGCCAGCGAGGAGCCAGCCGCCCAGGACGAGGCCCGGGCCGCAGTTCTGCGCCCGGCGCTGGAAGCGTTGCGGCGCGACCAGGTCGCAACTCAGGCGCGGCTCGCCGACTTTCCCCGCTACCGGGTGGTGGCGCCGAGCACGATCACCCTCGCCGGGCTGCAGCAATTGCTGCGGCCGGGCGAAGCCTATTTCAAAATGATGGTGGCGGGGGACGACGCTTACGGCATCCACGTCTCCCACGACGCCGCACGAGCGTTTCGGATCGGTGCCAGCCCGGCAGAGCTGGAACGCGAGGTGGATGCCTTGCGCGCGACCATCTCCGCGGTCGAGAACGGGCAACAGCTCACCTACCCGTTTGACGTCGAGCTGGCGCATCGTCTGTACCGGCAATTGTTCTCGCCGGTGCACGACCAGCTCGCGGGCATCCGCCACCTGGTGTTCGAGCCGGACGGCGCCATGCTGCGGCTGCCGCCCAACCTGCTGATCGCCGATCCGGCCGGCATCGCCAGCTACCGCGCGCGGGTCGCCGCCGGCGGCGATGAATTCGATCTCCGCGGCATCGAATGGCTTGGCCGGCGGCGGGAGGTCAGCACGGCGGTGTCGGCGCGCGCTTTCCGCGACGTCCGCTTCGCGCCGCGTTCACGCGCGTCGTCAGCCTATCTCGGTTTGGGCGAAAATGCGCCGCCGTCGCTTTTCTTCCAGCCCGCCGGGAGCGGATGCCGTTGGCCGTTGTCAGCGTGGCATCGACCGATCGATGCTGGCGAATTGCAGGTCGCGCGCAATGCGCTCGGCGCTGGCCGGCCAGGCGAGGCCGAGATCGTCACCGGTCAGGCTTTCAACTACAGCGCGATCAAGGCGCGCGGCGATCTCGAACGCTTCCGGGTGATCCATTTTGCCACCCACGGCCTGCTGACAGGGCCGCGGCCGGAATGCTCGTCGCAGCCGGCCTTGCTCACCAGCTTCGGCGGCGCCGATTCGGACGGACTGCTGAGCTTTGCCGAGATTTTCGATCTCCGCCTCGACGCCGACCTGATCATTCTCTCGGCCTGCGACACAGCCGGCGGTGCGGGGCTGTCGGCTGCCGAGGCCGCGGGTCTCAGCGACAGCGACGATGTCGCGCTCGATGGGCTGGTGCGGGCGTTCGTCGGCGCCGGCGGCCGCCTCGTCATTGCCAGCCACTGGCCGGTTCCCGACGATTTCGACGCGACCGGCCGGCTGATTTCGGGTCTGTTCGCGGCGGCGCCGGGCACCGGCACCGCCGCGGCGCTGCGCAATACCCAGCTTGCGCTGATGGACCGTGCCGAAACCTCGCATCCCTATTACTGGTCGGGATTCGCCATTGTCGGCGATGGCGCTGTCCCCTTGGCAAGGACGTCACCCTAGGCAACCTAACGGCTTCGCGCTCGTTTCTCCGGCGTTACAGTTTCAACCGGTCCGAGCGGGGTAATTGAGCAGGAAGTCGCTTCTCTTGGCCGCCGTTGCCGGTTGCGCGCTGGCCATGCCGCTGGCTGCCCAGCCGCAAGGACCGCCGCCGCCATCAGCCGAAACGCCGATCGTGTCCGACAGCGATTTCGAAGAGGAGCTGCCGCCGCTAGACCCGGCCTTGCAGGAGCCGCTCGAACCGATACCGGACGATCCCGAGCCGTTTCCGCCGGTGCCGGGCCCGGTTGCCGACGCGCCGCTCGGCGATCCCGCGCTTGCCGAGCCGCTGCCGCCTTTGTCGGAAGCCGACGTCGAGCCGTCCGACCCGGTCGGGACGGGCGATCCCGACGAGCGGCCGGTGCCGGTGCGCTACACCGTGGTCGTCGAGGGTCTGGAGGAAACCGGGCTCGAAGGCCGTTTCCGTGACCTGTCGGCGCTCGAAGACGCGCGCGGCGAAGCGGTCAACGGCGCGATGATTGCCGCGCGGGCAGAGGAAGACGAAGCCTTGGTGGTCAGGCTGTTGCGTTCGCGCGGTTATTATGACGCGGTTGCTGCCTCGTCGATCGAGCAACTGCCCGATCAGCCCGGCAACCTGCGCATCACCCTGACGACCTCGCCCGGGCCGCTTTATAGTTTCGGCGACATTGCCATCAGCGGGCCCGCAACGGTCCCGCCCGATCTGGCGCGCGAGGCGCTGGCGCTGGAAAGCGGGCGGTCGATCATCGCGGACGATGTCGTCGCCGCCGAGACCAACGTGCTGCTGCGGCTGCCGCAACAGGGCTATTCGTTCGCCGAGCTCGGCGTGCGCGACATCGAGCTGGATCCCGAGTCCCGGCTTGGTCACTACACACTGCCGCTCGAGCCCGGCCCGCGCGCTCGCTTTCGGCGGCTGCTGACCGAGGGCGATATGGCTTTCGACGCCGGGCATGTCGCCTTGCTCGCGCGCTTCGAGGAGGGCGATCTGTACGACCGCCGCAGGGTTGACGACCTGCGCGAGGCGATGGTCGCGACGCGGCTTTTCAACAGCGTCTCGGCCGAGACGGTCCGGACTGGCGAGCCGGCCGGCGACGGCACCGAATTTGTCGATGTCGTGGTGCGCCAGGACGCCGGCCCGGCGCGCTCGCTCGACGGCAATGCCGGCTACGGCACCGGCGAGGGGCTGCGGCTCGAGGCCGCTTGGGAACATCGCAACCTGTTTCCGCCGGAAGGCTCGCTGCGGGTCGCCGGAATTGCCGGCACCGCCGAGCAGAATCTGTCGATCCGCTTCCGCCGTAACAATTGGCACAGGCGCGATCGCGCGCTGCTGCTTCAGATCGAGGCTGGCCAGCGCGATTATGAAGCCTTCCAAGGCTACACCACTCGCCTCCACGGCTTGGTCACGCGTGAATCGACGCCGATCTGGCAGAAAGTCTGGACCTACGCCTTCGGCGCCGAGATTCTCGCTACCAATGAGAGCCGCGTCGGCCGGGCGGACATTTCACTGAGCGACGCTTTCTTCATCGGCGGGCTTTTTGGCCAGCTCGGCTATGACCGCTCCAACAGCCTGCTCGATCCGACCCGGGGGTTCCGGCTGCTTGGGCGCATCAACCCCGAAGCCTCGCTCGGCAACGGCAGCGACTTCTATCTCCGCAACCTTGTCGAAGGCAGCGTCTACCAGCCGTTCGGCGAGACCTTCGTGCTCGCCGGACGCGCCCGTTTCGGCTCGATCTACGGTGTTCCGCGCGACTCGCTGGCGCCGTCGCGGCGCTTTTATGCCGGCGGCGGCGGGTCGGTGCGCGGCTTCGGCTTTCAGGAGCTGGGCCCGCGCGAGATCGTGCCCAACCCCGATTTCGATCCGGCCGATCCCGACAAGCATCCGGCGACGTTGTCCGTTCCGCTCGGCGGCCGGTCGCTCGCCGAATTCTCGATCGAGGGCCGGTATCGGTTCGGAAATTACGGCGTGGTCGCGTTCGTTGATGCCGGTCAGGTCTACGAGGATCAATTCCCCGGTTTCAGCAATATGCGCTTCGGCGTCGGCGTCGGCGGCCGGCTCTACACCAATTTCGGGCCGATCCGGCTTGATGTCGCAACGCCGGTCAACCGTCGCCGGGGCGAATCGCGTTTTTCAATCTACGTCTCGATCGGACAGGCGTTCTGATGGCAACGCGCGCAGTGAATCTGCAGAGCTGGCGGCGTCATCCGGCGGTGACCGCGGCGCGCTGGGCCGGCTTCGCCCTGCTCGGCGCCTTGCTGCTGGCAGCTTCATTCCTGGTGTGGCTCAACACCGATCCGGGGCGGCGATTCCTCGTCCGCCAGATCAACAATATCGAAACCATCACCGGCCTGCAGGTGCAGGTTGGCCGCATCGAAGGGTCGATATTCGGCGACCTGACGCTGCACAACGTCGCGTTGCACGACCCGCAGGGCGCCTTTTTCCACGCGCCGCAGGCCCGCATCGAATACCGGCCGTTCGCCTATCTCGCCAACCATATCGACATAAAGTCGCTCGCCATGCCGACCGCGCGGCTGCTGCGACGGCCGGCGCTGCGGCCGGGCGATCCCGACGCGCCGCTGCTGCCGGATATCGACATCGACATCGGCCGCCTCACCATCGGTCGGCTGCTGGTCGAGCCGGCGGTCACCGGCCGGCGTCATTTGCTCTCGATCGATTCGCGGCTGCGCATCGCCGACGGCCGCGCCGAGGTCAGCCTCGATCTGGCGGCGCTGACTGCGCCCCGGCTCGCCGACGGCGACCGGCTGCGTCTCCGCCTCGACGCCGAACCGGAGAGTAACCGGCTCGGCTTCGGCCTGGCGCTCAATGCGCCCGGCAACGGCTTTATCGCCGGGCTGGCCGGGTTCGAGCATCCGCTTGCGGTCCGTGTCGGCGGTAGCGGCGACTGGGCGCAGTGGCGCGGCAGTGCGCGCGCCTGGCTCGGCGGCCGAGCCATTGCCAACCTTGCGATCGAAGGCCGCGACGGCACCTTCGCGCTGCGCGGTCCGTTGCGGCCGAGCCTGCTGACGCAAGGGCCGTTCGAGCAGCTGGTATCACCACTCGCGCGGCTCGATCTGGTCAGCCGCTGGCAGGATCGCGTCGCCGATCTCGAAGTGCGGCTGACCAGCCCGGCAATGGCGCTGGCGGCAAACGGCCGCGTCGATCTCGGCCGTAATCTCTACCAGGATCTGGCGGTGGCGGCGCGGCTGCTCCGGCCGGGCGCTATCGCCCCGCGGCTGGCAGGGCGCGACGTGCGGCTGGCGCTGATCCTCAATGGCGCCTTCGCCACCCCGCGCATTGCCTACGAATTGCGCGCCGCCCAGCTCACCTTCGACCAGACGCGCGTCGAGGGCCTGGTTGCGACCGGCGCGGCGCGGGTCGATGCCGATCAGGTCGTCGTGCCGGTGGCGGCGTCGGCCCGGCGCATCACAGGCCTAGACACCCTTGCCGGCGGGCCGATCGCCAATGTCCGGCTCGACGGCGAGCTCGGCCTGTCCGGTGCTCGGCTGGTTTCGGATAATCTGCGGCTGCGCTCCGACCGCATCGATGCGACGCTGGCGCTGGCGTTCGATTTCTCGGCCGGCCGGTATCTCGCCGGCATCCAGGGGCGGATGAATGCCTACCGGGTCGACGGCGTCGGGCTGTTCGATCTCACCACCCGCTTCGACATGACCGGCGGCGCGCAGGGCTTCGGGCTACGCGGACGGCTGGCGGCGCGCTCGCGCCGCATCGACAACGCGACGATCGCCGGCCTGATGGGCGGGCCCGCCAGCATCACCGCCAATCTCGCGGTCGAGCCGAGCGGCCTTGTCCGGGTCGACGAAGTGCGGCTGACCTCCCCATTGCTGCGGGTCGCCGCCGGTGGTGGCGTTTACCGCCCCAACGGCACCATCGATCTGAGGCTGCGCGGCGTGAGCGAAACCTATGGTCCGCTGATCGTCTTGATCACCGGCCGCAGCGACGCACCACGGATCCGGCTCGATGCCGCCTCGCCCGGCTTCGGCATCGGCTTGCGCGACGTCCGCGCCGACGTGCGGGCGATCGCTCGCGGCTGGGCGATCTCCGCCATGGGCCAATCGTCGTACGGGCCGTTCAGCGCCGACCTGGTGATCCTGAGCGCCCGCGGCCCGATGACCATCGAGGTGCGCCGGCTGACCTTTGCCGGGATCGACATGCAGGGGCGGCTGGTGCGCACCCGTGCCGGGCCGTTTGCCGGCACCCTCGTGTTCACCGGACAGGGCCTGGACGGCACGGTCGAGCTGAGCGCGGCCGGCCGCTACCAGCGCATCGACATTGCCGCGACGGCGAACGATGCGCGCACGCCCGGCGACGAGCCGATCATGCTGCGGCGAGGGTTGGTGCGCGCCACGATCGTTCTCACGCCGACGCCCTCGATCGTCGGCGATGCCCAGCTCGCCGGGCTGACGATGGGCGAGTTTTCGCTGCAGCGCGCGCGGCTGCGGATCGATTACCAGGGCGGCAACGGCACCGCCCAGCTGCTCGCCGAAGGCCGGCGTGGCGTCTCGTTCCGGATCGCGGCCAATAGCGCGCTGGCGCCGAACCTGATCCGGGCGGCGATGCGTGGCCACGTCAACAATATCGGCTTCCGTTTCGCCCAGCCGGCTGAAATCAGGCGCGAGGGCCGCGACTGGCATCTGCTGCCGGTGACGATCGCGACGCGCGAGGGCCGGGTGCGGCTGGCTGGGCGATGGGGCGACGGCCTTGTCATCCAGTCACGCCTCGACGGCCTCGACCTGTCGGTCATCAACGCTTTTTCGCCCGGCCTCGGCATCGGCGGCCGCGCCAGTGGCAGCCTCGATTTCGCCCAGCCGCGCGGCACCTCCTTCCCGCGGGCAGAGGCGAGGCTCAACCTTGCCGGCTTCACCCGCACCGGCATCGCCCAGCGCTCGGTGCCGGTCGACATCGCGTTCGCCGGCGCGTTGCGGCCCGAGGGCGGACAGGCGGCGGCAGCGATCCGCCGCGGCGGCGCCCTGATCGGCCGGCTGCAGGCGCGGCTGCAGCCGCTGCCACCCGCCGCCGGCAGCTGGATGACGCGTTTGCTTGCGGCGCCGCTCGCCGGCGGCGTTCGTTACAACGGACCTGCCGACGTGCCGCTGTCGTTCGCCAACCTGCCCGGCCACCAGCTCAGCGGCGGGTTGGTGATCGCCGCCGATTTCAGCGGTCGGGTGCAGGATCCGCGCTTCGTCGGCCTCGTCCGCGCCAACAATCTCGCCTACCTCAACGAGCGTTACGGCACCCGCATCAGCAATCTCGCGTTGCAGGGCCGGTTCGACGCGTCGCGGCTCGAGATCGTGCGCCTCCATGGTCGCGCCGGTCGCGGCACGGTCGAGGGACAGGGTAGCATCGGCCTCGCCTCGGCTGCCGGTTTCCCTATCGACCTGCGCTTGCATTTCGAGGACGCGCAGCTGGCGCGTAGCGACGATATCGGCGCGGTCGCGACCGGCGATCTCGCCATCACCAACGGCCGCGCTGGCGCGCGGATCGCCGGCGAGCTCGAGCTCGGCGAGGTACGCTACCAGTTCGTCCGCCAGGCGGCGACAGAGATCCGCGACCTCGCCGGCGTCCGCCGCCGCGGTGAGCCGATCCCGCCACCGGGCGCCGAGAGCGCCGCGGCCGTGCCCAGCATCTGGCAGCTCGACCTGCGGCTGCGCGCCGACAACCGGCTGTTCGTCGGCGGCATGGGCCTGGAATCGGAATGGTCGGCGGACCTGGCGGTAGAAGGCACCACCGCGACGCCGCGAATCACCGGCACACTCGATCTGATCCGTGGCGTGCTCAGCCTCGCCGGCCGCCGCTTCAACGTCGAGCGCGGCCATATCGCTTTCACCGGCGCCCGCCCGCCCAATCCGCGCATCGAACTCGCGGCGGTGAGCGACATCGAGGGGGTGGAGGTGGCGATCAACGTCAGCGGCAGCTCGACCAATCCGCAAATCGCCTTCACCTCGTCGCCGGGCCTGCCGCAGGACGAGGTGGTGTCACGTATCCTGTTCGGTAGCTCGGCCACCCAGATTTCGGCGATCCAGGCGGTACAGCTGGCGGCGTCTTTGAATTCGCTGCGCGGCGGCGGTGGCGGGCTCAACCCGCTCGGCCGCCTGCGCTCGGCAACCGGCTTCAGCCACATCCGCATCCTCGGTGCCGACCAGACCACGGGCCGCGACACCGCCATCTCGGCCGGCATGTATTTGAGCGACGACATCTACATCGAGATCGTCACCGACGCCCGTGGTTTTACCGCCACCCAGTTGGAAATCTCGCTGTCGCGCACCCTGAGCCTGCTGTCGCAGTTCGGCAGCAGCAGCGGCACCAACGTCAATCTGCGCTACTCGCGCGATTACTGACGGGATCGCGCAGCGTCAGCAGGTCGTCGGTCACCGTCATGGTGAAAGCGGGCCGGTTTCCCGGCGGCGTTTCGGCGATTGCGTCGACGAACGCGGCGCGGGTTTCCGGGTCGTCATAGGCCATCTTGTGGTCGAACGCGCGCTGCCAGCTCGCCTCGTCGGGCCACTCGGCATAAGCGACGAAGCGGCCGTCGCGTTCGCGGTGCAGGCGCGATCCGCAGCTGCCGTAAATGCGGGTGATGTGCTCGGTGCCGCGGCGCCACGCGGCGCGGAACTGCTCTTCCTTGCCGGGAAGGACGCGCCACCAATAGACCGCGACGAACATGAGACCTCGCTAACCCTCTCCGGCAAAAGTCAACCGAGCGCGACAGGTGGAGGTTGTCCGAATGCCGGACTCGACTCGTTGCCGACGGGTGATAGTTTCTTCTTCGGGGGGCGCTATGCACAAAATTCGATTGTTGACCTGGCTCGCGACTTGTTTCTGGTTCGGGTTCAGCGCCATGGCCCTGGCTTTGGAACCGACGAGCGGGATCGTCAGTCACGAGCTCGAAATCGGTTTCGCGCGCGGTTCGATCTACAATCCTTGGAGGCTCGCGGAAGATCCGGTCGAGCTCCGTTCCTTTCGCGGCTCCGGGGTTGCGGACGGCGCCTTCGTCGCCCCTACTCTTCGCGTTGCCCCGGGTCAGACCCTGCGCCTGGAGATCGATAATCGGCTGCCAGCGTGCAGCGAGGGCCAAATCCGCCAGCGGCGGTGTTACAACGATAGCAATATCCACACCCACGGCCTTTGGGTCTCGCCAGCCGGCAACAGCGATAACGTCCTGATCTCAATCGGGCCGGGCCGGCGCTTTCAATATGAATACGCGATTCCCGTCGATCATCCCGCAGGGACTTTTTGGTACCATCCGCACCGCCATGGCTCGGGCTTTGTCCAGGTCGGCAGCGGCATGGCGGGTGCGCTGATCGTCACTGGCAACCGGCTGCCGACAGGCGATCATCCAGGCGATATCGACATCTTGTTGCAGGACCGGTCAGGCCCGATCCAGGAGCGGGTCTTGCTGTTTCAGCAGATTCAGTATGCCTGCCTGGACGAAGCCGGTTCAATCAGGGGGCGCCTCGAGAACGCCCTCTATGTTCGCCCGTTTGCCTGCGACGGGGGCGAAATCGGCCGGGTGGAGACGCCCGATCAGGATTGGGACTGGCGCTTTTCCGGTCGCTTCACCGGAATCAACGGCCGGATTCAACCGGTTCTCGAGGGTGCCCGTGCCGGCCGTTTCGAACGGTGGCGGTTAATCCATGCCGGTACCCGCGAACCGGTTCATCTGCGGCTTTTTCGCCTCTCGGGCGATGCGCCGGACCTTCGAACGGTTCGCGCCGAGGATCAGCCTGGGTGGATTTCGCGCTACTGCCGCAATCAGGCGCTCACAGTGTGGCAGATTGCGCTCGATGGCCTCACGCGCTCGAGGGTGCGGCGTGCCGAAGAGGCGGTGGTATTCCCGGGAGACCGTATGGACCTGCTCACTTATTTCCCCGAGCCCGGGCGCTACTGCGTCATTCAGGACACCAGCCGGCGGGGGGTAGGCAATAGTGATCCGTGGCGGCGCGGTGGCGAGAACGATCCCTCGCGAGTCCTCGCCGTGCTGCACGTGGGGGCGGGCGAAGCCGCGGCAGGCGATCCTTCAGCGTTGCTTCAAGCGCAGTTGATCGCCGCGGCCGAACGGGTCCTGGGCGGCGCGGATCGCGCTTCGGTGCGGGAACGCGTTATCGGCGACCTTCGCAACGAAATGCGTCTCGCCGCCTTCGTCTGGCACCAGCCCATCAGCGAGACCGAAGTGACCGGCTACCGCGAGGCGGTGCTCAATATCCTTGAGCCGCCGCTAACCCGAGAGGGCACGCTCTTCTTCCACATGAACGGGCAGCCCTACGATCATTCGAGGATCGATGCGATGCTGCCTTTGGGCGCGGTTGAACAATGGCATGTCACCAGCCTCAACGGCGGTCATCCCATGCACATCCATGTCAATCCGTTTCAGGTCGTTTCGATTACCGACTCGCAGGGGCGCGACGTTGCCGATCCGAACAGCCCGGCATTCGATGCCGATTATGCCGGGCTGATCGGCGAGTGGAAGGATACGGTGTTCGTCAAAGAGGGGCATCGGGCCATCTTTCGGACCCGCTATGAACGGTTCGTCGGCGATTTCGTCATTCACTGCCATATCCTGTTCCATGGCGATCATGGCATGATGCAGAACCTTCGGATCTTCATGCCGGAGCAGCAGGGAATTCCGGCGACTCATCACTAGTTTAGTCGCGGGTCGGCGGAGCGCGCGATGCCCCGAGGATGGTCAGCTGAGGATGGTGCCCAGGGGCGGAATCGAACCACCGACACCGTGATTTTCAGTCACGTGCTCTACCAACTGAGCTACCTGGGCATTCCTGGTCCCCGTGCGGGGAGCGGAGCCGGGCCTATAAAGGCGGCCGCTTCTCGCTGTCCAGTGCGCCTTCTGCAACCTCGCCCGGATCGGCCGGCGGACCGGGGACGCGATAGGCGTCTCCGAGCCAGTTCAGCAAATCCCGATCGTGGCAACCGCGGCTGCAGAACGGCCGATGTTCCTGGCTGGCCGGCTTGCCGCAGAGCGGGCAATCAGCGGTTTTGGCGCTGGACATGCCCGGCCGATATGGCGGCACCCTCGCGTGCCTGCAAGGCAATCTGGCCACCGGCGCGTCGGCCAAGCTCTTCCAGCCAATCGGGATTTGCTTCCAGCCGGGCGATCACCGCCGTTGCCGCCTCGATTGCCAGCGGACCGGTACCGCTGCTTCGCTCGGCCCGGCGCAGCAGCGCGCGCGCCGCGGCCCCTATCGGATCGGCCTGGACGATCTAGGGAATCGACGCCCGCTCGCGCCGCAATATGACCTGCAGGAAGCCGAATCCGTTGACTGCGCTGCGCTCGAACGGCGCGGGCAGTATTGCGTCGAACGTGGCCGCGGCCGCCTTGCGCGCAGGTCCACGCGGCAGTGTCGGCAGGTCGATGCCGATCGAGCCGCCGAGGCCGAAGCGGCGGATGGTGCGGGCCGCGGCTTCGGCACCGGCGATGGCCAGCAGCTCGGGATCGAGCGGGCCGTCGACATCGAACAGGGTCATCGCCGGGGTCAGGCTCATCCGCAGCGTCCCACCCGCAAATGGAATGGTCCCGCTCGCCGCTTGCTCGAGCAGCTCGGACCAGCCCGCTTGCTCGAAGCGGTCGGGCTCGTCCGGCCGGAGCTGAACGTGCGGGCCGGTGCGTTCGGCCAGGTCCGGGCCGGGCCGCGGCGCGGCCTCGCAGGCCCGCGCCAGCGCCAGCTTGCGATGGCCCGCTTCGTCGATCGGCTCGCGCACGATCTCGACACGAAAGCTGGCGCCTTCGCAAAGCCCGGCCTGCAGCGGCTCGACCAGCGCTTCCTCGCCGCCTTCAATCGACGCGATGCCGCGGCGACCGGCCACCAGGATATGGGTCAGCCTTGCCGGCAGCACAGCCCCGGCGCGCTGTGCCGCCGGCCGCTCGATCGCGGCCTCGAGTATCTCGTCGTCCTCGACCAGGATCGCGCGATTCTCGCCTATCCCTTGCTCGTAGAGCCACTCAGCCAAGCGGATAACCGGCGGCGCGCAGCAGGGCGCGCGTCTCGTGGAGCGGCAATCCGACGACCCCCGAAAAGGATCCGGACAGCCATTTCACCAAGGCCTCGGCACGGCCCTGGATGGCATAGGCGCCGGCCTTGTCGCGCCATTCGCCGCTGGCGAGATAGGCGTCGATTTCCTGCGCCGATAGCCGCTTGAACAGGACGAGGCTGGTCGACAGGCGATGGCGAAGAAGTCCGGCCGGCGAAGCGAGCGCGACCGCGCTGTGGACACGGTGGCGGCGGCCGGAAAGGAACTGGAGGGTACGCCGCGCCTCGTCCTCGTTCGCCGCCTTGGGCAGGATGCGGCGTCCGGCGGCAACCACCGTGTCGGCGGCCAGCACGAGCGCGTCCGGCTCGGCAATCGCCGCCGCCTTGGCGAGCGCGATGCGGCAGGTATAGCGGTCGGGCAACTCGCCGCGCCGCGGCGTCTCGTCGATTTCGGCCGGCCGCACCGCGTCGGGAACGACGCCGATCCGCGCCAGCAGCTCGAGCCGGCGCGGCGAAGCGGAAGCGAGGATCAGGCGCACCGGCGCCAAGGCCTATTTGAAACGATAGGTGATCCGGCCCTTGGTCAGATCGTAAGGCGTCAGCTCGACCAGCACCTCGTCGCCGGTCAGCACCCGGATGCGGTTCTTTCGCATTTTGCCGGCGGTGTGGCCGAGGATTTCATGGCCATTCTCGAGCTGCACGCGGAACATCGCATTGGGCAGCAGCTCCACCACCTGCCCGCGCATTTCGAGAAGCTCTTCCTTGGCCATTCCTGTCCCTGTTTGTAGAGCGGCGCCCGCTTAGCGGCTCGGCCCCGCCTTGGAAAGGGAGCCGGCTGCGCCCGGCGACTCGGGTGCAGGTCGCATATCGAGATGCCGCGCGAGAAACTCCTCGACCCGGTTGAGGAAGTCGAGCTGGTCCTCGCTGCGTCCGAAATCGTGCCCTGACTTGGGATAGATGACGGACTCAATCGGCCGGTTGTGACGTTGCAGGGCGCGGATGAAGTCACGAGCCTGGGCGACCGGCACGCGGCGGTCGGCCTCTCCATGAGCGATCAGGGTGGGCACCGTCACGCGTCCGGGAAAACGCAATGGCGAAATCGCCCCGAGATCGATCCTTTGTTCTCCGCGCCAGGTAATCGACTGTTCCCGCTGATAGCGGCGCGGCGTGAGATAGCGGCGGTCGTGGCGAAGCAATGACTCGAAGTCGGTCGGCCCGGCCCAACTGATCGCACAGCGATAGCGCTGCGGTGAACGCATCGCCGCCCAGATCGCGGCATATCCACCATAGGAACCGCCATAGATGCACACCCGGCCAGGGTCGATGGTTTCCCGGCTGGCCAGCCAATCGACGCCATCCTCCATGTCGTCGATCATCGCTCCGCCGAGCTGGCCAAAGCCCTGTTCGACGAATTCGCGGCCATAGCCGGCCGAGCCACGGAAATTGGGCTGCAGCACTGCATAGCCGCGGCTCGCAAGGAACTGGGCATGCAGGTCGAACCTTCCTTCGTCGCGCATGAATGGGCCACCGTGCGGCATCAATACCAACGGCAGATTGCGCGGATCGCGACCCAGCGGCAGCGTCAGATAGCCGGGAATGCGCAGGCCGTCGCGGCTGCGATACTCGATGGCGCTGACAGGTGCGAAGGCATGGCCATGCAAGCGCTCGAAGGAGCTGGCGAAGATTTCCAGCCGGCGTGCGGCGCGGTCGAACACATAATAGGTGCCGGGATCGTTCGACGCCGATGACAAAACGAGGATACGGTTGCCGTCGCGGCTGCGATTGATGATGGTATTGCTCTTGCCCGGAAGCGCGGCGTCCAGCGTCGCCTGGATCCGCGCCAAGGCGGGACTGAGCCATTGGCTGCGAGGCCCGCGATCGTCAATGATCTGTGCCCCGTCGAGCTGACCCTCGGGCGAGAGAATCAGCGCGTCGAGATCGAACTCCGGATGCTCGATCAGGGTTGCGCCACGGATACCGGTGGCAAAATCGAACTCGTAAGCGGCAAAACGGCCGGTGATCGCGTTGGTAAAGATGAATCCCCGCCCGGAATTGGAGTCGAACCTTACCTGTTCGATGATCGCGTCGTCGAGCAGCTCACGCGTCTCGACGCGGGCGAGTGGCGCGTCGGGTGTGGGCCGGTAGAAGATGCGCGTGCGCCGTTCGCCATAATCGATGCCGACGCGGACATTTCCGGCGGAATCGGCGAACCATTCCCAGACCCCGGGAACACGGCGCTGGACCTCGATCGATTGCTGAGAGCCAAGGTCGACGCGATGCACACTGGGGTCCTGGCGGGGTGCATTCTGCTTTGCCAGCAAGACGTAGCGGCCGAGCGGATCGACGAAAATCACCTCCTCGAAGAAGCCGGTACCCCCGCCCAGCGGCGACAGCCGATTCGCCTCGATGTCGAGCATGTAGATTCGGTGGGCGAGCCCGTACCAGATGGCCGCAGCCGAACGCAGGACAGCGAATTGCCGGCGGGCCACCAGCAGCCGGGTATCGCTGGCCCAGCGGAAGCTCTCCGCGCCGATTGCCGGCAATATCAAAGGCGCCTGGTTGCGAGGTGCATCCAGCCGCCAGATCGCGATTCTCTCTTCACCCTCGGCCATCAATTGGCCGGCGATGCGGCGGCCGTCGGGAGAAAGTTGCGGCGATGCGAGGAACGGCAATTGGGCGAAGGCCTCGGCCGGCAACGGCGAGGACGCAGACGCCGGCTGCGACGCGGGTGACGGCGCCGGTTGCGCAGCGGCGGTGGCCGACACCGCCGCTGCCACCAGGACGGCAAACGCGCGCAGCATCCGCGAAAGGGTCAGCTCGCCGGATTGTGCCGGGCGAGGAAGCGGCGCATTTCCTCGAGCAGCTGCAACCGGTCTGCCTCCAACGGCAGGTTATGTGTATTCCGTTCCTGCTCGATATAGACGAAGTCGCGGCCCTCGACCTTGCCCGAGCCGCGCAGCTGCGAAACCAGGGTTCGCGCCTGGGCGACCGGAACGCGCTCGTCACGCCGGCCGTGGACGATCAGGATCGGCGCCCAGCGGCCGTCGGTGTGGCGGCCCGGCGACACGTCGGCCAGCCGCCCGGCGGCGCTGCCGATATATTGCGAGCCGTAGCGGCCGAGATAGTTGCGGTCGAAGGTGACCATCATCGGCAGATCGTAGACGCCGGCGCCGGCAATCGCGCAGCGATAGCGCTGGGCATCGCGCTGGGCGGCGCGGGCTGAGGCATAGCCGCCGTACGACCAGCCGAACATGCAAACCCGGCGCGGGTCGGCGATGCCTTCGCGGGCGAGATGGTCGACAGCGTCGTTGAGATCGTCCTGCATGCGGGTGCCCCAATTGCCGTCGGACATCGCTTCCCAGGCCTGGCCGAATCCGCCCGAGCCACGATAATTGGGCTGGATCACCGCATAGCCGAGCTCGGCGAGCGGCTGCACCATCCAGTCCCAGCTCTCTTCGTCGCGCACCCAAGGTCCACCATGGGGAAGCACGATCAGCGGCAGGCTGCGCGATTCGCGCAACCGCGGCAGCGTCAGCACCGCGGCGATCGTCTGCCCATCGCTGGCGCGGTAGCGAATCGTCCGCACCGGATTGAGCCGCATGTCTCGCAGCTGGCTGTTGCGCCAGCCGGCGTGGCGCAGGTTACCGGAAGAGGTATTGTAGAGGTAATAGGCGCCGGCCTGGTCTGGGCCGCCAACATGGACGACGATGTTGACCCGCGGCCGATCGGTCGAAATCACGGCTGCCCGGCCGGCGCCGAAGGTCTCGTCGAGCGCCTGCTGGATCTCGCCCATGCGCGGGTCGAACCAGAAATGCTCGGTGCGGTCGCGCACCACCGTCGCCCGTTCGAGCGCGTTACCCGCATCGTTGGAATCGACCCCGGCGATGTCATAGCCGTCGACTCCGAACACGCGGCGGCCAATCTCCATCGTGGTGAGATCGATCTCGTGCAGCGCTGTGAACCCACCATGCCGGGTGCGCACCAGCGCTTTTTCGCCGGGCAGGAAGATCACCGGCACGTGCGCCTCGCTGTAGCGTTCGGAACGCTCGCGGAGGATCGTCCGGAACTGCCCCTCGCCGTCGGAACGGTAGAGCGCCTGCAGCCGGCCGGTTGCCCGATCGAACTCGACGCCGAGTCGGACATTGCCGTCTCCATCGGCATACCAGTTGCGCACCCCGCGACGCGGCGGCTCGACCACGCGCTGGCGGCCGGTGACGACGTCGACCTCGATCACTTCCTCGTTGAACAACCGCTCGGTGCCGCGCCCGGCCGCGTAGCGCGCGATTCTGACACGCGGGGGGCCCGACTGCGAGATCCACAGAAGGCGGCTGCTGACGAACGTGCCTTCCCAGCCAAGCCGGGTGATCTGGCGAGTGGTGCGGTTGTAGGCGATCAGGCGAGTGGCATCGACGCGCTCGCCATCGAGATCGGTTCGCGATGCGAGATGGATGATGAGATTGTCGGGATCGATCCAGTCCCAGCCGGTGGTGCGGACGTCCTCCACTCGATCGAACTCGCCGTCGCGGCCAACGATTTGCGGTCTGGGATTGGGCTGGTCGAGCGGGATCACCGCCAGATAGGATTCGCCATTGACGCGGATGCGGGTGGCGAGCGCCGTGCCGTCGGTATTGATCCGCACTTGCTCGGTGTCCGCCAGACGGGCGAACGTCGCCATCGGCATCGGTTCGCGCGGCGCCTGCGCCGGCTGCATCTGCGCCTGTGCAGCCGCCGTGAACAGCAGCAAACCCAATCCAATCCATTTTCTGATCATCATCCCCATCCGGAAAAAGCGAAATTCAACAAGCAGATAGGCGCTCGAGCCCGCTAGAAAAAGACCCGCCCGGCTAACCGGGCAGGGCTTGATCAATTCACCTGGCGGAATCCTAACCCGCGTTGCCGGCCAGCGCTGCCAGCAGCAGCAAGGCAACGATGTTGGTGATCTTGATCATCGGGTTCACAGCCGGACCGGCGGTGTCCTTGTACGGATCGCCAACCGTGTCGCCGGTCACCGCCGCCTTGTGCGCTTCCGATCCCTTGCCGCCATAATGGCCATCCTCGATATACTTCTTGGCATTGTCCCAGGCGCCGCCGCCCGAGGTCATCGAAATCGCGACGAACAGGCCGGAGACGATGACGCCGATCAGCAGCGCGCCCAAAGCGGCGAAGCCCTGCTCCAGCCCGCCGACCGCCTGGACGATGTAGAAGACCAGGATCGGTGCGAACACCGGCAGCAGCGACGGCACGATCATCTCCTTGATCGCGGCGCGGGTGACGAGATCGACAGTGCGGGCATAATTGGGTCGTACCGTGCCCTGCATGATGCCGGGATTGTCGCGGAACTGGCCGCGCACTTCCTCGACGACGGCGCCGCCGGCGCGGCCGACTGCGGTCATTCCCATCGCGCCGAACAAATAAGGCAGCAGCGCGCCGATCAGCAGGCCGACGATGACGTAGGGATTGGCGAGGGTGAAATCGATGTCGCCATAGACGACGCCGAGCTCACCGGCGAAACGCCTGAGGTCGGTGGTATAGGCGCTGAACAGCACCAGCGCGCCAAGCCCGGCCGAGCCGATTGCATAGCCCTTGGTCACCGCCTTGGTGGTGTTGCCGACCGCGTCGAGCGCGTCGGTGCGCTGGCGCACGTCGTCTTCCAGCCCCGCCATCTCGGCGATGCCGCCGGCATTGTCGGTGACCGGGCCATAGGCATCGAGTGCGACCACCATGCCGGCAAGCGCCAGCATCGCGGTGGCGGCAAAGGCGATGCCGATCAGGCCGGCGAGCTGGTAGGAAAGGATGATGCCGACGCAGATCACCAGCGTCGGCAGCGCGGTCGATTCGAGGCTGATCGCCAACCCCTGGATGACGTTTGTAGCGTGCCCGGTCTGCGACGAGCGGGCGATGGTGCGAACCGGTCGGAACTGGGTGCCGGTATAATATTCTGTGATCCACACGATCAGGCCGGTGACGCCGAGCCCGACCAGCATCGACAGGAACAGGTCGAAGCCTGTGAAGCCGCCCGTCACCGATTCAGCGGCGACCGCCGGGTCGACGTCCAGGCCGGTCGCCTCGCGGGTCTGGCCGACCAGTGCGTTCAGATCCCCGAGCGTCTGGCTGGTGACGAAATAGAGCGCCGGGATCGACAGGATCGCGGTCAGCCAGAAGCCCTTGTAGAGAGCGCCCATGATCGACTCCTTTCGCCCCAGCCGGACGAAATAGGTGCCGATGATCGAGGTCAGGATGCAGACGCCGCCGATCGCCAGCGGCAGGCTCATCAGCGCCAGCATCTGCTCGGCCGGGGAGTTGATCAGCAAGGCGATCAGCACCATCGTCGCGCCGACCGTGACGACATAGGTCTCGAACAGGTCGGCCGCCATGCCGGCGCAGTCGCCGACATTGTCGCCGACATTGTCGGCGATCACTGCCGGGTTCCTGGGATCGTCCTCGGGGATGCCGGCCTCGACCTTGCCGACCAGGTCGGCGCCGACGTCGGCCGCCTTGGTGAAGATGCCGCCGCCGAGACGGGCAAAGATGGAAATCAGCGACGCGCCGAATGCCAGGCTGACGAGGGCGTCGATCACTTCGCGGTCGTTGGGCGCGTGCCCGCCCATCTCGACGAGGAAATAGAAAAAGGACGAGATCGCCAGCAGCGCCAGGCCGGCGACCAGCATGCCGGTGACCGCGCCGGCGCGAAAGGCGACGGTGAGGCCGCGCTGCAGGCTGGTGCGCGCCGCCTCGGCGGTGCGCACGTTGGCGCGTACCGAGATGTTCATGCCGATATAGCCGGCCGCGCCCGACAGCAGCGAGCCGAGCAGGAACGCGATTGCCTCGGTGCTGCCGAGGAACAGGAAGACGAGCGCAGCCACTACAACACCGACGATCGCGATGGTGGTATATTGCCGGCCGAGATAGGCCTTGGCCCCTTCCTGGATCGCCGCCGCGACGGCCTGCATTTTCTCGTTTCCGGCCGGTGCGCGCAGCACCTGCAGGCTGGTCAGGATGCCGTAGAGCACGGCGACGACGCCGCAGCCGATGGCGATCAGAGTGACGGTCATTGCTTTCTTCCCCAGATTGCGCGGCGCCCGAATCAGCCTCAACGATCGAGACCGAATTCCCCTGCCGAGCCTGAAAGGGACTGGGCCAGGCGCCCGCTGTGGCGCGGCCTTTAGGGGCGAAAATCGCGGGTTTCAACCAGCCGTATCGAGCACGCGGCCATGCTCGTAACCGAGCCGTTCGGGCAGCGGAATTGCCGCGCCGTCCTGCTCGAGCGCGAGGCCGCGGCCGGCACTGCAGGCGCCGATGCGCGTCAACGGCAGGCCGATCTCCTCGGCGAGCGCGAGCACGCTCACCGCCTGTGCGGGGGACGCGGTGAACAGCAGTTCGTAATCGTCGCCGGCGGTGGCGGCGGTCAGCCGAGCCGCGCGATCCTCGCCGGCGACAGCAAGTAAGTCGGTCGACAGCGGCAGCCGATCGAGCGCAATGGTGAGGCGGCAGCCGCTCGCCTCGGCAAGGCGCGTGGCGTCGAGCAAAAGTCCGTCCGACACATCCATCATCGCCGACACCAGGGGCGCCAGTCTTTGTCCCGTCTCCAGCCGTGGCCGCGGCGTCCGGTAGCGCTCGATCAATCCTGCCGGCTCGGTCTTGCCCGCGCGCAGCCGCTCGAGACCGGCGCCGGCGTCGCCGATCGTGCCGCTCACCCAGAGCTGTTCCCCTGGGCTGGCGCCGCCGCGGCCGGGAACCGGTCCTTCGGTTATGCCGAGCGCGGTCAGGCCGAGCGATCGCGGCGCGCCGGCCGGCATTTTCACCGTGTCGCCGCCGAGCAGCGGGAGCGCAAGCGCGCTCAGGGCGGTCGCCAGGCCGGCGACGAACGCACTATCCCACGCCTCGTCGCCGAGCGCATAGGCAAGCAGGGCGCCGCGCGGCCGCGCGCCTTTGCCGGCAAGGTCGGAAAGATTCACCGCGACCAGTTTCCAGGCGATATCGGCGGGCGGATCGTCGGCGAGGAAATGAACGCCCTCGACCAATGTGTCGTGGGTGATGACCAGAAACTGGCCGCCAATTTCAAGGACCGCCGCGTCGTCGCGCAGCCCGCGCGCCGCCGCATCGCCGGCCAGCGGTCGCAGCAGGGCGATGAAGTCGGTCTCGGCGCTTAAGGTCGCAGCTCCTTGGCAAGTCCGTCGAGCAGGCCATTGACGAATCCGGCTTCGCGCGCAGCGTAGAACGCCTTGGCGACGTCGACATATTCCGAAATCACCGTCGCAGCCGGCACGTCGGCGCGCGCCGCCAGCTCGTAGGCGCCGGCGCGCAGGATTGCCTTCAGCGGCCGGTCGAGCCGCTCGATCGACCATCCTTCGGCCAGCCGCCCGCTGATCGAGGCGTCGAGCTCGTCGCGGCGGGCGTCGACGCCGGTGACGAGATCGTCGAAGAAATCGACCTCGGCCTCCTCATATTCGACATCGTCGATCGTCGCGCCGAGCCGGTGGTGATGGAATTCGTGCAGCAGCACTGCCACCGGCTGACCTTCCATTTCCTGCTGGTAGAGCGCCTGCACCGCCGCCAGCCGGGCGGCGGAGCGCGAACGCGATCGGTTGCGCAGGTCGGCCATCGCCGGCGCCATAGCCTAGTCCGCGAGAAAGGCGCGAATCGCGGCGATCAGCGGCTCCGGCTGTTCCCACGGCAGGAAATGGCCCGCGTCGTCGACGCAGACGATGCGCAAATCCTCGACCTGGGCGTGGAGCCCGCCAAGCTGCACCGGCAGCAGCGCCTTGTCCTTCATACCCCACACCACCAGGGTCGGCACCTTCACCGCGGGGAAGGGCATTCGCGTCCACACTGGTAATTCCGCTTCCTCGCCAGTCGCCGGCACGACGATGTCGCTGGCGCGGTACCAATTGAGCATCGCGGTCAACGTGCCCTCGCCGCGCCATTCGTCGAGATAGGCGTCCTTCTCCTCGGCGGCGATGCGGCCGAGGTCGACATGGCTGCCAAAGCCCTTCTCGAAGAAGGTTTCGAGCCCCATCGCGGCGATGCCCGCTTCCATCGCTGGGTTGCGGAAGGCGCGGATATATTGCGAGGCGGCGCGCTGCTCCGGATCCTCGATCAAGGAGCGCTGGAAGACGAGCGGATGCGGGGCGTTGACGATCACCAGCCGCTCGATTCGGTCGGGGTATTTGAGCGCCGCCAGCCAGGCGATCGCTCCGCCCCAGTCGTGGCCGGCCAGGGTGAAGCGCTCGAGTCCGAGCGCGTTGGCGAGCGCCACCAGGTCTTCCACGGCCCGATCGGGCTTGTAGGCCTCGATCCCTTTCGGCTTGTCGGAACCGGCGAAGCCACGCTGGTCGGGGGCGATGACGCGGAAATCGCGCGCCAGCGCCGGCGCCACCGCGCGCCAGGTGCGGTGCGATTCGGGGAAACCGTGCAAGAGCACGATCGGGTCGCCCTCGCCGCCCTGCTGAACATTGAGCGTGACGCCGGTGTCGAGCGCGATGCGGCTGGTCGCGAGCCCGCTCACGGATAGCTCACTGTCATCGGCACCTGCGGCAGCGGAATATATTCCTCGCTGTCGTCCGGCGGCAGCGCGAAGCGGCCTTCTTTCCAATCCTCGCGCGCCTGGTCGATGCGTTCGCGGCGCGACGAAACGAAATTCCACCAGACGTGGCGCGGCCCGTCCAGCGGCGCGCCGCCGCACAGCATCGCGTGGGTGCGGCTTCGGGCCCGCAGGGTCGCGGCGCTTCCCGGCCGCAGCACGTAGAGCTTGCGCGGCTCGAGCGCGACGCCGTCGAGCCGGGCTTCGCCTTCCACCAGGTAGAGGGCGCGCTCGTCGGCTTCGCTGTCGATCGGGATGGAGCCGACCGGCTCCAGCCCGATGTCCGCATAGATCGTGTCGCTGTGGCAGGTGACCGGCGATTGCTCACCCCACAGGTTTCCCATGATCACGCGGGCGCTGGCGCCATCGGCGGCGATCTCCGGCAGGCGAGCGGCCGCGACATGCTCGAAGGCGGGATCGCTTTCTTCCTTCGCCTGCGGCAGCGCCAGCCAGGTCTGGATGCCGGCGAGGCGGGCGCCGCCGCGGCGTGCTTCCGGCGGCGAGCGCTCGCTGTGGGTGATGCCGCGCCCCGCGGTCATCAAGTTCACCGCGCGCGGCTCGATTCGATGGCAGGTGCCCAGTGAATCGCGATGGTCGATCGCGCCCTCGAACAAATAGGTAACGGTGGCGAGATTGATGTGCGGGTGCGGGCGGACGTCGATACCCTCGCCGGCCGCCACCGCTGCCGGCCCCATCTGGTCGAAGAAGACGAACGGGCCGATGCTGGTGCGCTGGCGGTGGGGCAGGGTGCGGTGGACCTTGAAACCGCCGAGATCGTGGCTGGTCGGAAGCAAGGTCTGTATGATCAGGTCTTCGTTCAACTTACTCGCCCGGCGCTTTCGCTCGGATCGCCAGCGCGTGGATCCGCTCCTTGAGCAGGTCGCCGAGCGTGGCGTTGACAGCGCGCTGCCGTTCGAGCCGGCTCTTGCCGGCGAAAGCCTCGGCCTCGATCTCGACCGTGAAATGGCTTTCGCCGCTGCCGTCATCGCCGGCATGGCCGCGATGCCGCTCGCTGTCGTTGATCACGATCAGGCGCGTCGGCCGCAGCGCGGCGCCGAGCCGTTTTTCGATTTCGGCCGCGACGGGGCCAGTGGCAGTGCCTGTCATAGTGCCTATATAGCGCGCCTTCTTCCTTTCTGGCAGATTCCCTTGGCGTGGTTCGCGGCCTATACGGCCAGGAAAGGATAGCCCGCTTATGGCCGCTCGCAGGCGAAATGAGCCGCAGACACTGAGTACGACACCCATGGCCAGCATTTCCAACGTCAATCCCGAAAGCCGCACCGCGCCGGTGATGGACGCGCCCGACAAGATGGTGAAGGTGCGGGAGCTGTTCGGCGTCGACAGCGATATGAAGGTGCCGGCTTTCTCCGAGGCCGACGAGCGGGTGCCCGATCTCGATCCGGCCTATGTGTTCGATCCCGACACCACGCTCGCGATCTGCGCCGGCTTCGCCAAGAACCGGCGGGTGATGATCCAGGGCTATCACGGCACCGGCAAGTCGACCCACATCGAGCAGGTCGCCGCGCGCCTTAACTGGCCTTTGATCCGGATCAATCTCGACGCCCATATCAGCCGTATCGACCTCATCGGCCGCGACGCGATCGTGCTGCGCGAGGGCCAGCAGGTGACCGAGTTCCGCGAAGGGCTGCTGCCCTGGGCGCTGCAGACGCCGACCGCTTTGGTATTCGACGAATATGATGCCGGCCGGCCCGACGTTATGTTCGTCATCCAGCGAGTGCTCGAGGCTGAGGGCAAGCTGACCTTGCTCGACCAGAACCGGATCATTCGGCCGCATCCCTATTTTCGCTTGTTCGCCACCACCAACACGGTGGGCCTCGGCGACACCACCGGCCTCTATCATGGCACCCAGCAGATCAATCAGGGCCAGATGGATCGCTGGAACATCGTCATTACATTGAACTACCTGCCGGCCGAGACCGAGGCCCGCATCGTCCTCGCCAAGTCGGGCGAGTACGACCATGAGGGCGGACGCGGCGAGGTCGAGAAGATGATCAAGGTCGCCGAATTGACCCGCCGCGGCTTCATCGCCGGCGACATCTCGACAGTGATGAGCCCGCGCACGGTGATCAGCTGGGCGCAGAACGCGTTGATTTTCGGCGATCTCGGCTTCGCCTTCCGCCTTACCTTCCTCAACAAGTGCGACGAGGCCGAGCGGCCGGTGGTGGCGGAATATTATCAGCGCGTGTTCGGCAAGGACCTGCCCGAAAGCGTCGTCGAGCAGGCTTAGGGGTCCTGTCCCTCATGGCCATCGATCCCGACAACCCGATCGAGACCTTCCGTCATGCGCTGGCCGGCGCGACGCGGGCAATCGCCGGCGATCCCGAGATCCAGCTCGGCTTCACAAGCGACGCGCCCGTGCTCACCGGTAAGCACGTGCGGGCGCCGATGCCGGCCCGGCGGCTGGGGCGTGACGAGGTGGCAGAGGCCCGCGGCTTCGCCGACGCGGCGGCGCTGCGCCTGCGTCATCATGATCCCTCCCTGCATGCCCGCCGGCTGCCCGCCGACGATACTGCCCGCGGCGTGTTCGAGGCGGCCGAGCAGGCCCGCTGCGAGGCTCTCGGCGCGCGCAGCATGGCCGGGGTAAAGGCCAATCTCGCCTGCCTGACCGCGCTTCGCATGCGCACCGACCCGCTGGTGCGCGCGCGCAACCGCGACGAAGTGCCGCTGGCCTCGGCGATGGCGCTGATGGTCCGCGAGCGGCTGACCGGCGCGCCGCCGCCGGACTCCGCGCGCGAGGGGCTCGCTTTGATTTCCGGCTGGATCGAGGAGAAAGCGGGCACCGGCCTCGACGCGCTCGGCCTCGCGCTCGACGACCAGGCCGCGTTCGCGCATCTGGTTGGCAAGCTGCTGCGCGATCTCGAGCTTGTCGAGGGCGATGCAGACCTCGAGCCGGCGCCCGAGGGTGAGGAGCCCCTCGAAGGCAGCGACGAGGCCCAGGCGGAAGGCGAGAAAGGCGAAAAGCAGGAGCCGGAGGACGGCCGCGGCCAGTCCGAGATCCGCGGTTCGCCCGAGGAGGACGGCGAGCAGGGCGAGCGCGACTGGAGCGAGGAGCAGCCGGGCGAACCCTCCGCCGAGCCGGGGGAGCAGGCGCCAGACGGCATGATCACGTTGCGGCCGAACCGGGCGCAGGCCGAGCGGCCGCGTACCGATTACCGCATCTACACCGGCCAGTATGACGAAATGGTCGACGCCGCCGACCTGTGCGACGAGGAGGAGCTAGCCCGGCTGCGCACCTATCTCGACCAGCAGCTCGTCCACCTCCAGGGAATGGTGGTCAAGCTCGCCAACCGGCTGCAGCGGCGGCTGATGGCGCAGCAGTCGCGCAGCTGGGATTTCGACCAGGAGGAGGGGCTGCTCGATTCGGCCCGGCTCGCCCGGGTGGTCGTCAATCCCGAGCACAACCT
>JBQTJR010000032.1:0-15950 GCA_052386895.1 Sphingosinicella sp.
AGCCGACGGTGAGGCCGGCGGTCGCCCGCTGCCGCTGGCTGCCGAGCGGCACGCGCAGGTTCAATGTCGCGGCCGCGCCGCGCGGCGCGTCGAAACCGGTAAAGCGATACTCCAGCGCCAGCGCGGCGCTTGGCGCGATCGCCGCCAGGCAGACCGCCGCCGCGGCCGCCGTCATCACGGTTCCTCTCATCAATGGTCCCCCATTCACGGTGGACAGGCCCCTGTTACGCGGGCTCTTGCACGCTAGCATTATCCAGCCGGCGAATCGAGCGCCGGTTAGCCGCCCTGCTTGACAGCCCCCTTGCCCTTCTTATGCGCCCCGGGACGAGGGACGCGTGAGGCAGCTGCTGAAAATCGAACTGCCCGACGGCTCGGTGCGCGAGGTCGCGCCGGGTACAACGCCGGCCGACATCGCCGCCGCGATCGGTCCCGGCCTCGCCAGGGCGGCGCTCGCCGCCCGGGTCGACGACGAAGTGCGCGACCTTCACCGGCCGCTCGAGCAGGATGCCCGGCTCGCTATCCTCACCGCCCGCGACGAGGCGGAGGCGCTCGAGCTGGTGCGCCACGACTACGCCCATTTGCTCGCCGAGGCGGCGCAGAACATGTTTCCCGGCACCCAGATAACTTTCGGCCCGGCGACCGATGACGGTTTCTATTACGATTTCGCACCACCGCCGGGGCGCGGACCTTTCACCGAGGAGGACCTGCCGGCGATCGAGGAAGAGATGCGGCGCCTGATCCGCGCCGACAAGCCGCTTACCCGCGAGGTGTGGACCCGCGACCGGCTGATCGACTGGTTCAAGGCGCAGGGCGAGACGTTCAAGGCGGAGTGGGCGGCCGAGCTGGCGTCGGACGAGGAACTGACCGTCTACCGCTCGGGCGACGACTGGCTCGACATGTGCCGCGGCCCGCACCTCGCTTCCACCGGCAAGCTTGCTGCCGACGCGTTCAAGCTGACGCGCGTCTCGGGCGCATATTGGCGCGCCGACCCGAAGCGGCCGATGCTGTCGCGCATCTACGGCACTGGCTGGCTCAACGCCGGCCAGCTCAAGGTGCATCTCACCCGGATCGAGGAAGCGGCGAAGCGCGACCACCGCCGCATCGGCGCCGACATGGACCTGTTTCACCTCCAGCCCGAGGCGCACGGCTCGGTCTTCTGGCACCCCAACGGCTATCTCGTCTGGCGCGAGCTCGAAGCCTATGTGCGCCGCCGCCTCGACGCGGCCGGTTATCGCGAGGTGAAGACGCCGCAGATCATGGACGCGCGCCAGTGGGAGGCGTCCGGCCACTGGGGCAAGTATCGCGAAAACATGTTCGTCGTGCCCGACGAGGTGCCGGGCACCGAAGAAGGCGCGCCGGTACTATCGGGCGAAGCCGATCTGATGGCGCTGAAGCCAATGAACTGCCCGGCGCACGTCCTCATCTTCCGCCAGGGAATCAAGAGCTATCGCGACCTGCCGATCCGGCTCGCCGAGTTCGGCTGCTGCCACCGCAACGAGCCGCACGGCGCCCTCCACGGCACCATCCGCGTCCGCCAGTTCACCCAGGACGACGCCCACATCTTCTGCCGCGAGGACCAGATCGTCGAGGAGGTGCGGCTGTTCTGCGAGCTGTTGCACCAGATCTACGTCGATCTCGGTTTCCCAAGCTACCAGGTGAAGCTGGCGCTGCGCCCGGACAACAGGTTCGGCAGCGACGAGATGTGGGACAGGGCCGAGGCCGACCTGCGCGAGGCGGCGCGGCTGGCCGGGCGGGCGACGCCGGAATTCGGCTGGGTGGAGCTGCCGGGCGAAGGCGCCTTCTATTCGCCCAAGCTCGAGTTCCATCTGACCGACGCGATCGGCCGTACCTGGCAGTGCGGCACCATCCAGCTCGATTACGTCCTGCCCGAGCGGCTCGATGCCAATTATGTCGGGGAAGACGGCGAGAAGCACCGGCCGGTGATGCTCCACCGCGCTATCCTCGGCACGTTCGAGCGCTTCATGGGCATCCTGATCGAACATCATGCCGGCCGCTTCCCGCTGTGGCTGGCGCCGGTGCAGGCAGTGGTGGCAACAATCGTCTCCGAGGCCGACGACCACGCCCGCGCGGTCGAAGCGGCGCTCAGCGCGGCCGGGCTGCGCGCCGAGGCCGACCTGCGCAACGAGAAGATCAACTACAAGGTGCGCGAGCACTCGCTGAAGAAGGTCCCCTGGCTGCTGGTCGTCGGCAAGCGCGAGGCCGAGCAAGGCACGGTCGCCTTGCGCCCGCTCAGGCAGGAGGCGACGCAAGAGGTGCTTCCGCTCGCCGCGGCGGTCGAGCGGCTGCGCACCGAGGCGGTGCCGCCCGATCTGCGCCGATGACACTCGCTATCGCCACCGCTTTCAATCCACTCCAATCATCACTAGGTGAGGGTCCGCCGCCGCGGTCCCGCCAGGGAGTCGCGGCGCGTTATCCGTTGGCTTCAGGAGAGTAGAACATACGACCGCCCCTTGTACGGCGACCCCTCGCCCCCCCGGCCCTCAGCGGCCCCCGCTTCAACGACTACATCACCGCGCCAAAGGTGCGCGTCATCGATGAAAATGGCGACAATCTCGGCGTCTTGCTGACCGCCGAGGCGATCGAGCAGGCCGGAGAGGCCGGGCTCGACCTGGTCGAAGTGTCGCCCAATGCCGACCCGCCGGTGTGCAAGTTCCTCGACGTAGGCAAGTACAAGTACGAAGCCCAGAAGAAGGCCAATCTCGCGCGCAAGTCGCAGAAGACGCAGGAGATCAAGGAGATCAAGATGCGTCCGAACATCGACGATCACGATTACCAGGTGAAGATGCGCAAGATTTTCAGCTTCATCGAAGAAGGCGACAAGGTGAAGGTGACGTTGCGCTTCCGCGGCCGCGAGCTCGCCCGCGGCGAGCTTGGCATGAAGCTGCTGCAGCGCGTCCAGGACGATACCGCCCAAAACGCCAAGGTCGAGCAGCACCCGCGCATGGAAGGCCGCCAGATGCTGATGGTGCTGGCGCCGCGCTGATTCGCGGATTCCCTAGCGTCAACGCGAGGGCTTTGGTTTCATTCCGCAACCGATATGTTGCGGAATTGCCATAAATTAAGACACTCAGTTGCTTAAATCTCTTTGCCGCTGGCGCAAGCGCGCGTGCGGCGATAGCCTTGGCCGATAGGAAAAAGCTCAAATCCGGGAGGGGAAAATGTCGAAATCGTTCTGGCTGCTGTCCGCTGGCGTCGTCGCCCTGGCCACACCCGCTTACGCGCAGGATGACCCACCCGCGACCACCGACATGGCCCAGGCTGCCGACGAGGCCTCTGACGACGCGCAGACCGGTGGATCGATCATCGTCACCGCGCAGGGGCGGGCGCAACTGCTGCAGGACGTGCCGCTGGCGGTGTCCGCGGTAGGGGGCGACCAGCTGCAGAATTCGGGCGCCAACGACATCCGCCAGTTGAACCAGCTCGCGCCGTCGCTGCTGGTTTCCTCGACCGGAACCGAAGCGAACGGATCAACCCGGATCCGCGGCATCGGCACGGTCGGCGACAATCCCGGCCTGGAAAGCTCGGTGCCGGTGTTCATCGACGGCGTCTACCGCTCGCGCAGCGGCATCGGCCTCAACGAGCTTGGCGAAATCGAGCGGATCGAGGTGGCACGCGGACCGCAGGGCACGCTGTTCGGGCGCAATGCATCGGCCGGCCTCATCCACATCATCACCCGCCGGCCCAGCTTCGATTTCGGCGCCACCGCCGAGCTGTCCTACGGCAATTACGACTACATCCGTGCCGACGCCTCGCTCACCGGGCCGCTGAGCGATGAAATCGCGGCTCGCCTCGACGCGGTCTACGTGCGGCGCGACGGCTACTACACGGTGGATAATCCCACCGGGGGCACCGAATCCAGGGTCAATGACCGCGACCGCATGTTCGTCCGCGGTCAGCTATTGATCGAGCCGAATGACGATTTGTCCTTCCGGTTGATCGCCGACTACACCAATCGCGAGGAATCCTGCTGCGGTGCGGTCTATCTCGACGCCGCGACCAATCCGCTGATCGGCAATCTGAACAACCCCGCGGTGCCCTTGAGCGTCGGCGGGCTGCCGCCGGCCGACGGCAACAACATCATCAATGTGCTGCGCGATCTCGGCCAGCCGCTGGCGGGTTTCAGCAATCCCTACAGCCGCATCCTCTACGTCAGTCCCGGCCGCTCCTATATCGGCGACACCGAGGACATGGGGATTTCGCTCGAGGCCAATTGGGACCTGGGCGCCGCCACCCTGACGTCGATAACCGCTTATCGCGACTACCAGACGGGTCAGCCGGGCGACATCGATTATGGCAGGGTCGACATCCTGTTCCGCGCCGGCGACGGCGTGGTACGCGAGTTCCAAACTCTCACCCAGGAGCTGCGGCTACAGGGCGAGGCGTTCGGCGGCAGGCTCGACTGGCTGGTCGGCGCCTATTACGCGGACGAGGACCTCACGGTCACCGACAACCTGCGCTTCGGCAACCAATATGGCCGATTCGCGACGTGCCGCATCGTCAGCGGCGGCGGCCTGGCCGCGCTTTATTCGCCCGCGTCGCCGGGATGCCTCGCGGCCCGGCCCCCGGTGTTCGGGGCGGCATCACCGATCATCTTCGCGGCCTTCGACCGGCTGGACGGGATCAACGATCGGGGCACCACGGCCGACGTCTATTCGCAGAACAGCCGCAACTACGCCTTTTTCACCCACAACATCCTGCACATCACCGATGAGATCGATTTCACCGCGGGCCTTCGCTACACCAACGAGCGCAAGCGCTTCGACGCGGTTTTCGGCAACGACAACACTGCCTGCCCCGCGCAACAGGCTGCGCTCGTTCCGTTCCTTACCGTTCCAGCTCTCGCCGCGGTCGCCGGCGGGCTGATAGGCCTCTCGTGCCAAGGGAACTCCACCGCCGAGCTCAATGGCGTGGCGATCAGCGATCGGCGCAGCGAGGACGAATGGACCGGGACGGGCATTCTCTCGTTCCGGCCCAATGACGATGTGCTGATCTACGCCAGCTATTCCCGGGGCTACAAAGCGGGTGGCTTCAACCTCGACCGATCCGCGCTCAAGTCGCCGATACTGCCTTTCTCGGCCACGCCGGGCGGAGCCCAGGGGCTGGTCGGCAATCTACAGTTCGATCCTGAGATCAACACCGCCTACGAGCTGGGCTTCAAATACCAGAGCGGCCCGCTCACGCTGAATATTACGGCCTTCCGACAGCAGTTCGAGAACTTCCAGCTGAACACGTTCAACGGCACGGTTTTCATCGTCCAGACGATCAACGGCTGCTCCACCGATCTGGGAGATACCGATCGCGATCTCAGCCCAACGACGGGAGCCTGCCCGATCGACGACGTTACCTATGGCGTTACCTCGACCGGCGTCGAGGTGGAGGCGGCGCTGCGGCCATTCCGAGATCTGCTCTTGACCGCCGGTCTTACCGTGGCCGACACCGAGTATCGCGACGACATCATCGGCAACGACAGCGGCGCGCCGCTCGACCCGGCGCTGAGGATGCTTCCGGGGGACAATCTGTCCAATGCTCCCACTACGGTGTTCACCAGCTCGCTGGCCTGGACGCCGACCATTCCCGGAACGAACATCGGCGCGCTTTTCTACGTCGATGCCCGGGTCACGAACGATTACAACACCGGCTCGGACCTCTTCCCGCAGAAGGAGGAGGATAGCTATGCCGTGATCAACGCCCGCCTGGGCCTGCGTGGGCCGGGTAATCGCTGGGCGATTGAAATCTGGGCACAGAATTTGTTCGATACGAATTATGCCCAGGTCGCGTTCAACGCGCCTTTCCAGGCCGGAACCACCTCGCCGCCGTTCGTCGACCCGCAATTTCCGGGCGGGCGGCAGATCTTCTCCGCCTTCCTCGCCGAACCGCGGACCTACGGCATCACCGGCCGCTTCCGCTTCTGAGCGGCGAAAGATGAGAATCATGGCCCCCGCTTCGGCGGGGGCTTTTCTTAGGCCGCCTTGGCAGGAATGGGCGCCCCGGCCGCGGCCTTGAGCAGGCGACTCTTGAGCAGGCGCAGCTTCGCCTCGCTCGTGATCTTTTTGCCGTCGGACCCGGTCAGATAGAATGTGTCGACCGCGCGTTCGCCATAGGTGGCGATGTGAGCGCTGTGGATCAGCGCCTTCGAGCGGGTGATCGCTTCCGCCAGGTCGCTGAGCAAAGCGGCGCGGTCGCGAGCGTTGACCTCGATCACCGTGTAGCGGCGCGACGCCTTGCCATCGACGAACACTGCCGGCTGGATCGAGAAGGCCTCGGCCCGCCTCAGCGGCAGCGCCCGCGCGGCGAGATCGTCGCGCGACGGCTCCTCGCCGGCAGCCGCCATGGCGAGGGCGGCTTCCAGCCGCCGCAGCGCATGCGGATCGTCGAACGCGCCGCCGCCAAGGCTCTGCACCAGGAAATTGTCGAGCGCCATGCCGTCATTGGTGGTGTGGATGCGGGCATCGATGATGTTGCCGCCGGCAAGGCTGATCGCCGCCGCCAGCCGATAGAACAGGCCGGGGCGGTCGGCGACATAGACCGTGACCAAGGTAGCCCCGCGATCGGCGAGCGGCTCGATGCGGTAGGGGCGGGTGCCGGCCGGATTGCGGTCGCAGGCCTCGATCAGGCGCGCATTGCCCTCGATCACTGGCTCGGTTTCGCCCAGCCAGTAGCTGTCGGGCAACCGCCACTCGAGGCGGGTGATACGGCTCGCATCCCAGCCGAGCCGGCCGGCGATCGCCTGCTGCACCGCCGCAATCCTGTCCTTGCGGCCGCGCTGCTTGTGGCCCAGCCGCAGCCCTTCTTCGGCGGCATCGAACAGGGACTTGAGCAGCTGGCCTTTCCAGCTGTTCCAGGTGCCGGGACCAACCGCGCGGATGTCGACGCATGTCAGGATGTAGAGGAGCCGCAGCCGCTCGAGGCTCTTCACCCGCGCGACGAAATCGAGGATCGCCTGCGGATCGGACAGGTCACGCTTGAACGCGGTCGCCGACATCAGAAGGTGGTTGGCGACCAGCCAGGCGACGGTCTCGGTCTCGGCGTCGGCAAGCCCCAGCCGCGGGCACAGGTTGCGAGCAACCTCGGCGCCGAGCAGGCTGTGATCGCCGCCGCGGCCCTTGGCGATGTCGTGCAGCAGCACTGCGACATAAAGGACCCGCCGCGAGGCGATGCGGCCGATGAGCGCAGTGGCGAGCTTGTGTTCTTCCTTGAGTTCGCCCTGCTCGAGGCTGGCGAGCAGGCCGATCGCCCGGATCGAATGCTCGTCGACGGTGAAATGATGGTACATGTCGAACTGCATCCGCGCGACGACACGGCCGAAATCGGGAACGAAACGGCCGAATATGCCGGCCTCGTTCATCCACCTCAGGACTTTCTCTGGGTCGCGCGGCGAGGTCAGCACGTCGAGAAACCAGGCGTTTGCGCGCGGATCCTCGCGCACGCCGGCATCGATCCGCTTGGCATCGCGGGCGGCGGCGCGCATCGCCAGTGGGTGCACTTCGAGGCCGTAGCGGTCGGCGAGCGCGAACATCTGGACCAGCCGCACCGGCTGGTCGGCGAGGAAGGTTTCGTCCGGCAAAGCGAGCCGGCCGCGGTCGAGCACGAAGCCCTCGAGCTTGCCCGGGCGCCGGCGCAGGCTTGGCCAGGCCAGCCGCTGCCCGCGCCGCGCGAACTTCTCGTCGAGATGGGCGAGAAAGGCACCGGTGAGGTCGCCGACCGTCTTCGCATGCAGGAAATAATGACGCATGAAACGCTCGACCGACGACTTGCCCGGCCGGTCGGCGTACCGCATGCGCGCGGCGATCTCGCGCTGATAGTCGAAGGTGAGCCGTTCCTCGGCGCGCCCGGCGAGGACGTGGAGATGACAGCGCACCGCCCACAGGAAGCTCTCGGCGCGCTCGAACTGGCGCAGTTCCGCCGGCGTCAGCAACCCGACCTCGACCAGGCCGGCGGGCCGCTCGACCTGGTAGGCGAACTTGCCGATCCAGAACAGGGTATGGAGGTCCCTTAGCCCACCTTTGCCCTCCTTTATGTTCGGCTCGACGAGATAGCGGCTGTCTCCCATGCGGCGGTGCCGCTCGTCGCGTTCGTCGAGCTTCTCCTTGGCGAAAGCGCGGACATGACCCGCCGTCACCTTCTTCCAGAAGCGCACCTGCACCTCTGCGAACAGGGCCTCGTCGCCCCACAGGTAGCGTGCTTCGAGGAGGGCGGTGCGCACCGTATGGTCGGCAGCAGCGAGGCGTACCAGCTCGTCGAGGCTGCGAGTCGAGGGACCCACTTTCAGCCCCATATCCCATAGCAGATAGAGGATCGCTTCGACCGCGCTCTCGGTCCAGTCGCTTGCCTTCCACGGCGTGACGAACGCGATGTCGACGTCGGAATGACGCGCCATCTCGCCCCGCCCGTAACCGCCGACCGCCATCAGCAGCAACCGCTCCGACGTGGTCGGATTGACCAGCGGGTGGAGGTGATCGCAGGCATAATCGAATGCGAGACGAAGCAACTGGTCGGTCAGATAGGCGTAAGCGGCAGCGGCGTCTGAGCCGGCATAGGGTTTCTGCTCGAGCCGCGCGGCAATCTCCTCGCGGCCGTCGGCGAGCGCCTGCCGCAACGTCGACGCGGCGCCTTTGCGGTCAGCCTGGGCAAGCGCCTCGCGCAGGGCACGTCGGTCGATAATGGCACGGCGCCGGGACAGGCTCTCGAACCGCGCCGGCACTCTATTCGCTCTGCTCCGCCCGCAAACGCTTCAGCCGATAGACCAGCTCGAGCGCCTCGCGCGGGGTCAAGGCGTCGGGTTGGGCCTCGTCTAGCTCGGCCAGCAGCGGGCCGTGGACCTCAGACGGCGCCGGCGCGGTAGCGGCGAATAACGGCAGGTCGTCGAGTCCGGCAGCGATGCCGCCGGTGGCGGCGCGGCCTGCTTCGAGCTTGGCCAGCACCGACCTTGACCGCACCACGACTTCGTCGGGAAGGCCGGCGAGCTTGGCGACCGCGATGCCGAAGCTGCGGTCGGCCGGGCCCTCCGCCACCTCGTGCAACAACACCAGTTCGCCCTTCCACTCGCGGGCCCGCACGTGGTGCAAGGTGAGGTTATCGAGCCGCTCGGCAAGCCTCGTCAGCTCGTGATAATGGGTGGCGAACAGGCAGCGGCAGCCGCAGCGATCGTGGATCGCCTCGACCACCGCCCAGGCGATGGCAAGGCCGTCATAGGTCGAGGTGCCGCGGCCGACTTCGTCGAGAATGACGAAGCTGCGCGGGCCGGCCTGGCGCAGGATCGCCGCCGTCTCGACCATTTCGACCATGAAGGTGGAGCGGCCACGGGCGAGGTTGTCGGACGCGCCGACCCGGCTGAACAGCCGGTCGACGATGCCCAGTCTCGCGCTTGTTGCCGGCACGTGACAGCCGGCCTGGGCGAGGATCGCGATCAACGCGTTCTGCCGCAGGAAAGTCGATTTGCCGCCCATGTTGGGCCCGGTCACCAGCCACAGCCGCTGCCCATCGTCGAGCCGGCAATCGTTGGCGACAAATGATTCGTGCTCTCCGCGCAGCGCGCGCTCGACCACCGGGTGGCGGCCGCCGATCACCTCGAAGCCGGCATCGTCGCCGAGCTGCGGCCGCGCCCAGCCGCCCTCAAGCGAGCGCTCGGCATTGGCGGCGGCGACGTCGAGCCGGGCGAGCGCATCGGCGGCGGCGGCGATCGGCCCGGCGCGTGCCAGCGCGGCGGCGATCAGCCGCTCGAGATGGGACTGCTCGACCGCGAGCGCATTGCTGCCGGCCTCGGTGATCTGCCTCGCCTGCTCGTGCAGGTCGACCGAGTTGAAGCGGACGACGCCGGCCAGGGTCTGGCGATGGGTGAAGCCGGAATCGCCGCGCATCAGCCTGTCGGCATGCCGGGCCGGCACCTCGATATGGTAGCCGAGCACCGCGTTGAGGCGGATGCGCAAGGTGGTGATGCCGGTTTCCTCGCGATAGCGTTGCTCGAGCCCGACCAGCGCGCGCTGCCCTTCGCCGGCACTGGCGCGCATCGCGTCGAGCGCGGCGTCATAGCCTTCGGCGATATAGCCGCCCCTCGACGTGTCCGCCTCCGGCGCGGCGACCAGCGCCCGCGCCAGCAGGTCGACCATCTCACCATGATCGGCGAGCGCCGGCAACAAAGTGGCTAGCAAGGGAGGCGGCTCGGAAACGCGCGCCAGCCGGTCGCGCAGCCGCCCCGCTTCCTCGAGGGCGTCACGAAGCTGCGCCAGGTCGCGCGGGCCGCCACGGGCGGCGGCAAGTCGGCCGAGCGCGCGGCCACTATCGGGGGCCGCCCTCAGCCGGGCGCGCACCTCCTCGCGCAGCGCCGCGTCGCGCTCGAACATGGAAACGAGGTCGAGCCGCGCCTCGATCGCCTTGCGATCGGTGAGCGGCGCGCCGAGATCGGCTTCGAGCAGGCGGCCACCGGCGCCGGTGACGGTGCGCCGTATTTCTGCGAGCAGGCTGCCCTCGGTCCCGCCGCCCATCGACCGCGTCAGCTCGAGGCTTTCGCGCGTTGTCGCGTCGATCAGCATATGGTCGCCTGTCTCGCGCAACACCGGCGGCCGCAGGAAGTTGAGCGCGCCGCGCGCCGATTCCTCGAGATAGGCAAGCAGCCCGCCGGCGGCGGCCAGCGCTGCGCGGTCGAAATGACCGAAACCGTCGAGCGTCGAGACGCCGAAGCGCGCCTTCAAGGCCCGCTCGGCGGCGAGGCTGTCGAAGCCGGCCTGGCGATGCTGCGCGCCGGCAAGCTCGGAATTGGCGATAATCTCGGCAGCCCCGAGCCGCGCCAGCTCGGCCTCGAGCGACGCCTCGGTGACCGAGCCGAGCTCGAACGCGCCGGTGGAAATATCCGCCGCAGCGACCCCGAAACGCTCGCCGGCGCGCGCGAGCGCCACCAGCCAGTTGGCGCGGCGCGCATCGAGCAGGGTTTCCTCGGTGAGGGTGCCGGCAGAGACGATGCGGACGATGGCGCGTCGGACCAGCGCCTTGTGGCCGCGTTCCTTTTTCGCGACTTCGGGCCGCTCGACCTGTTCGGCAATCGCCACCTTGTGGCCGGCGCGGATCAGCCGCGCGAGATAGGCGTCGGCCGAGTGCACCGGCACGCCGCACATCGGCACTTTCTCGCCTTCATGCTCGCCACGGGCGGTGAGGGCGATGTCGAGGCACTCGGCCGCCACCGCCGCGTCGTCGAAAAACAATTCGAAGAAATCGCCCATCCGGTAGAACAAAAGGCAACCTTCGGCTTCCGCCTTGAGCGCGAGAGACTGCGCCATCCTCGGGGTGGGCCCGGTTTCAGTGCGCTGGCGGACGCTGGCCATCGCCGGACGATAGAGGTTCGCCAGCGGATTCGGAACCGCCGCCGCGCGGTTCGCGAGCTGCCAATTCAACCGGTGCTGCGGCCGGGCATCGCGTATGCAAGAGCGCGGAAAGTCCCCGAGCTTGCCCGCCGCAAGGCGGGCGGCCTACAGCCCGGCCGAAACAGGAGAGGCGCCGTGAGCGAGGGCAGCAACGTCAAATTCTCCGAGGCCGAGGCGCTCGAATTCCATTCCTCGGGCCGGCCGGGCAAGATCGAGATCATCGCCTCCAAGCCGATGGCGACCCAGCGCGACCTCAGCCTCGCTTATTCGCCGGGCGTGGCGGTGCCGGTGCGGGCGATCGCCGAGTCGCCCGGCGCCGCTTACGATCTTACCGCCAAGGGCAATCTCGTCGCGGTCATTTCCAACGGCACCGCCATTTTGGGGCTCGGCAATCTCGGTGCGCTCGCCGCCAAGCCGGTGATGGAAGGCAAGGCAGTCCTGTTCAAACGCTTTGCCGACGTTGATTCGATCGACATCGAGGTCGCCACCGAGGACAGTGCCGCGTTCATCGAAGCGGTCGCCCTGCTCGAGCCGAGCTTTGGCGGCATCAACCTCGAGGACATTGCTGCACCGTCCTGTTTCATCATCGAGCAGGCGCTGCGCGAGCGGATGAACATCCCGGTGTTCCATGACGACCAGCACGGCACCGCGATCATCACCGCCGCCGGGCTGATCAACGCCTGCTTCCTCACTGGCCGCGCGCTCAACGCCGTCAAGATTGTGGTTAATGGCGCCGGCGCCGCAGCAATTGCCTGCACCGAGCTGATCAAGGCGATGGGCGTGCGCCACGACCATGTCATCATGTGCGACCGCCGCGGCGTCATCTACCAGGGGCGAGAAGAAGGCATGGACCAGTGGAAATCGGCGCATGCCGCCAACACCGAGGCGCGCACGCTCGGCGAAGCTCTGCACGGCGCCGACATATTTCTTGGCCTGTCCGCCGCCGGCGCGCTCAAGCCGGAGATGGTCGAGGCGATGGCAAAGCGGCCGATCATTTTTGCGATGGCCAATCCCGACCCGGAAATCCTGCCCTCGGAAGCGAAAGCGGTGCGGCCGGACGCGATCGTCGCCACCGGCCGCGCCGATTATCCCAACCAGGTCAACAACGTCCTCGGTTTCCCGTTCATTTTCCGCGGCGCCCTCGACGTGCGCGCGACGACGATCAACGACCAGATGAAGATCGCCGCGGCGCAGGCGCTGGCCGACCTCGCCCGCCAGCAGGTGCCCGAGGAAGTCGCCGCCGCTTATGGCGGCCGCGCCCACTCCTTCGGCCCCGATTACATCATCCCGGCGCCGTTCGACCCGCGACTGATGGAGGTGGTGCCGGCGGCGGTTGCGAAGGCGGCGATGGACAGCGGCGTCGCCCAGAGCGCGATTGAAGATTTGGACGCCTATCGAACCGCTTTGCGGGTGCGGTTGAATCCAACAACGTCGGTGCTCACCCTCGCCTACGAGGCGGCTCGCGCCGACCCGCGCCGGGTGCTGTTCACCGAGGGCGAGGAGGATGTCGTGTTGCGCGCGGCGATCGCCTTTCGCGACGGCGGCTACGGCATCCCGATCCTGGTCGGGCGCGACGAGGTGCACGAACGGCTGCGCGAGCTTGGCGTCGACAACCCCGAGGACTTTCAGGTCTATAACAGCCGCACCTATCCGCGGGTCGCCGAGCTGGTCGACTATCTCTACACCCGGCTGCAGCGGCGCGGCTATCTCCCGCGCGAAGTCGAGCGGATGGTGAACCAGGACCGCAACATCTTCGCCGCCTGCCTGATGGCAGTGGGCGAGGCGGAGGCGATGATCACCGGCATCACTCGCACCTATGCCCAGAATCTGAGGCAGATCCGCCGCGTGGTTGATCCCAAGGACGGAGTCACCCCGTTCGGCATGCACATCCTCGTCGGCCAGACCCGCACCGTGTTCATCGCCGATACCACCGTCACCGAACGGCCAACCGCCGAGCAGCTGGTTGAGATCGCCATCCACTCGGCCGACGTGGCGCGGCGGATGGGTCACGAGCCGCGGGTCGCCTTCCTGTCCTATTCCAATTTCGGCAATCCCGAGGGCACCTTCCTCGATCGCATTCGCGATGCGGTGAAACTGCTCGATCAGCGCGATAATGTGGGTTTCGAATATGAAGGCGAGATGGCGCCCGACGTCGCGCTCAACCCGGCGATGCAGAGGATTTTCCCGTTCAGCCGGCTGACCGGCCCGGCCAACGTGCTGGTGATGCCGGGGCTGCAGACCGCCAACATCTCCGCCAAATTATTGAGCGAGATGGGCGCGTACGACATGATCGGGCCGCTCTTGGTGGGGATGAAACAGCAGGTGCAGGTCGCGCCGATGACCGCGACCGCCTCCGACCTGGTGACCCTGGCGGTGCTCGCCGCCGGCCGGATCGTGCGCTGACGGGCCGCTCGCCGGCGCGGGCTAGCGGGGATTGTCGGCGGTCTGGCCGCGCTCGCCGGCGGCGGTGGCCCCGACATTGCCGAACAATTCCTCGAACAGCGAGCGATCGCGCCCCAGCATCGGCGTCTCGTTGGGATCGGGCCGGACATTGACCACCAGCTCGAGTCCGCTGCGCTGCACGCTCTGGACGACGCCCTGTTCGTCGAAGCGCACGTGCAGCACCGTCTGCGCCGTCGGGCTCGGGCGGGCGAAAGCAAGCTGTCTTGTGTCGCGCGATACGTAATACCAGTCGCGTTGATCGAACTGGCCGACGAAAGTCGGCCGGCCGAGCGTGCCGACTACCGATTCGCGATTGTCGACCCCGGGCTGGACCGAGGTAATCAGGGTCTCGTCGACGACATAGCCCTGGTGCAGCCGGATCGGCGTGCAACCGGCCGCCATGCACCCGGCACAGACAAGGGCCATCGCGGCCCGGATACGCTTCGACACCATGATTCTCCTGACCCTTCGGCCGGCTTGACGGGCTGATTCAATATGAACATCGCCTTGGCCACGCAACCGGCTTCACCAATGACCCTGCTTCGCCGCCTCTTTGCCCGCGACGCGGCCGCCATCGATCCGCTCTATCGCGCCATCGTCGCGCGGGCGCGCGACTCCGCCTGGTACGTTGAAGGCGCAGTGCCCGACACGCCGACCGGCCGCTTCGACCTCGTCGCCGCGCTCACTGCGCTGGTGCTGCTGCGGCTCGAACCCGAGGGTGAGGCGGGGCGCAGCTGGAGCGTCGCGCTCACCGAGGCGTTCGTCGACGACATGCGGGCCAATCTCAGGGAAATGGGCACCAGCGAACCCGGGCTCGGCAAGGCGGTCGGCCGGCTGGTCCGCGCGCTTGGCGGCCGCATTAAGGCGTTTCGGCGGGCGCTGGACGAAGAGGATTTCGAGCCGGCGGTACGTCGCAACATCTTTCACGACAGCGAGCCGGCGTCCGCGGCGCTGGCCGAGGTGAGCAAGCGCCTGTCGTCGTTTGCCAAGGCGCTGGACGAGCGCCCGCTTGCCGGGATCGTTGCCGGAGAACTGTCTTGACGACGCCCGAATTGAGCCGGGCGGTGCGGATCGACTCTCTCGGCGGCGAAGCGCGATCAATGGCGATCGCGGCCAAACGATCAGAGCGCGAGGCGCTCGCCCGGCGCTTCGGCCTCATCGCGATCAAGTCGCTGGCGGCCGAAGTGGAGCTCAGCCGCAAGGGCAGCGATGTCAGGCTGTCCGGGCGGATCGAGGCGGCGGTCGTGCAGGCCTGCTCGGCGAGCGGCGAGCCGGTCGAGGGCCGGATCGGCGAGCCGTTCGAGCTGCTGTTCCGCCCGGCGAACATCTCGGCCAGCGCCGGCGAGTTCGAACTCGGCGCCGGCGAGCTCGACCTGCTTCCCTACGAGGGTGGCGCGATCGATGTCGGCGAAGCGATCGCCGAAACTCTCTCGTTGGCGCTCGACCCCTTTCCGCGCGGCCCCAGCGCCGATGAGGCGTTGCGCAAGGCCGGCGTCTTGAGCGAGCAGCAAACCGCCCCTTTCGCGGCGCTCGCCGCGCTCAAGGACAAAGAGGCGAAAAGCCGAAAGCGCTAAACGGATGTGTTCGTCCTGATCGGTCCTCCGGACCGCTCAGAACGGCACATCGTCATCGAGCTCGGTGTCGAACGCCGGTTCGCGCTTGGGCTGCGCCACCGCCGATCGCTCGCCGCCGTTGAATTCCGAGGCGAAATCATCGCCGCCGGCATCGCGCCGGTCGAGCAGCACGAGTTCGCCACGGAACCGCTGCAGCACCACCTCGGTCGACCAGCGGTCCTGGCCAGACTGGTCGGTCCACTTGCGGGTCTGGATCTGGCCCTCGAGATAGACCTTCGATCCCTTGCGCAGATATTGCTTGGCGACCCGGCCGAGATTCTCGTTGAAAATGACCACCCGGTGCCACTCGGTCCGCTCCTGGCGGTTGCCGTCGCGGTCTTTCCAGTTTTCCGACGTGGCGACGCGCAGGTTTACCACCTCGCCACCATTGTTGAGCGTCCGCGCCTCGGGATCATCGCCGAGATTGCCGATCAGAATCACCTTGTTCACGCCACCGGCCATTTCATCCTCCTTCCGAACACATCTTCTGCATAGAAAGGGCGCACAAGGCCGCCAAGGG
>JBQTJR010000033.1:0-10531 GCA_052386895.1 Sphingosinicella sp.
CTCGATCCGGCGCATCTGCGCCTGCGTCAGCCAGATCAGATCACTCATGGCAGCGCCTCCTCGACACCACCATTGAATCAGATACAAGCTTCCCTGTGAATCCCTTTAATGGGTCCTGACCCTAGCATTTCCTGCCCCCTCTCCCCATGGGGGAGAGGGTGGGGTGAGGGGGTTCAGAGCTTCCAAGAACCTGCATAGCCCGGAGCAGCACTACAGGCCGCCCCCCTCACCCTCGCCGCTTCGCGGCTCTGCCCTCTCCTCGCCGGGGAGAGGGGAGGCGCTACTCCGCCGCCAGCAGCCGCTCGGCGCTGCCGAGGTCGACGCTGACCAGCCGGCTGACGCCTTTCTCGACCATCGTCACGCCGTAGAGGCGATGCATCCGGCTCATCGTCACCGCATTGTGGGTGACGATCATGTAGCGGGTGTCGGTCTCGCCGATCATCCGGTCGAGCAGGTCGCAGAAGCGCTCGATATTGGCGTCGTCCAGCGGCGCGTCGACCTCGTCGAGCACGCAGATCGGCGCCGGGTGGGTCAGGAACAAAGCGAAGATCAGCGCGATCGCGGTCAGCGCCTGCTCGCCGCCTGACAGCAGCGTCAGCGTCGACAGCCTCTTGCCCGGCGGCTGCGCCATGATTTCGAGCCCGGCCTCGAGCGGATCGTCCGATTCGACCAGCTCGAGATGCGCCTGGCCCCCCTCGAACAGGGTGGTGAACAGGCTGCGGAAATGGCGGTCGACGTCCTGGAACGCGGTCAGCAGCCGCGCCCGTCCTTCGCGGTTGAGGCTGCCGATCGAGCCGCGCAGCCGGTGGATGGCGACGCCCAGTTCCTCGCGTTCCGCCTGCGAGGCGGTAAAGCCTTCCTCCAGCTCGCTCAGTTCCGATTCGGCGACGAGGTTGACCGGCCCCAGCCGCTCGCGGTCCTGGATCAGCCGGTCGTGGCGCGAGGATTCCGCGGCCGTGTCGGCAATCGTCGCCGCGTCGAACCCGGCTTGCTCGGCCAAGGCTTCCGGCGGGCACAGGAACTTCTCGGCCGAGATCCGCGCCATCTCGATCCGCCGGCTTTCCTGGCTTTCCTCGCGCGCGGCCGCGCCGGCGCGCTGCTCGCGCGCCGCTGCCAGCGCCTCGTTGGAGCCGGCAACGACGAACTCGGCCGTCTTTACCGCCTCCTCGGCAGTGCGCTCGTCCGCTGCCGCCTGCTGCGCCGCCGCCGCCGCCTCGCTCCACTCGCGCTGCGCCTCGCTGATCCGCGCCGCCAGCTCGTCCGGCGCGTCGGCCAGCTGCTTCGCCTCCGCCTCCGCCTCCGCCATCCGCCGCGCGAAATCGCCCTGGCGCTGCTCCGCCTGGCTGGCGCGCTCGCGCCAGTCGGCTTGCTCCCCCGCCGCGGCCTCCTTGCGCGCCCGGTCGGCGGCGACGGCGCGGTCGTGGGTCGCCGCTTCCACCCGTCCCTCCGCCAGCGCCTGCTGGGCGGCGGCCGCTTCCGTCCGCAGCGCGTTCACCCGCGCGTCGGTCGCGGCCGTGTCGGGCAGCGCCTCTTGCTTCGCCTCCGCTTGCTCGAGCGCCTTGCGCGCTTCGTTCAGCTCGGTCTCGGTCTGCTGTCCGCGCTCGGCCAGCCCCGCCCGGCGCAGCTCGAGCCGTTCGATCTCGACGCCCGCCGCATCTTCCGCGCGCGCGCTTTCCCGGATCTCGGCCGCCGCCGCCGCTTCCGCCCGCCGCGCCTCCTCGGCCGCGTCGCGCGCCGCTGCCATCGCCGTTCGCGCCGCCTCGCTTCGCGCCTGCGCTGCCGCGGCCGCGTCGCGCGCCGGCAGCAGCGCCAGCTCGATTTCGGCCACCCGGTTGGCGCGGATCAGCCGCTCGGCCGCGGCTGCGCCCGCCGCCGCCGCGGCGACATAGCCGTCCCAGCGCCGCAGCCGGCCGTCGCGGGTCACCAGCCTTTGCCCGACCGCCAGTTTCTGGCCGTCGTCTTGGTCGGCGACCGCGATCTGCTCGAGTCGCCGCCGCAGCTCGGCCGGCGCCTCGACATGGTCGGCCAGTCTCTCGCAGCCAGCCGGCAGCGGCGGGTCGCCCGCGTCGATCGCCGCCCCGGCCCAGCGCCGCGGGCCGTCGCCGCCGATCGCTGCGTCCAGGTCCTCGCCCAGCGCCGCCGCCAGTGCCCGCTCGTAGCCCGGCGCCGCCTTCACCTGGGTTATCGCCCTGTCGCCGGCGCTCTGCTCGAGCGCCCGCGTCAGCGCCTGCCGTTCCGATTCCAGCGCCTTCAGCGCCGCCTGCGCCGCCGCCGAGTCGCTTTCTGCCGCGTCGCGCGTCTGTGCGGCCCGCCTGCGCGCTTCCTCGGCGTCGGCGATCGCCTCGGCTGACGCCGCCAGCGCCCGCTCCGCTTGCTCGCGACGCTGGCGTGCCTGCTGCAGCCGCTCGGTCAGCGGCTCGATGGCGCCGATGCCCTGCGCCTGCTCGACGATCCGTCGCGCCTCCGCCTCGGCCCGTTCGAGCCGTTGCGCCGCTGCCTCGCGCGCCGCTTCGGCCACCTTCGTCTCGGCCTGTTCGGCTGCCTGCGCCACCCGCGCCTCCGACAGCGCCGCGTCGGCCTCGCGCGCCTGGCTTTCCAGCCCCAGCACCCGCTGGCCGATCTTGTCGCGGCGGCTGTCGGCCTCTTTTTGCCTGGCACCGATCGCCGCCTGCTCCTGCTCGAGCCGCGCCAGCGCCGCCGCCGCGTCCTGGCACAGCGCCACCTCGCGCTCGCAGTCCAGCGCCAGCACCCGCCGCCGCTGCGCCAGCTCGTCGATCCGCCGCGACAGCGAGTCGCGCTCGGCGCGCAGCGCCGCCAGCCTGTGCCCGAGCTCGGACGCGGTTTCCCGCGCCGCCTCGGCCGCCTTGCGCTTCGCCGCCAGCGCCGCCGCTTCCTCGTTCTGCTTGCCGACCGCGGCGAGATGCGCCTCGGCGGTCGCCGCGACCGACGCCGCCGCGGTCTCGGCCTCGGCCCGCGCCGCTTCCGCGGCCGCCGCCGCTTCCTTCCAGCGCGCGAAGATCAGCCGCGCCTCGGCGGTCTTTATCTGGTCGGAGAGCTTGCGGTAGCGCTCGGCCGCCCGCGCCTGGCGTTTCAGCGCCGAGCTGCGCTGCTCCATGTCGGCCAGCATCTCGTCGATCCGCACCAGGTTCGCCTCGGCCGCGCGCAGTTTCTGCTCGGCATCCTTGCGCCGCACGTGCAGCCCGGCGATGCCGGCCGCTTCCTCCAGCAATAGCCGCCGCTCGGTCGGCTTGGCGGCGATCACCGCGCTGATCTTGCCCTGGCTGACCAGCGCCGGGCTGTGGGCGCCGGTGGCGGCATCGGCGAACAGCAAGGCGATGTCCTTGGCCCGGACGTCGCGGCCGTTGACCCGGTAGGCCGAGCCGGCGCCTCGCTCGATCCGCCGCGTGATCTCCACCTCGCCGGTCGGCGCGATCTCGACCTCGCCGCCGATGTCGCCGGCCCGCCGCTCGACCAGCAAGGCCACTTCGGCAAAGTCGCGCGACGGCCGCATCGCCGAGCCAGCGAAGATGACGTCCTCCATTTCCGAGCCGCGCATCGATTTGGGCGAGGATTCGCCCATCACCCAGCGGATTGCCTCGAGCACGTTCGATTTGCCGCAGCCGTTCGGGCCGACCAGCCCGGTCAGGCCCGGCTCGATCCGCAGCTCGGCCGGCTCGACGAAGCTCTTGAATCCGGAAAGCTTGAGACGCTTGACTTCCAACTCAGCTACTTTCCCGCATCTTGCCCCCGTTTGGCGTCACGGCCGGCCCAGCGCCTGCTGCAGCAACGGCGCCAGCGCCGCCCAGTCGTGCGCGTCGGCAAGGGCGCCGTTGATCTCGAAGCTCGGCGTGCCGTGGACCCCGCGCGCGCTGGCCGCCTGCCGCATCTGCGTTAGCCGCTGCTGCTCCGCCATATTGCCGATGCAGGCCGCGCCGCGTGTCGCCGGCACGCCGTGCCTGGCGGCGATTTCATAAAGGCCGCCGATCTGCGCGATCCGCTGCAGCTGCGCGTTTGGCGCGAGCCGCGCGATAGCCTGCTGCTCGGCGGCGCTGGCCGCGGTGAGACGGCCCAGCCATTCTCCTTGCGCGCCGAGATAGCGCTCGACCATCGCGAAATAGCCGCCGCCGCCGCTGCACCGCGCCAGCAGCGAGGCGGCCATGTCGGGGCCGTTCAGGACAAAGTTGCGATATTCGAGACTGATCTCGCCGGCGGCGACGCGCGAACGAAGCGCCGGCAGTCCGTCGCGCGCGAACGCAGCGCAATGGCCGCAGGTCAGCGACAGATATTCGATCACATGGACGCGCGCATTGGGGTTGCCCATGCGAAAGCCGCCCTGCGGCGTCGCCGTCACCTGCTGCGTCCAGTCGATCCGGCTGGCGGCGCGCGGCTGACCCGGAGCCGACGCCGGCACAAATGCAAGCGCGGCCAGCAGCGCCAATGCGAAGGTCTCGAACCGCTTCAAATCAGCTTCCCATCGCCGCGCGCAGCAGCGGCTCCAGGTCGCTCCACGCGTTCACGTCCTGGCGCTGGCCGTTGATGAAGAAGGTCGGCGTGCCCTGCACTTGGTCCTGCTCGACGCCGCGGCGGGTGATCTCCGCCAGCCGTTCCAGCCCGGCCTGGTCGGCGAGGCAGGCGTTGATCCGGCTCTCGGGCATGCCGCGCTGGCGGAAGAACTGGTCGAGCCCGCCGGCCCGCACCCAGGCGGCCGCCCGCGCGGTCGGGGTCAATGCCTCGAGCTGCTGCGCCTGCGCGGGCGGCATGCCCTCGCTGGCGCGCGCGGTCCATTCGCGTTGTGCCGCGTAAAGCTGCTCGGTGAGGTGGAAGAAGGGCGCCGCGCCCTGGCAGCGCAACAGCATGAACAGGCCGGGGTCGGTCGGGAAGTGCAGCATGAACGGCCGGTATTCCCAGCTCACCTGGCCGCTGCGGACATATTGGTTGGTGAGCGCCGCCGCAGCACTCTCGGAGAATTCGCCGCAATGCGGGCAGGTGATCGAGGCATATTCGACGAATTTCACCGGCGCGTCGGGATTGCCCATGCGGTAGCCGCCCTCGGCGGTCTCCTCGACCGTCTGCGTCCAGTCGCCATTCGGCGCCGGGATTTGCGCCAGCTCGCCGCCAGCGTTGCCGGCCGGCGTGGTGACGTTGCCGCCGCCGTCGCAGCCGGCGATCGCCAGCACCGCCGCGGTCAGGCCGAGCGTGATGACTTTCCTCACTTCTTGCCTCCGTTGATCCTGCCGACGACCGGGATCGCCGCCGTCGCCGCTCCTTCGCTTGCCGCGAGTCCGCGCGCAAGCGATTCAAGGCAGGCGCGCAGTTCCGGATCGACGACCTCGCGCAGCGATTCGCCCAGCTCGGCCGGCACCGCCGCCGGCTCGCCGCGATAAGCGGGCGTCGGGGCCGCGGCGACGAATCCCTGGCGGAAGCTCACCCGCTCCACCGCCGCGTAGCCGAAGAAGCGGTTGACCCGCTCGGCGATCGCCGGCGCGACATGCTGCATCAGCGGCGCGTGGGCGCCGGCGACGGTCAGCGTCAGCACGCCGTGGTTCCTCTTGCCGGGCGGGAAGCGGATCGATTCGGGGACCGAGACAGCGGCGTAGCGCGGCCCGACGATCTCGCGCCAGCGGCTGACGATCGACGACTGGATGAAGCCGAAACGGCGGAAGGCGGCACCGCCCGCCGCGGGGATGAAATCGGCGACCGCGCGCGTGCGGCGCGAGCGCGCCGGCTCGTCCGCTCTCACCCGCTGTCGTTTCCGCGGCGCCGGCGACTTAGACATCACGGCGAAGCATGGCATAGGGGCCCATGGCCGTCGATGGCGTTCCGGCGCTTTTATGTTGGTTTGATGTGGATAATCGGCCGTTGCCGTGGCGCGCTCCGGCCGGCGAGGCGCCCGATCCGTATCGCGTCTGGCTGTCGGAGATAATGCTGCAGCAGACCACGGTCGCCCACGCTCTGCCCTATTTCGAGCGCTTCGTTTCGCGCTGGCCGGCTTTGGCCGATCTCGCCGGCGCCGACGAGGCCGATTTGATGGCCGCCTGGGCGGGGCTTGGCTATTATGCCCGCGCCCGCAACCTGCTGGCCTGCGCCCGCGCGGTGGTCGAACGTCATGGCGGGCGATTTCCCGAGGAGAGCGAGGCGCTGCGCGCACTGCCCGGCATCGGCGATTATACCGCCGGGGCGATCGCCGCGATCGCGTTCGGCCGCCCCGAGGCGGCGGTCGATGCCAATGTCGAGCGGATTGTTGCCCGCCTGTTCGGCATATCCGAGCCGCTGCCGGCGGCACGGCCGCGCATCCGTGCGCTGGCCCGGGAACTGGTCCCGGCCGGGCGGCCCGGCGATTTCACCCAGGCGATGATGGAATTGGGCCAGACGATCTGCACGCCGCGCCGGCCCGCTTGTTCGCATTGCCCGCTCGCCCAGAATTGCGCCGCCGGCCGCTCGGGTCAGGCGGACCGGTTCCCGGTCAAGCCGCCGCGCCGGGCGCGGCCGCGACGGCAGGGCATCGCTTATTGGCTCGAGCGCGACGGCGAGGTGCTGCTGGTTCGCCGGCCGCGCCGCGGCCTGCTTGGCGGCATGCGCGCGCTGCCGACCGAGGCTGCGCCCGCGATCGCCGACTGGCGGGAAAGCGGCTCGGTCGAGCATGGCTTCACCCACTTCACCCTCGACATGCGGCTGCTGTGCGCGAAGGCCGATGATGAGGTCGCGGCCGGCGAATGGTGGCCGATCGATCGTCTCGACGAGGCGGGCTTGCCGACCTTGTTTTCCCGGCTTGCCGAGCATGGACGCGAATGGAAGCAGGCCGCGTGACCTGGATCTTGAACGGAGGCGCACGATGACTCGGATTATCCCGTTGGCAGCTTTGTTGCTTGCCGGCTGCGCGACCTCGGGCGGCGTGCCGCGCGCGACCTTGCCGGCCACCCTGACCGGGATTCAGGAAGTGCCCGGGCCGGGCGATCCCGACGGCACCGGCACCGCCGAGCTCCGCGTCGATGCCCGCGAAGCACAAGCGTGCTGGCAGCTGTTCGTCCGCCAGGTCGACACCATCACCGCCGCGCACGTTCATCGCGGCGCCGCCGGCAGCGCCGGGCCGCCGGTCATTCCCCTCACCACGCCGGGCGCCGACGGCCAGAGCCGCGGTTGCGCCGCCATCGATCCGATGCTGGCTCGCGAACTCGCGACCCGCGCCCACGATTTCTACATCAACGTCCATAGCCAGGCTTTTCCGGCCGGCGCGGTCCGCGGCCAGCTGCGCGGCGGCGCGGTCCGCCGCCAGCGCCAGGCGCCCAGACCGGGATACTGAGCCGGCTTGGAATTACTCGACGATGATCGTCGCGCGCATCCCAAGCAGCCAGTGGACGAGATTGCCGCTGCGCACCGAATAGCGGCCGGGCGCGGGCACCAGCGCGATCACCCTCCGCTCGCCCGGCGCCAGCCTCAGCCGGCCGGAGCGGAGCCGCTCGGCATCGCCCGATCGGATGCGCGCGCTGCGGAAGAAATCGTCCGCGGAAAAGCTGTAGGTGCCCTGGCCCTGGTTGACGAAGCGCAGCCTGACCGGCCGCCCCGCCTCCAGCCGGATCGGGTCGGGCTCGTAGTCGAACGGGCGCAGCAGCACGTCATATTCGGGCGCCGTCCGCCATTCCGGCTCCTGCGCGGTCGCCGGCGCGGCGAGCAGCAGGGCAAGGGCAAGCAGCAGGCGGCGCAGCATGAAGCGCATCCTAAACGAGTTTGCCTGCGCGCGGGACCTCAGAATTTAAGCGGCGTAACGCGCTTGACGCCCGGCAGCTTCTTCAGCTTGCGAACCAGTATTTCCGGCACCGGGTTGTCGACCGAGATCAGTGCGACCGCCTCGCCGCCCGCCTCGCGCCGGCCCAGATGGAAGGTGCCGATATTGACCTTGGCCTCGCCTAATGTCGTGCCCAGGCTGCCGATGAAACCGGGCCGGTCCTCGTTGACGATGTAGATCATCTCGCCGGCCAATTCGGCCTCGATCGCGATACCGAACATGTCGACCAGGCGCGGCGCCGCATTGCCGAACAGGGTGCCTGCGACCGAGCGGTCGCCGTTGGGGGTCGCCACCGAGACCCGCACCAGGGTGTGGTAATCGCCCTCGCGGTCGTGGCGCACCTCGCGTACGTCGAGCGCCCGTTCTTTCGCGAGATAGGGCGCGTTCACCATGTTCACCGTGTCGGAATAGACTTTCATCAGCCCGGCCAGCACCGCGCCGGTGACCGGTTTCTGGTTGAGGGCCGCGGCAGCGCCTTCGACCTCGATCGTCACCCCGGCGATATTCTCCCCTTCGACCTGGCCGACAAGCGAGCCGAGCTTTTCCGCCAGCGCCATGTACGGGCGCAGCTTCGGCGCCTCCTCGGCGGTGAGCGAGGGCATGTTGAGCGCGTTGATCACCCCGCCGCGCACCAGGAAATCGGACATTTGCGCCGCGATCTGGATCGCGACATTGACCTGCGCCTCGGTGGTCGAGGCGCCGAGATGGGGCGTCGCGATCAGCCCCGGCGCGCCGAACAGGGGATTGGCGCGCGCCGGCTCCTCGGCGAACACGTCGAGCGCGGCACCCGCGACATGGCCGGAATCGAGCCGCTCGCGCAGTGCCGCTTCGTCGATCAGCCCGCCGCGCGCGCAATTGACGATGCGCACGCCCTTCTTGGTCTTGGCGAGGTTGGCGCGCGACAGGATGTTGCGGGTCTGGTCGGTCAGCGGCGTGTGAAGGGTGATGAAGTCGGCGCGGGCCAGCAATTCGTCGAGCTCGACCTTGTCGACCCCGAGGTCGAGCGCCCGCTCCGGCGACAGATAGGGATCGTAGGCGATCGCCTTCATCTTCAGCCCCAGCGCCCGGTCGGCGACGATCGAACCGATGTTGCCGCAGCCGATCAGCCCCAACGTCTTGCCGGTCAGCTCGACGCCGAGGAAGCGGTCTTTCTCCCAGCGGCCGGCCTGGGTCGAGCTGTCGGCGGCGGGAAGCTCGCGCGCCAGCGCGAACATCAAGGCCACCGCGTGCTCGGCGGTGGTGATCGAATTGCCGAACGGGGTGTTCATCACCACCACGCCGCGGGCAGTAGCGGCGGCGACGTCGATATTGTCGACGCCGATGCCGGCGCGGCCGATCACCTTGAGCCTGGGCGCCGCGTCGAGCAGTTCCGCCGTCACCTTTGTCGACGAGCGCACCGCGAGCCCGTCATAGTCGGCGAGAATCGCCTTCAGCTCGTCTTTCGCGAGGCCGGGCCTCTCGTCGGTCTCGATGCCGTTGGCGCGGAAGATCTCGGCCGCCTTGGCGTCCAGCCGGTCGCCGATCAGCACCCGCGCGCTCATCGCGTCGTCGCTTGCGCATAGGCCCAGTCGAGCCAGGGAGTGAGCAGGCGGATGTCGTCGGCGTCGACGGTGGCGCCGCACCAGATGCGCAACCCAGGCGGCGCGTCGCGATAGGCGGCGATGTCGAATGCGACGCCCTCGGCTTCGAGCAGGGCCTCGATCTCCTTGCCAAGCGCGCGCTGGCTCCGCGCATCGAGCCGGCGGGCCGCGCCGGCAAATTTGAGGCAGACGCTGGTGTTGCTGCGGATTTCGGGCGCAGCGGCGAGATGGTCGATCCACGCCGTCGCCTGCACCCAATGATCGAGCGCGGCGGCGTTGGCGTCGGCGCGGGCGATCAGGGCGGCGAGGCCGCCCTGCGACTCCGCCCATTCCAGCGCGAAGACATAATCCTCGAGCGCCAGCATCGACGGCGTGTTGATCGTCTCGCCGCGGAAAACGCCCTCGATCACCGCGCCGTCTTTCTTGAGGCGGAAGATCTTGGGCAGCGGCCAGGCAGGTTGATGGTTCTCCAGCCGCTCGATCGCGCGCGGCCCCAGGATCAGCATGCCGTGCGCCGCCTCGCCGCCCAGCACTTTCTGCCAGCTGTAGGTGGCGACATCGAGCCGATCCCACGGCAGATCCGCCGCGAACGCGGCCGAGGTCGCGTCGCAGATCGCCAGTCCGGCCCGATCGGGCGCGATCCATTCGCCGTCCGGCACGCGCACGCCCGAGGTGGTGCCGTTCCAGGTGAACACGACGTCCCCCGCCCAGTCGACCGCGGCGAGGTCGGGAAGCGCGCCATAATCGGCGCGCAGCACGCTGGCTTCCAGGCCGAGCTGGCGGTTGACGTCGGTTACCCAGCCCTCGCCGAAACTCTCCCAGGCGAGCATCGTCACCTTCCTGGGTCCCAGCAGGTTCCACAGCGCCATCTCGACCGCGCCGGTGTCGGAGGCGGGCACGATCGCGATGCGGTGGCTGGACGGCACCTGCAGGACGCGTCGGCTGAGCTCGATCGCGTGCGCCAGCCGCGCCTTGCCGAGCCGCGAGCGGTGCGAACGTCCCAGCGAGCCGAGCGCCAGCTTCGACGGCGACCAGCCGGGCGGCTTGGCACACGGCCCGGACGAGAAATTGGGCCGCGCGGGCTTGGTCTCGGGCTTGTCGGAATGCGCGGGAACCGCCGCCCGCGGCGCCTTGCTGCTCAAATCGACTCTCCTTCCAGAGAGCACGC
>JBQTJR010000034.1:0-2419 GCA_052386895.1 Sphingosinicella sp.
CCGGACTCGGCTTGGACCCCAGCTTACGCTGGGGTGACGATAGAAGAACTTCCATGGCGCGATCGCCGCGGATGTGAACTCGTAGCTACGCCACGCTTTCGCCGAGCGCCTCGGCGAGCTGGCGGCGCAGCGCCTGCAATTCCGCGACCGGCAATGCGGGTGCGGGCGCGGGCGTAGCCGCCGCGGGCGCGGCGGCTGGCGCAGGCGGAGCCGGCTCGTCGGCACCGGCTTGGCCCCTGGCCAGCAATTGCTGGACGCCGCGGATGGTATAGCCGTCCTCGTTGAGGAGGCGATGGATGCGCCGCACCAAGGCGACGTCGTCGGGGCGGTAGTAGCGGCGGTTGCCGGCGCGCTGCAGCGGCCGCAATTGCGGGAAGCGCGTCTCCCAGTAGCGCAGGATGTGCTGGGGAACGCCGAGCTCGCCGGCAAGCTCGCCGATGGTGCGGAAGGCCTGGTCGCTCTTGCCCGCCGCCGAGATCATCGCGCGATCAACCGGCGCGGGCGATCCGCTCGCGCATGATCTGGCTGGCGCGGAACGTGAGCACCCGCCGCGGCGCGATCGGCACTTCGACGCCCGTCTTGGGGTTGCGGCCGATGCGCCGGCCCTTGTCGCGCAGGATGAAGCTGCCGAAGCCGGAAATCTTCACGTTCTGCCCGCCGGCGAGCGCGTGGCACATGTGGTGCAGGATGCGTTCGACGATGCCGGCCGATTCCGAGCGCGACAGCCCGATCTCGCGATGGACAATGTCGGCAAGGTCCGCGCGCGTGAGCGTGCCGGCTGCCGGCTTCCTGATCGCACTTGCGTCGGCCATTTTTTCGTCCCTCCCCCGGGGTTGAACAGGGACCCTAACCGGCTTCACAAGCCAGTGCAACGGCTTAGACTCGATTTGCGCCCGGCTGCGCAAGGCGCTGAAATCGGTAATTTTCGCATTGGCGCGAGCGGTCGTGAAACCGTCAGTAGCGGACTACCGCCGCGCCCCAGGTGAAGCCGCCGCCCATCGCCTCGAGGACGACCAAGTCGCCCTTCCTGATGCGGCCGTCGCGGACCGCGACGTCGAGCGCCAGCGGCACCGACGCCGCCGAGGTGTTGGCGTGCTGGTCGACGGTGACGATGACCCGCGCCGGATCGAGCCCGAGCTTTTTCGCGGTGGCGTCGAGAATGCGCTTGTTGGCCTGGTGCGGCACCACCCAGTCGACCTCGTCGGCATGGTGGCCGGCGGCCGCGAGCGTCTCGTTGAGCACGTCGGCGAGGTTGACGACGGCGTGGCGGAACACTTCCTTGCCCTTCATGCGCAGCTTGCCGACGGTGCCGGTGGTCGAGACGCCGCCGTCGACATAGAGCAGATCGTTGTGGCGGCCGTCGGCGTGGAGGCGGGTGGCGAGCACGCCCTCGTCGCCGGTGTCGCGCGCCTCAAGCACGATCGCACCGGCGCCGTCGCCGAACAGGACGCAGGTGGCGCGATCCTCCCAGTCGAGGATGCGGCTGAACGTTTCCGAGCCGATCACCAGCGCGCGATCGGCCATGCCGCCCTTCACCATGTTGTCGGCAATCGACAGCGCGTAGAGGAAGCCGGTGCAGACGGCCTGGACGTCGAACGCGATGCAATCGTCGATGCCCAGAGCGGTCTGGACCCGGGTGGCGCTGGCCGGGAAGGTCTGGTCGGGCGTGGCGGTGGCGAGCACGATCAGGCCGATCTGTTTCGCGTCGAGACCGGCCGCCGCAAGCGCCTTCTTCGATGCCTCGGTCGCGAGAGTGGCGGTGGTCTCGCCGTCGCCGGCGATGTGTCGCGCCTCGATGCCGGTTCGCTCGACGATCCATTCGTGGGTGGTCTCGACCCGCTCGGCTAGCTCGGCGTTGGTCACCCGCCGCGGCGGCAGCGCCGCGCCGGTGCCAGTGATCACGGAACGGCGGGTCATTGCGCCGCCTGCCGAGTCGATTGCAGATCCGGCTCCGCCGGGGGCGGCCCCGACCGCGGCCGCGCGACGCTGGCGAGATCCTCGGTAATCTTGCGGGTGAGCTCGTGCTTCACCATCCGCGCGGCGACGCCGACCGCGTTGGCGACGCCGTTGGCGGTGGCGCTGCCGTGGCTCTTCACCACCAGGCCGTTCAGACCGAGGAAGACCGCGCCGTTATGGTTGTTGGGATCGAGATGGTGCCCCAAGAGCCTGGTGGCCGGGCGCGAGATCAGGAAGCCGATCTTGGAGCGGATCGAGCTCGAAAAAGCGCGGCGCAGCAGATCGACGACGAAACGGGCGGTGCCCTCGACCGATTTCAGCGCGATGTTGCCGGAAAAGCCGTCGCTGACGACGACGTCGGCGCCGCCGCGGGACAGCTTGTCGGCCTCGATGAAGCCGTCGAAGCGGAGGCCGAGATCGGTCGACTCGCGCAAGATCGCGGCGGCCTCCTTGAGCTGGTCGG
>JBQTJR010000035.1:0-2686 GCA_052386895.1 Sphingosinicella sp.
GTTGAACAGGGCGGTCCGGCTTGCCTCGTTGGGCGTCAGGCAATTCGGCTCGGTCCAGTTCGGCCTTCCACGGCGCAGATACCCTCTCGCCGGATCGAAGACGCGGCCAAGCGCGCGTGACCAATCCTCCTTCGCGTCATCGTCGAGATGATGGTATTTCGGAAGCTCGATCGGGGAAAACGACGCAATCGATCGTTCCATCCGCGTGTGGACCGCGTCGGTTGCGTCCGTTTCCTCGGCGTAGCCGGGGCAGATCAAGGCGACCGGATCGGATCCGGGCATCAGTGAGCGTGGCGCAGCGCCGGTCGGCTGGTAGCCGTTGCAGCGCAGGATCTCCTCCAGCCGAAGGCAAGCGCCCATCTGCTCGCGCCGACCCGCCCGCCAATCCTGGCCCCAGACGGTGAGGACGGCGCTGTTGACGTCGGAGAAGCAGACGGTGCGGCCGCCGAACCGGTCGCGGATTGCCTGGTCGATCTGGGCGGGCATGGTCTTGCTGCCGCCGTTGAACACCAGCCAGGGCGAGAATCCTTGGAGATCGTGGCGGCTGGCGAGACCCTGGCTGACCGAATCGTAGACCTCGCTTGCGGCGTCGCTGAACGCGATCGGTTCGAGACGGCCGATATTGCGCGCGTCAAGCACCGCATCCACGCCTTCGGTCCACGCGCCGGACACCGCCCGGCCTGAGTTCAGCCACAGCACCCGATCGCCGGATTTGGGCCGTGCGAGGTGAACGATCGGCGCGAGATTGGCGGTCTTCTGGGTCGACGCGATCGCGAAAATCAGCTTTGGCAGGCCACTGTTCAAATGCCCCTCCACCGGCGCTCCGGGTCCGGAACGAGGTTGCTCCGCGACCGGACTGGACATTGCAAGGCGGTGCCGGGTGCAGGAATCGAACCCGCGACCTTCGGTTTACAAAACCGCTGCTCTACCAGCTGAGCTAACCCGGCTCCGGCGCGTCCTATAGCAGATGGGTCACCGAACCCCGAACGTCCAGCCCTCGCTGCGCGCCAGCGCGGGCGTCAGTCCCGCCGGCTGCCAGTAGCGCTCGTCGCCGGCAATCGCGCGCAGCCCCGCCGCGGCGATCAGCACGTCGCTTTCGTGGTCGTTGGGTTCGCGCTGCAGCCGCGCGACCCTGCTGCCGAGTGCCGCCAGCGCCTGGTTCAATTGCACAAATGTGCGCACCTTGCGCCCCGAATATCCAGCCAGGCGGATGAAGCAGCGCGTATAGATTTCGACGACAACGCTGCCTTGCGCCGGCAACGGATCGAACGGCCAGATCGCCACCTTGCCGGCGAGGCGGTGGAGCAGCCGCATGCCGGCAAAACTAGCCTTGGCGACCTGGGCGGCGCCGATCGCGTCGTACAGGGTCGAGGCCTTGCCACCGCCACCGGCGTTGAAGCGGTGCTCGCAAATGCGGTGATGGAGAAAGTCGCGTTTCGACCCGTCGGCAGCGCCGAAATAGAAATGGCGCCGGTGGGTGTGCTCGAGGAAGCTCGCCGCGCCGAGGTCCTCGTCTTCGCAGCGCGCGTCGACATAGGCCCAGAAGCCCCTGGCTTCGCGCGGCGCCCTCTCGCCCGGCAGGTAATCGCCACGCTCGGCGATCGGCGGCGCGAAGCTGAAATCGAACCCGAACAGGGTCGGTGCGGCCGCCGCTTGCTTGAGCAGCCAGGCGAGCACCTCGCCGCGCGACCAGGCGTGGCCGGGGCGCACCAGCCTCGGTGGCCCATCGCCCTCGAGAGCCATCGCAATCGCGATGCCCTTGTGCTTGCGGCCCTTGGCACCCGACCAGTCGATCGCCGCGTAGCGCTCGAACCGCGGCGTCACGCTTTGTTTCGCGCTCTCGGCCTTGGTTTCGCCGCCGCCTGTTCGTGGGCGCGCTCGATCATCAGCCGCACCCGCTCCTGGTCCTGGCTGCCGAAGCGGATCAGCACCGCCGGCCAGCCCTGGTAGTGCGGCGTCTGCCAGAAGGTGTCGGGATCGGTTTCCATCAGGATGTCGACGCTGTCCATGTCGATGCCGATGCCGAACGAGGAATCGGCTTCGTGGCTCCAGAACAGGAAAGCGCGGCCGTTTACCTTCACGGCCGGCTTGCCGTAGCTGGTCGAAAGCTCGGTGCCCGGAAGCGAAAGCGCATAGCCGGCCGCGTCGTCCCAGCTGTCGATCGATTGGCTCATTGCTTCTTTTTTCGGAGCTTGTCCCATTGCGCGATTCGCTCGCCGATCTCCCGCTCGAAGCCGCGGTCGGTGGGGCTGTAGAACGTCCGCGGCTCCATTTCCTCTGGCCAGTAATCACTGCCTGAAAAGCCTTCCGCCTGGTCGTGATCGTAGCGGTAATCCTTGCCGTAGCCGATGTCCTTCATCAGCCGCGTCGGCGCGTTCAGGATATGCTTGGGCGGCATCAGCGAACCGGTTTCCTCGGCCGCCCGCCACGCGCCTTTCTGCGCCCGGTAAGCGGCGTTCGATTTCGGCGCCGCGGCGCAATAGAGGCAAGCCTGCGCGATCGCCAGCTCGCCTTCGGGCGAGCCGAGAAAATCATAGGCCTCCTTGGCGGCGAGGCACTGCACCAGCGCCTGCGGATCGGCGAGCCCGATATCTTCGCTGGCGAAACGGGTGATGCGGCGGATGACGTAAAGCGGTTCCTCGCCGGCGACCAGCATCCGCGCCAGATAGTAAAGCGCCGCTTGCGG
>JBQTJR010000036.1:0-2957 GCA_052386895.1 Sphingosinicella sp.
GTAAAAGCGAATGGCCGCCGCGCAGGACGCGGCGGCCTTCGACATGGTCAGCGGCCGGAAGTGCTTCCAGCCCGGAGTGCAAGCTATGCTCGCCACCTCCGAACCGACTTGACCGACCTCTCTGCTGAACCATGAGACATCGGATCACCTCCTTTCACCGTTGAACTTCGCCTTCGGTATGAGTCGCGCCGAATCGACGATCAAGTCTTGAAGTGAAATATTTTGCCGCTAGGATTCCATGCTTCGCGGGCGCCTCATGGCGCCTTTTTTATCGGTCCCGGCAATCCTCGATCACCCGCGCCGGCTTGGGCCAGGCAGGGATGACCAGCCGTCGGCCTTCGGCCTCGACCGCGAAGCGACCCCGGCTGAACACGATGTCGTCAAGCAGGGGATCGTTCGCCGCCAACCTTGTCCGCTGACGACCATCCTGCTGAGTGAGATTGGGCGCGCGAAGGCCGGTGCTGGTGCGGACGACGAGGCGAGACGGGGCTCCCGGCAAATGAAAGTCTATCGCGATCCGGCCCGCGCTTTCGCAGGCAATCGTGAGCAGCGGCGCGCTAATTTCGCCGAAGCTCGCGCGCCCAGGCTGCCAGCTCCAGTTGCCTGGCGACAGGGGTGCGTCGGCCCAGGCGGCGAGCGCCGCCGGCGAGAGGGTTGGCGCGGGGTCCGCCGGAACCGGAATTGATGGTGGCGCCGGCTGCGGCGCCGGTGGCGGCGGGCGACGCTGCGCGCAGCCGGCAAGGCCGAACGCAAGCAGCAATGGAACAAGACGCCACGACACCGGCACGGGCTCAGCCCGTCGGCCTCGCGCTGTTGGTCGTGGCAGCGGTGTTGGAATCCGGCGCCTCGGTCGTGTTGCCCGGTTGTCCGGCACCCGCCGTGCCGGCGGCGCAGCGATCGAGGAAACCGGCGATCGCCGGGCTCGGCGGCAGCATCAGCGGCGGCGCGTCGCCGATGCGGATGGTGATCGGCGTCGCGGCGCGGTTCAGCGTACCGACCAACGGGTCGCTCGGCGCCAGCGACGCGCGCAGCATCGGCGTCGGTGTGCTGCCGCCGGTCACCGCCAGCCGCCGCGTTTCGCTGCCGACCGACACCAGCATCATCGGCAGGTCGCCGGCCGGGGCGATGCCGTGGCGTTGCAGCGCCACGATGCGGCGCGCATCGCAGCGCAGGCTGAACATTGGCGGTGCGCCAGACGGGCCGAACTCGAGCGCCGCCTGCTCCTCCTGCAACGCGTCGCGCCACTGGCCGAGCGCGATCTCCTGGTCGTCCTGCTCGGGCGTGCGCACTTGCTCGACCAGCTGCTGATTGACGTCGTTGACCAGACTGGCGTCCTCGGAACGGGCGCAAGCGGCGAGGAGAAGCAAGGCGGCGAGGGCCGGAAATCTCTGGGTCATGACGGCGCCTTTAGCGCCGCCGGCCGTCTCGCGCACCCCCTCACCGGCAAGCTCCGGTTCAGGCCGGTACTGCTTTACAGGAGTTTGATTTCAGGCGAGATTTCCCTGTCATGATGACGGCCGCCCAGGAACGATTTCGCGAACGCATCGGCGCCTCGCTCGCCTCGGGGCTCGTCCAGCTGGGCCTGGTTTGCCTGTTTCTCTTCGGGCTGGAGGGCAATGAGCGGCGGGCGATGATCGAGCCGTTGAAACTGTTCAATATCGCGCCTCCCTTGCCCGAACCCGAGACGGTGCGATTGCGTCCGCCGCCGCGAGTCTCCAGCGACACGCGCAACCAGCGCTTCACGCCCCGCGAGGAAGGCGGTTCCTCGCCCCCCAGCCTGCGCTCGCAGGCGACGCCAGTAGTGGCGCCGGAGCCAGTCGTGCCGCTGCCGGTGAAGCCGCCGATCGTCGCGGCGCCCTTTGCCGGCAACGGCGCCGATTCCTCACAGGGCGCCGCCCTTGTCCGCGGCCCGGGCACCGGCAGCGGCGGTTTGGGCGACGGCACCGGCAGCGGCCTTGGCGGCGGCGGCCGTGGCGGCGGCGGCTACGGTGCCTATACGCCGCCGCGGCTGATTCGCGGCCGACTGCGCAATTCGGACTATCCGGCCGGGCTCGGCGAGGCCGGCATCGAGGGCACGGTGGGGATCGTCTATGTCGTGCGCGCGGATGGGCGCGTATCCGACTGTCGGATCCGGACTTCGAGCGGTAGCGATGTCCTCGACGAAACGACCTGCCGGCTGATCGAGCAGCGTTTCCTGTTCGAGCCGTCGCGCGACCCGCGCGGACGTCCGATCGATTCACGAATCGTCGAGAATCACAGCTGGATCATCGAGGACGAGCCCGAGGCGCGCGAACCCGCCAGGCGGCGGCGCTGGTAGCGGCCACGCGAGGGTTTAGCCCGTACCAAGCGAGTTATCTGAGCCCAGGGGAGAGCAATGACGCACACCGCAATGCGAATTTCTGGATGCTATCGGCGGGTGGCGCAGCCAGGCGTTGCGAGGAACCGACTCGCAATTCGACCGTGTCGCTTGCCTGCTGCAATTCAAGCATCAATTCGACAGTCGAGGTCAATGTGCCAACAAGCGCAGGTCTTCCTTCTCGCTCGCCAACAGTTACGTTTTGGATGGGGCGTTCCCGTCCATCGACAACGAATGTCAATTGCGCGGGCTGATCAAACCCTACGGCTTCAACGCGAATTCCCGCGTCCCCTTGTCGGCAGTACAAGATTGCGAACTCTTGACTCTCTGCGTTCCCGGTTACGGCGCCACTCTCAAGCGGCATATCGATTTGCAACCAGTGAGGTGGACGCCTGGTCCTCCCAGTTTCGATAACTGCCAGATGTCGATCCAAGTCGAAGGCGATGGCTTGGGCTGCCATGTCGTCGGGTCGAGATCGGAGTGAATCGCGGCGAACTTCAATTGCCTGACTAACGTCTCCTCCTCCCTCAGTTTCAATCTAAATATACTCTTCGATAGCCCGAACCCACACGCCCGTGGGCCCTTCGACATCCTCTACGGA
>JBQTJR010000037.1:0-1607 GCA_052386895.1 Sphingosinicella sp.
TGCGAGGACCAGTCGCCCGCCGCAGCCATCCACAAAGCGATCGCCGCCAGCGCCGCTGTGTCGGCGCGCAGGATGCGCGGGCCCAGCGATACCGGGCAGGCGGCGGGGTGAGCCAGCAACCGCCTCCGCTCGGCGTCGCTGAAACCGCCCTCGGGGCCGATCAGGTTCGCCGCCGCCGCCGGCCGCGCCGCCTCCGCCAGCGGCGTCCCCCCCGCCTCGTCGGCGAAATGGAGCACGCGCCCGTCCGGCCAGTCGTCGAGCCGGCGATCCAGCCGCCGCGGCGGCTCGAGCCTGGGCAGAGCGGTGCGCTCGCATTGCTCCGCCGCCTCGATCGCGTGCGCGCGCAGCCGCTCGAGATTGACCCGCTCGACGATCGTGCGTTCGCTGATCACCGGGTGCAGCTCCGCCACGCCCAGCTCGGTCGCCTTCTCGACCAGCCAGTCGATCCGGCCGCGCTTGACCGGCGCGAACAAGAGCCACAGGTCCGGCACCGTTTCGCGCGGCCGCAGGTGCCGGCGGATCGCCACCTGGACCCGCTTGCGTCCGGCTTGCTCGATCTCGCTTTGCCATTCGCCGCTTCGATCGTCGAACAGCCGCAGCTGCGCACCTTCGCGCAGCCGCAGCACGTCGCCGAGATAATGCGCCGGCGCCCCGGCGAGCGTGATGACAGCGTCCGCCGCGAGTCGCTCAGGCACGTAGAGCCGCGGCGTGCTCCCCGGCGGCCAGGCGGGCATTGCGGGCATGCGGCCCGTTACGGCATGGACCCGGCGGTGAACAATGTCGACATCGTCCCCGACAGCGAGCGGCGCGGGCTGATCGGCGCGCTGCCGGGGCCGCTGCGCCCGTTCGCCTCGCTGATCCGGCTCGACCGGCCGATCGGCGCCTGGCTTCTGTTCTGGCCCTGTGCCTGGTCGGTCGCGCTGGCCGGGCTGCGTGGCGGCGGCGAGGGAGCCTCGGGCTGGGCGCTGGTCGGCTGGCTGGCGCTCGGTGCCTGGGCGATGCGCAGCGCCGGCTGCGTCTATAACGACATCGTCGATAAAGACCTCGACCGCAGGGTCGAGCGCACCAGGCTGCGCCCGCTCGCCAGCGGCCGCGTGTCGTTGCAGGCCGCCTGGCTGCTGCTCGCCGCGTTGAGCGCGCTCGGCCTAATCGTCTTGCTCCGGCTCGACCCGCTGGCGCGCTGGATCGCGCTTTTCAGCCTGGCGCCGGTCGCGGCCTATCCGTTCATGAAGCGCCTCACCTGGTGGCCGCAGGCCTGGCTCGGGCTGGTCTTTTCCTGGGGGGCGCTGGTCGGCTGGCCGGCGGTGACCGGCGCGCTCGCCGCGCCCGCCTTGTGGCTCTACGCCGGCGCGATTTTCGGGGTGAGCGGCTACGACACCATTTATGCGCTGCAGGACCGCGAGGATGATGCCCTGGTCGGCGTCAGATCCTCGGCGCTGGCGCTCGGCCGCCACGTCCGGCTCGGCGTTGCGGCCTGCTACGCGCTGGCGCTGCTGCTCTGGGCCGTGGCTTTCGCCGGCGTCCGCCGCGAGAGCTTTGCCCTGCTCGCTCTGCTGCCGATGGCGATCCATCTTGGCTGGCAGGTCGTCGCCCTGCGCGTCGCCGAT
>JBQTJR010000038.1:0-2516 GCA_052386895.1 Sphingosinicella sp.
AGCCCGCCAGGTCCGCGCCGCCGCCATCCGCACCCCGTTCGGGCCGGCCGGCTGCATCACCTCGCTGCCGCGCAGCGCCAGCGTGCGCGTGCCGGCACGCCGGCACTGCGCGACGACGTTGGGGTAAGCGAGATGGAGGTTGCGCTCGAGCACCGTCGGCGTCGCCGCGAGGCAGGCTTGCTGGCTGGGATAGTGGGTGCGCAGCTGCGCGATCTCGCGGCACGCCGCGTCGCTTTCGCCGCAGCCCAGCAGGGCCATCACGTAGAGCGTCGGTCCCATCGCAGGGTAAATGACTGAAAAGGGGCCGAGTTCCGGCTGGTATTTGGGTCTCCTGCAGACTGTCACTATCTCGCAACAATGGCGGGCGAGGAAAAGGATCCGGGCTGGGGCGCGCTGCGGCGCTTTCTTCCCTATCTCTGGCCGGCCGGCGAGCCGGGGCTGCGCGCCCGCGTCGTCGTCGCGCTGCTGCTGGTGCTCGCCGCCAAGGCGGCGACCCTGGTCATGCCGTTCGCCTACAAGGCAGCGATCGACCGCATGGCGGCCGGCGCCGCCGCCGCCGCCGGGCTGATCGTGGCGCTGGTGCTGGCCTATGCCGGCGCCCGCTTCGGCGGCGTTCTCTTCGACAATGTCCGCAATGCGGTGTTCGAGCGGGTCGGCCGCGACGCTGCCCGCCGCCTCGCCGAACAGGTCTTCCGCCACGTCCACCAGCTGTCGCTGCGCTACCATCTCGAGCGCCGTACCGGCGCGCTCACCCGCATCGTCGAGCGCGGCACCGCCAGCATCGACGGCATGCTCTATTTCCTTTTGTTCAACATCGCCCCGACCCTGGTCGAGCTGGCCGCGGTCTGCATCATCTTCGGGATCATGTTCGGGCCCGGCCTGGTCGCCGCCACCCTGGTGATGGTCGTCGTCTACATCTGGTTTACGAGGCGAGTCACCGAGTGGCGCTCGCGCCTGCAGCGGCAGATGAACGACATCGACAATCAGGCGATGGCGCGCGCGGTCGATTCGCTGCTCAATTACGAGACGGTCAAATATTTCGGCGCCGAGGACCGCGAGGCGCGCCGCTACGGCGAGGCGGCGCGCGCCTTTGCCGACGCCGCGGTCCGCAACGAGACCTCGCTCGCCTGGCTCAACATCGGCCAGTCGCTGATCACCAACCTGATGATGGGCGGCGCCATGGCCTATACCGTCTGGGGCTGGAGCCGCGGCACTTTCACCACCGGCGACGTCGTCTTCGTCAACACTTTCCTCGCCCAGCTTTTCCGTCCGCTCGACCTGCTGGGCTGGGTCTATCGCACCATCCGCCAGGGCCTCATTGACATGGAATCGATGTTCGGCCTGCTCGACACGGAGGCCGAGATCGCCGACCGGCCAGACGCCCCCGAGCTCAAGGTGACGCGCGGCGCGGTCCGCTTCGAGGACGTGCATTTCGCCTATGAGCCCGGCCGCGAGATATTGCGCGGCGTTGATTTCGACGTGCCGCCCGGAGCGAGCGTCGCGGTGGTCGGGCCTTCCGGCGCCGGCAAGTCCACTCTCTCGCGCCTGTTGTTCCGCTTCTACGAGCCGACCGGTGGCCGCATCCTCGTCGACGGTCAGGACATTACTCTAGTCTCCCAGGCCAGCCTGCGCGCCGCCTTGGGCATCGTCCCGCAGGACACGGTGCTGTTCAACGACACCATCGGCTACAATATCGGCTACGGCCGCGACGGCGCCGGCCAGGCCGGGATCGAAGGCGCCGCCCGCGGCGCCGCGATCGACGATTTCATCCGCTCGCTGCCGCTGGGCTACGATTCGCTGGTCGGCGAGCGCGGCCTCAAGCTGTCGGGTGGCGAGAAGCAGCGTGTCGCGATTGCCCGCACCCTCCTGAAGGACCCGCCGATCCTGATCCTCGACGAGGCGACCAGCGCGCTCGACAGCCGCACCGAGGCCGCGATCCAGGATACCCTGCGCTCGGTCACCGCGCGCCGCACCACCATCGTCATCGCCCACCGTCTCTCCACCGTGGTCGATGCCGACGAGATCCTGGTGCTCGATGCCGGCCGCATCGCTGAGCGCGTCCGCCACGAGGCGCTGCTGCGCCGCGGCGGCCTCTACGCCGACATGTGGGCGCGCCAGCAGGCCGAGCGCGAAGCCGAGCAAGCGGCCGAGGCGGCCGAATGACCCAGCGTGCTGGTTCCCCGCCCGCGCGGAGTCATCCCGGCGCAGGCCGGGATCTCGTGTCGGAAAGTCGCTATATCTCGGCGACGATGCGCTCGACTTCGATTCTGACTGCCCTCGCCTTGGCCGCCTGCGCTCCGGCGCGTCACCCGCCGACGGCCGAGCAGATGCAGGGCTATGTCGGCACAGAAGGCATGCCCGTTGACGTGCAGCGCTTCATCGTTCGCTGGGCAGACTGCCAGCATTTTCTCAGCGAACCGCCATGGGACGAAGCCCGCGCCCGCCAGCTCGCCCGCGCTGTGCGCCAGGTGTGCCCGGGGATCGACGACGAAGGCCGGCGCATCCGGGCCCGCTAC
>JBQTJR010000039.1:0-2720 GCA_052386895.1 Sphingosinicella sp.
GACAGGGTTTCCGGCAGCATCGGCACGACGCGGTCGGGAAAATAGACGCTGTTGCCGCGCTTTCGCGCTTCCTTGTCGAGCGCCGATCCGGGGCGGACGTAGAAGGATACGTCGGCGATCGCGACCAGGGCCTTCCAGCCGCCCCTATTGGCCGGATCGCCGTCGGCCGTGGCCCAGACCGCGTCGTCATGGTCGCGCGCGTCGGCGGGATCGATCGCGACGATCGGCAAGTGGGTCAGGTCCTCGCGAACCCCTCCACCGGCTTCGCCGGTCCCCCTCCCCGAGAAATCTCGGGGAGGATCCAACTCCAGCCGCATCACACGCTCCGCTTCGGCTATCACCGCGTCGGGAAATTTGTGCGGGATGCCGTATTTGTGGATGGCGATCAGGCTGAAGCTGCGCGGCGCGAACGGATCGCCGAGGATGGTATCGACGCGGGCGGCGAGCCGGGGCGGCCGGCCGACCTTCTCGGCGAGCACCAGATCGCCGGCTTCCGCCCCGCCAAGCTCGGCTATCGGCAGCTCGCGCCGTTCCTTCTTCTCGACCGGCCGCAGCCAGAAATTCGATCCTTCGCGGTGGACGACGCCGAGCACCAGCTCGCTGCCGCGAAGCAGCTTCTTCATCGGATGCGCGACCCAGGATCCGCGGCGTTCCTCGGTGCGGGCGAGCAGCCGGTCGCCGACGCCCAGCGCCGAGCCGCGGCCCTAGCGTTCGAGCAGGCGCAGCCGCGGCGGCGCGCCCTCGCCTTCCCAGCGCTCGGGCACGGCGAAGGCATGGCCGCTGTCGTCGACGTCGGCGACGCGCAGCACCGTCACCTTGGGCAGGCCGCCGGCACGATGGAGGGTGCGGCCGGGCGCGGTGCCGACCAGGCCCTCGTCGGCCATGTCGCGGAGCAGGCTCTTCAGCTCGCGGTGCTGGCCCTTGAGGCCGAAGGCGCGGACAATCTCGCGCTTGCCGGCCGGCCGGTCGGACGTCTTGATGAAATCGAGGATCTGCTCGCGGGTGGGAAGATCCCCTGGCGGCGTGCGTCGGGCCATTTCGGTCGACCCACCCCCTACCCCCTCCCTAGGAGGGAGGGGAGTCGCTATCCTGCCGGGCCAAAGGGGGGAATCGCCATGGAAGAATTGCGCGCCGCGGTCCGCCGCGATCAGCTGGCCAGCTTCGTCAGGCTGAAGGGCGGCTATCCCTTCCCGCTCGCCGGGGCGATCTACTGGGCGGCGCTCGGCGTTGCCGGCTATTCGCTGACGCTCGAGCAATGGAACCTGGCCGCGTTCGTCTTTTCGGGGGCGATCTTCCCGCTCGCAGTGGTGCTGGCGAAGTTGCTCAAGTGCGACTTCATGAAGGACAAGACCGCGACCGGCGACGTGCTGGCACCGGCGCTGACCGCGATGCTGCTGTTCTACGCGATCGCCTTCGCGGCGGTGGCGGGCGGCACACCGGAAATGGTGTCGCTGATCATGGCGGTGGGCATGGCGCAGCACTGGCCGGTGATCGGCTGGAGCTACGGCAAACCCTGGCTCTATTCGGCGCACGCGCTGGTGCGGGCGATCGGCGCGTTCGCGATCTGGGTGTGGGTGCCGGACGAGCGGCTGACCCTGATCCCGTTCTTCGTGGCGGCGGTCTATCTGCTCACCGTCGTCGCGATCCTGGTCGCGGCGAGGCGGGAGACGGTCAGGACGCCGGCGGCGGCGGCGAATAGGGCCTGAACGCGCGCCCGGCACCGCCGAGGCGACCGGGCTTTCGTGGCCGTCGGCCGAGACCGACGACACGCCGAACACCCAGTCGTCGACGCGGATGCCGCGCAGCACCACCGAGTGCGCCACCGGCCGCGCAGGTGCTTCGGTACCCTGCGAAGCCGGTTCGACGACGTGCGGGATCGCCGGGCGCATCGGGGTGGCAAGCATGCTATCCGCTTCGCATGCAGGCCCGCCTCGTCCCCCACCCCGACAACGCGTGCCCGCCGGTCGAGCAGATCGTGGTGGTGGCCGACTGGCTGGAGGCCGGAAAGCTGTTGCTGCGATACAGGCTGACCGGCGACCTGGCCGAACTGCGCATTCCCGCGCCGGCGCAACCGGAACGACAAAGCGAATTATGGCGGCACAGCTGCTTAGAGGCGTTCCTGCGCGGTGACGGCGATGCCGGCTACTGGGAGTTCAATTTCTCGCCGTCGAGCGAATATGCGGCGTGGCGGTTCGAGGGCTATCGCAAGGACCGCCGCGACGCGTCGCAGCCGCCGCCGGTCGCCGAAGTCAGAAGCGAGCGCGATCGGCTGGAGCTTTCCGCCCTGTTGCGCACTGGCCAGCTCGAACTGGCGCCCGCGCCGCCGCTGGCGCTGGGGCTCGCCGCGGTGATCGAGGACAAGGACGGCGCCCTCTCCTACTGGGCGCTCGCGCACCCGCCCGGCAAGCCCGATTTCCACCGCCGGGATTGCTTTACGCTGACGCTGCCGCCACCGCCTCAGCCATGAAATTCGGCATCGACCGGCTGCTCAATGACGCGAAGCTGCGCGCGCCGCTGGAGGGCAAGCGCGTCGGCCTGGTCGCGCACCCGGCCTCGGTGACCGAGAACCTGACCCACTCGCTCGATGCGCTTGCCGCCTGCGGCCTCAGGGTCAGCGCCGCGTTCGGGCCGCAGCACGGCCTGAGGGGCGACAAGCAGGACAACATGATCGAATCGCAGGATTTCGACGATCCCCAACACGGCATCCCGGTGTTCAGCCT
>JBQTJR010000040.1:0-5458 GCA_052386895.1 Sphingosinicella sp.
GTTCGGCCGGCTCAAGGACTGGCGCAGGGTCCACACCCGCTACGATCGATGCGCCCACACCTTCCTCTCGGCCATCGCCATCGCCGCAACATTCATATTCTGGTTGCCGCAATGAGTCCTGAGCCTAAGGTAATCCACATAGTCGCGATCACTGATCGCGATAATCGCGATAATCGCGATACTCGCGATACTCAGTGCCATTTAGACGCAATTTGCGCGCCGCATTGATTGTGTAGGCGCCGAGCAGCCTTTGACCTGCAGGCGTACTCTGGTCGCCTAACGGGAGAATACGCTCAATGAGTTCCACAACGCCTGGGTCATCGAAGCGGCGTGCAATTAGGGCATCAAGTGTTTCGGCCGCAGTAGATTCAAGTTGCGAGTCAATGCGCCGTGGATCAAATCCTTCGGCAACTAAGCGATTGCCAAATGCGGTAGCGGCCACATGCGCAATAACGAGATTTGCAAATGTTCCTTGCTCATCCGCCGAAACGGCGAACCTGCGACTACATTCGGCAGCGTCAGCACGTAATTGCTCAAGAGCAATTATCTCTGATTCGGAGAGCATTTCTCTCTCCAAAACCTGCTGGAGCAAACTCTGCTGAATTGCCGGTACTTCCGGCCTTGCTAATGCTTCGGTCGAACAAATGGAGAGATCGCTAAGCGAGATCGAAAGGAACATGAAGAATAAGGACAATTTTGCTTCCTTTTTAACAAGTTAATGCAGTGCCATATCGCGAATTGGCGCATTCACAAAGAGCTTTCAAATCATCGCCATGCCGCCGTTGACATGCAGGGTCTGGCCGGTGACGTAGCCGGCCTCGCGGCTGGCGAGGTAGACGCAGGCGGCAGCGACATCACCGCCCTCGCCGAGCTTGCCGGCCGGGATGCGGCCGAGCAGGGCTTCTTTCTGTGCGTCGGGCAGCACGTCGGTCATCGCCGAGCTGATGAAGCCGGGAGCGACACAATTAACGGTGATATTGCGGCTGGCGACCTCGGCCGCGAGCGCCTTCGATAGTCCGACCAGGCCCGCCTTGGACGCAGCGTAATTGGCCTGTCCGGGATTGCCGGTAATGCCGACCACCGAAGTGATCGAAACGATGCGGCCGAAGCGCGCGCGCATCATCGGCTTCAGCGCGGCGCGAACAAGCCGGAAGGCGGCCTCGAGGTTGACGCGGATCACGTCTGCCCATTCCTCGTCCTTCATCCGCATCGCCAGGTTGTCGCGGGTGATGCCGGCATTGTTGACCAGGATGTCGATTTGGCCGAGCGCCTCGGCCGCCTGCGGCACAAGCGCGTCGACAGCCTCGTTGTCCGACAGGTTGCACGGGAGGATGACCGCGCCGTCGATTTGGCCAGCAACGTCCTCGAGCGCGCTTTGGCGGGTGCCTGATAGGGCGACCCTCGCGCCCTGCCTCGCCAGGGCGCTGGCAATCGCCGAACCGATCCCGCCGGACGCGCCGGTGACCAGCGCGGTCATTCCCGAAAGGTCGAACATGGCCCTCAAATCTCCTTCAGCAGCGCGTCGATATCGTCAGCAGTGACGACGCTGGTCACCGCTGCGTCCGGGACGATGCGCTTGACCATGCCGCCCAGAACCTTGGCGCCGAACTCGACGAAATGGGTGACACCCGCTTCGGCCATCGCCGCCACGCTCTCGCGCCAGCGCACCATGCCGGTCACCTGCTGGATCAGCAGCTCGCGGATTCGATCGGGCGCCCCGACCGGCGCCGCCGTGACATTGGCGTAAAGCGGCACCGCCGGCGGCGCGATTTCGGCCCCGGCCAGCGCCTCAGCCATCGCGTCGGCGGCCGGCTGCATCAGAGGGCAGTGGAACGGCGCCGAGACCGGCAGCAGGATCGCGCGCTTGGCGCCTTTCTCCTTCGCGATGTCGAGCGCGCGCTCCACGGCGCCCTTGTGACCGGAAATAACCACCTGGGTTGGATCGTTGTCGTTGGCGACGGTGCAGACTTCGCCTTGCGCCGCCTCCGCCGCGACGGCCTCGGCTATCCTGAGATCAGCCCCGAGCAGATCGGCCAATGCGCCCTGGCCCACTGGCACCGCCCGCTGCATCGCCTGGCCGCGGCGCTTGAGCAGCCGCGCGGTGGTGGCGAGATCGAGCGCGCCGGCGGCGCAAAGCGCCGAATACTCGCCGAGGCTGTGGCCGGCGACGAACCGCGCTTTGGCGGCGACGCCGAGCCCAGCGGCGCGGAGCACGGCGATGGCATTGGCCATGATCGCCGGCTGGGCGTTTTCGGTCAGGGTGAGCTGGTCCAGCGGCCCTTCGGCCATCAGCCGCGACAGCGACTGTTTCAGCGCCTCGTCAACTTCCTCGAACACAGAGCGGGCGGCCTGGCTGGCCTCGGCCAGCGCCTGGCCCATGCCGACAGCCTGGCTGCCCTGGCCCGGAAAGATGAAGGCGCGCATGGGGCTCTCCGTGGAAGAAGGTAGGGCTGCTCGCGAGCGTTCGTGCGCTAGTCACCGATGGAGAGACGTGCAACCGCCCTTGATTTTTCGCCCCCCATTCGCCATCTGCCCGCCATCCGGGGTGGAAGCCTGCGCTTCCCATTGCCCCGGTTTAGTTTTTTAGACGACAGCCGGAGGGGCGTCCGCAATGGGCGGCGTCAGCAATCGGCCAAGGACGAAGGACAGAATAGTGCCGCTCTACGAGCACGTATTCCTGGCGCGCCAGGACCTTGCCCAGGCGCAGGTCGACGCGCTGGCCGAAACCGCCACCAAGATTATCGAAAAAGGCGGCGGCAAAGTCAAAAAGACCGAGACCTGGGGCCTTCGCGGCCTCGCCTACCGCATCCATAAGAACCGTAAGGCGCATTATGTCGCGCTCGATTTCGAGGCGCCGGCACCGGTGGTCGCGGAGCTTGAGCGCCAGACCCAGATCAACGAAGACGTGATCCGCTACATGACGATCAAGGTCGACGCGCATGAGCCGGGCCCGTCCGCGATGATGAAGCGCGGCGACAAGGACAAGCGTCGCGGCGAACGCGACGAGCGCAACGGCCGCGGCCGCGACGAATACGAGATGTAAGGACAAAGCATGGCACGCCCCTTTTTCCGCCGCCGCAAGAGCTGCCCCTTCTCGGGCAAGGATGCGCCGAAGATCGATTACAAGGACGTCCGCCTGCTCCAAGGATTCGTTTCGGAGCGCGGCAAGATCGTCCCCAGCCGCATTACCGCGGTCAGCACCAAGAAGCAGCGCGAGCTGGCGCGGGCGGTCAAACGCGCCCGCCATCTCGGCCTGCTGCCATACGTGGTGAAGTAGGGAGCCGCAGACATGGAAGTCATCCTGCTCGAGAGAATCGAGAAGCTCGGCACCATCGGCGACGTCGTCAAGGTGAAGAACGGCTATGCGCGCAACTTCCTGCTTCCACGCGGCAAGGCGCTGCGCGCCAACGAGAGCAATTTGAAGGTGTTCGAGGCGCGCCGTGGCGAGATCGAGGCGCAGAACGAGGAGCGCCGTGGCGACGCCGAGAAGGACGCCAAGAAGATCGACGGCCTCAAGATCAAGCTGATCCGGCAGGCCTCCAACACCGGCCAGCTCTACGGCTCGGTGTCGGCGCGCGACCTGGTCGAGGCGCTGGCCGAGCAGGGCCACAAGGTGGCGCGCAACCAAGTGGTACTCGACCGGCCGATCAAGGGCATCGGCGTTCAGGACGTGAAAGTCGCGCTCCATCCCGAGGTGGCGGTAACGGTGCAGGTCAACATCGCGCGTTCGCCCGAGGAAGCCGAGCTGCAGGCGCAGGGCATCGACGTGATGGCGCAGATGTTCGAAAAGGACGTCGCCGGCTTTACCGAGGAACCGGTCGCGCCGGCCGCCGGCCTCGAGCCGGGCGAGACGATAGCCGAGCCGGAGCCGGTGGCCGAAGCCGCTGAGGGCGAAGCAGAGGCGAGCGGGGCGGAAGCTGCGAAAACAGAACCTGCCGTGGCCGAGGCTGATGTGGAAGCGACCGGGGAGCCGGCGGAGGCCGAGAACGACGTGGACACCGCCGACGAGGGCGGGAAGGCCTAACCGCTAATTAATCGGGCAAGGCGGGCCTACCGGGTCCGCACAACCAGCGGCCGTCCTGCTCCTGCCGGGCGCGGGTGCGGCGATTATGAACGCCGATCCGTCCCGGCCAGGCGCCGGGCGCGGACTGGCCGGCGGCCACGCCCGCGCGGCCGACGCTGACCGCTATCCTCCCATCGTCGAAAAAACCGCCTGACGCGGCGAGCGGGCCGGCATGCGGCAGATGATGAGCCCGCCCCAGCAGGCGGACAACCGCCCCGGCCGCGCTGACGTGAAGGAGGACGAAGTTGCCCCGCGCGAACAGGCAGACCGGCTGGGGCGCGAGCGCGATGTCGCTATGCCGCAGCGGTTCGGCGGTGGCGGTGGCGACCGGCTCGGGCTCTTCGTTTTCGAGCTGGGACAACCTTTCGAGCTGGTTGCCGGAAGCGGCCGGCAATTGGGGCTCCGGGCCGCAGGCGGCAAGCAGCAGGACGCCCGCGAGCAACGGCCGCATCAATAACCCATCAGCGCCAGCACTTCGCGGCGGCTGCGTTCGTCGTCGCGGAACACACCCATCATCCGGCTGGTGGTCATCATCACGCCCGGCGTCGAAACGCCGCGCGCGGTCATGCAGGCATGGGTAGCCTCGATCACCACCGCGACGCCCTTGGGCTGGAGATGTTCACAGATGGTGTCGGCGACCTGGGCGGTCAGCCGCTCCTGCACCTGCAGCCGGCGGGCAAAGCCGTGCAGCACCCGCGCCAGCTTGGAAATGCCGACGACGCGATCGGCGGGGAGGTAGGCGATCGACGCCTTGCCGATGATCGGAGCGAGATGGTGCTCGCAGTGCGACTGGAACGGGATGTCCTTCAAGAGCACGATCTCGTCATAGCCGCCAACCTCCTCGAAGGTGCGGCTCAAGTGACGGCTGGGATCCTCGGCATAACCGCGGGCATATTCGCGCCAGGCGCGGGCGACGCGGCGCGGCGTCTCGGCGAGGCCCTCGCGGTCAGGATCGTCGCCGGCCCAGCGGATCAGGACGCGAACTGCCTCCTCGACCTCGCCCGGCACCGCGACCGCCGATGGCTCGCTGACCAGATCGCCGGCGTCGGGTTCGCCTTTATCCATGCGTGTCCTCCATGAAGCGGAGCGGATACACGCAGGAAAGAAACGAAACTAGCGCCGGCCGCGGCCCCGGCCCGGCGGGTCGGCGTTCGGCCCACTGTCCGAATCGGAGATGCCGCCGCCATTGCAGCGGCGGCCGCTACCGGCCGGATCGGCGTTTGCGCCGCGATCGGCGTCGGTGCAGCCGGGGCTGGGGCGGTCGCGCCCGCGCCCTCGCCCGGCAGGCTCGGCAAGCGGACCGCTGTCGGAATAGGTCACACCTGCCGGGTTGGCGCCCCGCCCACGTCCCGCCGGATAGGCCTTGGGGCCGGCCTCCCCGGCGGTGACACCACC
>JBQTJR010000041.1:0-1769 GCA_052386895.1 Sphingosinicella sp.
GATCGGCATGCAGAGTCCCTTTCGATCGGAACAGCGACAGAGCAATCGAAGGGGCGATCGGAAGCGACTGCCAGCACCCGCATGGAGCGAGCGCATTTGTGCGCCGAAATCTGACTTCGGAAAACTATCGAATCAGCCCATTTCGCGCAAGGCGCAGATCGAGGGTTAGAACCCTAGCTTCGGATTTCCGGCAGGAACGCTTCCTCGGCCTGGTCGGAGAAGCGGGTGATGCGCGGGTCGAACTTGAGGTGGACCTTGCCGATGGCGCCGTGGCGCTGCTTGCCGATGATCAACTCGGCCTTGCCGTACACCCGCTCCATATCGCGCTTCCATTCCTCGAACGCCTGGATGGTCTTGGGATCGTCGCCCTCACCGGCCTCGCGCGGCTGGCGCGACGCGACATAATATTCCTCGCGATAGACGAACATGACGATGTCGGCGTCCTGCTCGATCGAGCCCGATTCGCGAAGGTCGGCGAGCTGCGGACGCTTGTCCTCGCGCTGCTCGACCGCGCGCGACAGCTGAGCGGCGGCGATCACCGGCACGTCCAGCTCCTTGGCGAGGGTCTTCAGGCCGCGGCTGATCTCGGAAATCTCCTGGACGCGGTTTTCGTTGCTGTTGCGCCCCGTGCCCTGCAGCAATTGCAGATAGTCGACGACGATCAGCCCGACCCGTTTCTGGCGCTTCAGACGCCGGGCGCGGGTGCGCAGCGCGGCGATGGTGAGGCCGGGCGTGTCGTCGATGTAGAAGGGGAGCGATTCAAGCTCGGCCGCGGCGCGGGCGAGCTGGCGGAAATCCTCTCGGCTGATCTTGCCCATACGCAAGGCTTCCGAGCTGATCCCCGACTGCTCGGCGAGGATGCGGGTCGCCAATTGCTCGGCCGACATTTCGAGGCTGAAGAAGGCGACGCCGGCGCCGGCCGATTTTCCCGGGGCGATGCCATCCTCGCCGTCGCGAATGAAACGGCGGGCGGCGGCAAAGCCGATATTGGTGGCGAGCGCAGTCTTGCCCATGCCGGGACGTCCGGCGATGATGATGAGGTCGCTGTTGTGGAGGCCGCCGGTCTTGGCGTTCAGCGTCTCGAGCCCGGTGGTGAGGCCGGAGAGGCCACCGCCGGTGTTGAGCGCTTTTTCCGCCATCTGGATCGCCGCCTGGGTGGCCTCGCGGAAGTCCTTGACCGAGCCTTCGCCGCCGCCGTCCTCGGCGACGCGGTAGAGCGCCGCCTCGGCCTGCTCGATCTGGCCCCTGGGCTCGACCTCTTCGCTGGTGTCGAGCGCGCGCTCGACCATCTCGCGGCCGACGCCGACCAAGGCGCGCAGCAGGGCAAGATCGTAAATCTGGGCGGCGAAATCGCGAGCGCCGATCAAAGTCGCCTGGTTGCCGGTCAGTTGGGCGAGATAGGCCGGCCCGCCGACCTCGCGCATCTCCTCGTCGGCCTCGAACAGCGGCCGCAAAGTGACCGGGCTGGCGGTCATGTTGCGATCGATCAGCTTCAAGATCTGGTCGTAGATGCGGCCGTGCAAGGCCTCGAAGAAATGCTCGGGGCGGAGCTTGAGCTGGATGTCCTCGGCGAGCCGGTTGTCGATCATCAGCGCGCCGAGCAGGGCGGCCTCGGCGGTGACGTTACGGGGCAGCGACGGGCCTTCGGAAAGCGGCGCATCGACCAGGGCAAGCGACTGAACCATATTCGAAACGCTACGCCTGGCCGGGCAGCGACGGTAGCATTATTTCGGCGGAAAGGCGGGGATAACGGGGATGGAAAAGCGGGT
>JBQTJR010000042.1:0-2109 GCA_052386895.1 Sphingosinicella sp.
CGGCTATTACAATTACGACCCCTATCGTTATGGCAGGAGCATCGAGAGCCGGGCGAGCGAGATCCGGCTCGTGACGCAGCGTGGTAGCTAGCGCTCGCAGCCGGTCCGGCACTTCCGCACGCCGCCGCCGCCGGCCGTTCCTGGGCAGTCTGGGACTGGCCCGCGGCTTCGTCAGCCTGGTGGCGATGGCGCTGCTGGCCCTAGTCGTTGTTCGCGTCTCCTCGGCCGCCATGCCGGTGTCGACGCTATCCCGGATAGCCCTGCTTTCGCCTAGCGATCCGGCCTTCGTCTTCGAACGCGCCCGGCGCGAATATTCCCAGACGGGCCGGATCAGCCGGGACAGGCTCGACGCGGTGCTGGCGGCCGCCCGGCGGGCGCCGCTGGCCGAGCAGCCATTCCTGTTCGCTGCGCTCTCGCCGGCGCCGGCCGGCGCCGCGCCAACCATTCGCTTGCTCGAGGAAGCGCGCCGCCGCAACCCGCGCCTGCAGCTGGCCCGGCTGGGCTTGATCGAACATTATGTCCGGGCCGGCCGCATCGCCGCCGCCGCGGCCGAGATCAAGGTCGCGAGCCGGCTGGTTTCGGACATCGGCAATGTCCTCGTCGATCCCCTGACCCGGCTGGCATTGGACCCCGGAACGCGACCGGCGCTGCAACGGGCGATGGGCGATGATCCGCTGCTCGACAACGTCCTCACCCAGCTGGTGCAGCAGGGCGCGCCGGCCCGCCTCGTGCTCGAACTCGCGGCACCGCGCATGCGCGCCTATGGCTCCGGCCCACCGCCGGCCTGGCAGGTCTTGCTGGTGGAACGGTTGGTAGAGCGTCGCGCCTACGCCGCGGCCTTTGCCACCTGGCGGCGCTTCAACCGCATCGATGCCGCGCCAGGCGCGCTCTACAATCCCAACTTCCAGCCGATGCGCGGCGGCCCGCCGTTCAACTGGGCGCTGAGCTCCGATGCCAGCGGCGCGATCGAGCCCGGCTCGGACGGCAGCATCGAAATCGTCTATTTCGGCCGCCAGGACAGCGCGCTCGCCCGGCAATTGCTGCTGCTGCCAGCCGGCCGTTACCGGCTCGAGCTGGCGGCGGCCTCGTCGGACGATTCCGGCGGCAGCCGGCTGACGTGGCAGCTTAGCTGTGCCGGCAGCAACGTCCGGCTGGCGCAGATCGCGCTCGACCGGCTGGCATCGGCCCCGCGCCGGTTGCGCGCCGACTTCAGCGTGCCGGCGACCGGCTGCGCCGCCCAATGGTTACGGCTGAACGGCGAGGCGGCGGAATTCCCCATCCGGCGCCAGGTCAGGATGAGCGGCCTGAGGCTGAGGCGGGCGGCATGAGCGTCCAACCCTTCCTGCTGCCGGCCTATCTGGCGTTGTGCCTGGTGCTGGGCGGGGCCAGTGCCGCCGGCGTAGCCGCCAACATGTTGTTGCAGTTGCTCGCCTTGCCATTGCTGCTGATCGCGGCGCTGGGCAATCCCGACCTGCGGCTGCAGCCGCCGGCGCGACAATTGCTGACGCTGGCGGCGCTGGCGCTGGGCCTGGCCCTGGTGCAGCTGGTACCCTTGCCGCCTTTCCTGTGGACCGGGCTGGCGGGTCGCGATGCGATCGCACGCGGGTTTGAGATGCTCGGCGTGTCCCTGCCCTGGTTGCCGATTTCGCTGGCTCCCCAACAGACGCTCGCCGCGATCCTGTGGCTGTTACCGGCATTGGCGGTGCTGGTAGCCGTGCTCAGGCTGGAGAATTTCCGAGCCAGCTGGATTGCCTGGACGATCCTTGCCGTCACCGGGCTCGCCGTCCTATTTGGCGCGCTGCAGAGCGCCGGCGGCATGGATTCGCCCTGGTATTTCTACGAAATCACCAATTATGGCGTCGCCGTCGGGCTGTTCGCCAACGCCAATCACATGGCAACCATGCTGGTCGCCGCCATTCCGTTTCTCGCTGCCTTGTTCGTGGCCAGCCGCGGCGGATCGCGCCAGCGTGCCTCCGCCTTTTCGATGATGCTCGCCGGAGCGCTGCTGGTCGTGTTCGTCGGCATCGGCGTCAATCGCTCGCTGGCGGCGATCGGGCTATCGGTGCCGGTGCTCGCGGCGAGCGGCCTGATGATCTGGATGCGCAAGCG
>JBQTJR010000043.1:0-7759 GCA_052386895.1 Sphingosinicella sp.
GCGAACCTGGCTTTCGCCCGCAGGTAATCTTTACGCCAGCACCCTGGTGCGGCTGCAGGCGGGCGACCCGCCGGCGCCGACGCTGGCGCTGGTCGCCGGCATCGCGCTGCACGAGGTGGTGGCGCGCTACGTCCCGGACGTGCAGATCAAGTGGCCCAACGACCTCATGGTCGAGCGCTTCAAGCTCGCCGGCATCCTGCTCGAGCGCGAGGGCGAGGCGGTGGTGATCGGCCTCGGAGTCAACCTGGCCGCGGCGCCGGACGGGCTCGACCGGCCGGCGACCAGCGTCGCCGCGCAGGCGGCAAAGGCACCTTTGCCCGGCGAGCTGCTCGAAGAACTGGCGGTCACCTTCGGCCACTGGCTGGCGCGCTGGCGCGGCGAGGGGCTGGCGCCGGTGCGGACCCGCTGGCTCGAGGACGCGCACCCGATCGGGACCTTGCTGGCGAGCGCGGACGGCAAGGGCCACTTCGCCGGCATCGACGAGCAGGGAGCGCTCCAGCTGCAAGGCGACGACGGCAGCGTCAAAACCATCCGGGCCGGCGATGTTTTCCCGATTTGAGCGGTGCGAAAGCCAGTGCAATCGCCTCCGCGCCTTGTTAACGGGCGCGGTCCTGTTGCGGAGCGATGCATGCGGTTGATGGCAATTCTGTTGGCTTGCGGGCTGGCCGCCGGCTGCGTCGGCAATGTCGCGGATTACGTCGGCTCGGCGCGCGGCATCATCGCGCCCGAGCTGAACCGCTTCGGCCTTGACGGGACCCAGTCGCAATGCGTCGGCGCACGGCTGGTCGAGAGTCTGACGCCAATCCAGTTGCGACGGCTGCAGCGGCTCTCCGCGACGGTGCGCGAGGGCTATTACGAGCCCGGCCGGCTGGTGATCCGCGATCTGCTGCACGTCGCGACGACGATGGGAGATCCACAGATCCGGCTCGAACTGTCGCGCGCGCTCGATGGCTGTCAGGTCGCGACCGAACCGGCGCCGCCGCCGACCATTGCGACGCAGGCGACGGTTCCGGAAGCGCAGCCGGCCGAGTGGCTCAATCTCGGCGCGGCGCCGACCGGCCAGCAGATCGCGGTCGACGCGGCGACGCTGGAGCGTGAACCCAACAGCCGCAAGGCCTGGTTCCGGCTGACCAATCCCAACCAGCAGGCGGCGACTGGCATTTCCTATTTGCTGCGGATCGATTGCCAGGCGCGCACCATCGAGGCGCTGGCGCATCGCCGCGAGGATGCCACCGGCGCGGTCACCGAGCTGCAGGAATATTCGCGCGACGCCGAGGGTCCGCTGCCGGTCGAGGGCGGAACGGTGATGGAAATCGCCTTTCTCGCGCTCTGCACCTGAAGCGGCGCAGGACAGGCGCATGCTGCTCGCGATCGACGCCGGCAACACCAACCTCGTCTTCGCGCTGGTCGCGCCGCCGGCCGAGCCGGGGCAGGGGGGCGCGATCCGTACCCGCTGGCGGATCGCCACCGACCCGCGCCGTACCGCCGACCAATATGCCGTCTGGCTGCACCAGCTGCTCGCGCTCGAAGGCTTTTCGCGCGCGGACGTCAGCGGCTGCATCATCGGCACGGTAGTGCCGCGCGCGCTGCACAACCTCAAAGTGCTGGCGGCGAAATATTTCGAGGTTCAGCCACTGGTCGCCGGCGAGCCGCCGGTCGAGTGGGGAATCGAGCTCGACGTTTCCGAGCCGCACGCGCTCGGAGCCGACCGCGCCCTCAACGCGATCGCCGCGCACGCGCTGCACGGCGGCGAGCTGATCGTGGTCGATTTCGGCACCGCCACCACCTTCGACTGGGTCGGCAGCAACGGTGCCTATAAAGGCGGCATCATCGCGCCCGGCATCAACCTGTCCTTGGACGCCTTGGTCGGCGCCGCGGCGATGCTGCCGCGGGTGGCGATCGAGGTCCCGGACGACCCTTCCGTGATCGGCCGCACCACCCAGGACCAGATGCATATCGGCATCTACTGGGGTTATGTGGCGATGATGGAAGGGCTGGTGGCGCGGATGAAGCGCGAGATCGGCCAGCCGACCAGGGTCATCGCCACCGGCGGCCTCGCCACCCTGTTCGACAAGCAGACCGACCTGTTCGACAAGGTCGAGGCCGACCTCACCATCCAGGGCCTCGCGATCCTCCATGCGCGGAGCCAAAAAGCTGCCTGATCGTCCTTCCGGCATGGACGAAGGACACCGATGAAACCCGGCGACGAACTGCTGTTCCTGGCGCTCGGCGGCTCGGGCGAGATCGGCATGAACGTCAATCTCTACGGCTGCCGCGGCAAGTGGCTGATGGTCGATCTCGGCCTGACCTTCTCCGACCCGCTCTATCCCGGTGTCGAGCTGGTGCTGCCCGACATCGGCTTCATCGAGGAGAGGCGCGCGGATCTGATCGGCATCGTCCTCACCCACGGCCACGAGGACCATATCGGCGCCGTCCCCTTTCTTGCCGGCGAATTGAAAGTGCCCTTGTACGCGACGCCGTTCACCGCCGGCCTCATTGGCGGCAAGCTCGAGGAGGAAGGGCTGAGCGGCGACGTCAGGCTGAACGTCGTCGACATGCTCGACGAGCTGGAGCTGGGGCCCTTCAGGCTCAAATACGTCCCGCTCGCCCACTCGATCCCGGAGGGCAATGCGCTGCTGATTTCGACCCCGTTCGGGCGAATCTTCCATACCGGCGACTGGAAGCTCGATGATGCGCCGCAAATCGGCGATCCCAGCACCGAGGCCGAGCTGCGCGCGATCGGCGATGACGGCGTGCTCGCCCTGGTGTGCGATTCGACCAACGTGTTCGTCGACGCGCCTTCGGGCTCCGAGTTGAGCGTTCGCCAGGGGCTCGACGCGGTGATCGGCGAGGCCGACTGCCGGGTGCTGGTCACCACCTTCGCGTCGAACGCGGCGCGGCTGAAGACCCTGGGCCATGTCGCGCAGGATACCGGCCGCAAGGTGTGCATCGCTGGCCGCAGCCTCGAGCGCATCCTCAGGGTGTCGCGCAGCGTCGGCTATCTCATCGACTTTCCCGAACCGATCGACTTCGACGAAGCGATGCGGTTGTCGCGACGCGAGGTGATGATCATCGCCACCGGCGGGCAGGGCGAGCCGCGCGCAGCTTTGGCGCGGATCGCGTTCGAGCAGCATCCGCTCAAGCTGGAGGCGGGCGACCTAGTTGTCTTTTCCTCGAAGCAGATCCCCGGCAACGAGATCGCGATCGGCCGCATCCAGAACGAGCTGGCGGCAAAGGGCATTGAGATGATCACCGAGCGCCAGGCGCCGATCCACGTTTCCGGCCATCCCGGCCGGCCCGAGCTGGCGATGATGTACGACTGGATCCGGCCCGAGATCATCGTGCCGGTGCACGGCGAGATGCGCCACATGATGGAGCAGGCGCGTTTCGCCCGCGAGCGCGGCATCCCGCACGGCATCGTCCAGAAGAATGGCGATCTCATCCGGCTTGCCCCGGACGGACCGGCCAAGATCGGCGAGGAACGCGCCGGCCGCTACGTGCTCGACGGCGACATCATCCTGCCAGCCGACGGCAGCACGATGAACGAGAGGCGGCGGCTGGCGACCTTCGGCATCGTCAGCGTCGCGATCGCCGGGGACGGCGCCATCGCCATCGACCTGCAGGGCGTGCCGGTCGAGGAGGACCGCGACGCATTCGTGCGCGAGGCCTGCGACGCGGCGGAGAGAGTGGTGAGCAAGTCGCGTCACCAGGGCGAAAGGCTGCGCGACGAGATCCGGCTGGCGGTACGCCGCACCGCGACCGAGTGGACCGGCAAGAAACCGGTGGTGCGCGTGCTGATGCCCGGTCAGGATTGAGCGTGCGCTTCACCTCTGCCGCAGCAATCTACGTCCTGTTCTGGTTCCTGTGCCTGTTCGTGGTGCTGCCGTGGGGCGTGCGCACCAGCGAGGAAGCGGGCCGGCCGAACCTGCCCGGCCAGGCCGAGAGTGCGCCGGACAGCTTTAGCTTCGCCAGGGTGGCGGCGCGGACGACGATCCTCAGCGCGCTGCTGTTCGCGGCTTATTACGCTATCTACGTCAACGGCTGGATCGACCCCGACAGTCTCGACTGGGCGCGCTAGGTTCGCCGCAGCTTTTCAATACCCTGCGACAGCGCGACATAGAGCTTGCCCATGTCCGAGGAGAGCAGGGTGACGCCCAAGGTGGCGCCCTCGCGCTCGGCCAGCACCCGCCGCAGCATCGATTCGAAATCGTGGACGTAGCGGTTCACCTGGTCGCGGAAATCCGCTTCTTCCTCGTAATGGCGCTGGATGGCGCGCGCTTCGCCCGAATCGAGCAGTCGCACGGCGCGGCGGGTGAATACGCCGCGATCGCCCTTGAGGTAGGCGGCCCAGGCCGAATCGGCGACCTCGTTCGACAGGATCTTGTTGATGTCGATCGCGGTCGAATTGAGCGCCTCGATCAACAAAGTTACCCGGCGGGTGAGATTCTCCGAGGCCTGCTGCTCGCGCTTCGCCTGGTCCTCGGCGATGCGGTCCTCGATCGCCGCGGCGGTCTCGCTCATCACCAGGAGCTGACGGGTCAGCCGCTCGCTCGCCTGGCGGGCGATCGCCATCGCCCCCTGCGCCGCGCCGGCCAGCTCCGCCAGCCGATCCTCGACCGGCTCGGTGACCGCGCCGGCGATCGCAATACGGCTTGCCTCGGTGAGCGTGGCCACGGTTTCGGGGATGACCGACTGGATCGCCTCGCGGGCGTGGGTCGCGGCCTGCTGGGCGGCGTCGCGAACCTGGATCATTGCGTCGATCAGCTGGCGGCCGGAGCCCTCGGCCATGCGAGTGGTGGTGCGGTCCGCTTCCGCCGCGGCCGCGTCAAGCGCCTGCATCTGCGCGCTCGCTTCGGCCGTTACCTGCAGCACCCGCTCGAGCAGGGCATCGAGCGCCTCGCGCTGGCGGGCGAGACTGGTGTCGCCCTGGGCGAGCATAGTGGCAGCGTCGGCCGCGGCATCGCGCACGGCATTTACCGCTGCGACCATGTTTTCCGCCCTAGCCGTCGCCTCGCCGGCCTGCGCCTCGATCGCGGCAAGAGCGGTGGGCAGCTCCACCCGCAGCTGGGCTGAGACGTCGTTCAGCGCCGCTGTCATCTCCTGGCTGCGGCCAATCAGCTCACCCGAGAAGGCGGTGCCGCGCTCAAGCTCGGACTGCATTGACTGGGCAATTTCGCGAATGCCGGCGATCGCTACGGTCAGGCGCGCACTCTGCTCATCGCCGGCCGACCCGAGTCGGGCGAGCTGCGCGTCGAGGCCGGACAGCCGCTCGGACAAAGTGGCATGCAGGCGCTGGACCGCGCCTTCCTGCTCGACCAGCCGCGAAGCGAGCGTCTCGATGGCCGCCCCGGCCTGCTCGATCCGCTCGGCGAGGTTTCGGCCCGCCTCGGCACCGGCATCGGCAAAGGCGGCGCGCGCCTGCTCGACCATCGCCAGCAGCGCCTCGCTCTGGGCCGTCAGGCCGGTCCGCAGCTGATCGACCGATTCGGCGGCACCGGTCAGCGCCCGCTCGGTCATCGCGTTCATTTGCCCGGCCGCCTGTTCGATGCGGCCGGCAGCCGAACCGGTGGTGCTCTCGATGCGGGCGATATGGGCGCCGAGCCGCTGCGCGGCGCCACCGACAATTTCGTCCGCCTCGCGGCCGCGGGCGGTCAATGCCGCCAGCTGGCCTTCGAGCGAAGCCGCCTGCTCGTAGGCGCCGAGCCCGGCGGTGCGCATCGCCTCGGCGACCGCGCGCGCCTGCTCCTCTGCCTTCGGCAGGTCGGCAATCAGCGCGCCGATGTCGACCTTGGCGGTCGCCGCCGCCTGATCGAGCGCCTGCGCCTTGCGCTCCAGCTCCGCCGCTTCCTTCGCAATATATTGGGTGACGCGGCCCAGCCGGTCCGATGCCTCGTCGCCGAGCGTCATCAGCCGCGAGGCTTCCTGATTGAGCGTCTCCTTATTCTCCTCGAGTCGGGTCGCGACGACCGCGAGGACGCCTTCGAGCAGCCGGCTCTCGCGCCGCATCGCAGCGACCGCCTTGGTGAAGCGTAGAGTTTCGCGCCGCGAGGTCCGGGCGACGATCAGCCAGGCCAGCGCCAGCAGGATCAACGGCGGGGCGACCGTCGACGCCCAGCCCAGCCAGGCGACCAGGCTGGCGCCGGGCCAGGCCTGGCTGAGGCCATAGCCGCAAAGGCCGACCCAGCCGGCGGCGAGCAGCAACAGCAAGGTGGCGAGGATGCGGCTGGCGCGCGAATGCGGCGTCAGCACCTCTTCCTCGTCGTTCTGCAGCGAAACCGAGCTCCCCGGCGGCGGGGCGATGTCCTCGATTTCGCTTCGCGGCAGATCGTGTTGCGGCACCGGCCGTGCCTCGGCTTCGACGGTACTGGCCATGTCGGCTCCCACGTTCATGGTCCCCTTTTGTATCATTTTGAGCCGAAGAAGAAACTCTCCATTAATCGCCGCGCCCTAGCGCTGGGTCGATGGTCTATGATCCGGGAGCGCTGAACGCCTCGCTTGCCGCCGCGGTCGGCAGCGACAGCACGCTGATGATCGAGCTTCGGCAGGCGTTCATTGAGAGCGCCGGACGGCAGCTCGACCTAATGGGAAGGGCGCGCTGCGACGCCAACTGGGTGATCGCCGCGTCGCGGCTGCGCAGCCTCGCCGCCAGTTTCGGCGCGGCCGGTCTTGCCGCGCTCGCCGCCGAAGCACTGGAAGGCGCGCCCGGCGACCCGGTGATCCTGCGCTGGATCGCCGCCGCGATCGACGATTTCGCCGCCTAGAGGCGGCCGCTCGCCAAACCGGCTTTGCAAGCCTCCAAACCTCTGCCTAGGCAGGGACGGCATGAAGCTGGTCGCCCTGATTGCCGCCTCGCGCGATGCCCGGGCGCCCGCCTCGCTGATGGCGATGCTGCCGCTCGCCGGCCGCGTCGTGCTCGAACGCCAAATAAGGCTCGCCGACCAGGCGGGAGCGGCGCCAATCATTCTCCTCGTCGAGCGGCTGCCCGACGACCTTGCGGTCGAGATCGACCGGCTTCGCCGCGAGGGCTGGCCGCTGAGGATCGCGCGCACCCCGGCCGAGGCGGCCGCGACGATCGGGGCGGAAGATCGCGTGCTGCTTCTGGCCGACGGCGCGGTCAGCGACCCGGCGCAGGTGGAGCGGCTGCTGGAGTGCGACGATGCCGCGGTGCTCACCGTTGCCGATGCCGGGTTCGGCGAGACCTACGAGCGGATCGACGCCAGCTCGCGCTGGGCGGGCCTTGCCGTCTGCCCGGGCGAAATAGCGATCGACACGGCGATGATGCTGCGCGACTGGGATTTCGTTTCGACCCTGCTGCGGCGCATCCTGCAGTCCGGCGCGGTCACCTTGGCGGCGGCGAGCCACCTCGCGATCGTTGCGGATGAAGCGGCCGCCGCTGCATTCGAGCGCCAGCTCATCACCGATGCCTGGCAAAGCAAGGGAAGCTGGGCCTCGCACCTGCTGGCGCCGGCCGAGCGCGGCCTCCCCCGGGCAGTGCTGGGAAGCCGGATCGGCCCGCATACGCTCGGCAGCCTGGCCGCCCTGCTGGCCGGCGCCGGCGCCGCCCTGCTCGCCTTGGGTTGGCCAAGCACCGGCTTTACGCTGCTGCTGCTGGCGACGCCGGTCGAAGGGGGCGCCCAGCGGCTGGCACACCGCCGCATGGAGGAGACGGTGTCCTGCTGGTGGGCGCTGCTGCTGCCGCTGCTGGCCGTCGCCGGCCTGATCGGGCTGGCCAATGCGATGCTCGCCGATCTGGGATGGG
>JBQTJR010000044.1:0-3704 GCA_052386895.1 Sphingosinicella sp.
CAAGCCCCCTCGCGTCGGTGACGGTGAGCTCGAGCGAGCCATCGCCGCCGACCGTGGTTGCAAAGCTCGCCTGTGGCCAGGTGTTGGTGAACGTGCAGCTGTCCGCCGTCGGATCGCAATATTCGACGGCATTGTTGATGGCTCGCACCGAAGTGACGCGGCTCCATTCGTCGTACGAAGTCGAAGGATTGCCATCGTCGAGCGTGTTCGTCGCGTAGGTCAGCTTGAGCTGGTAGCCGTGATTGTTGGTCAGCGACTGCAGGCGGTAGGCATAGTAATAACCGCCCGGACAGGAGCCGCTCTCGATGCCGCCGCGGCAGAAATAGACGATCCGGTACCAGTAATTGACGCGGGTTCCGTCCGGATAAGTAATCGAGGTGGCGCGCGCCAGAGGCGCATCCCAGAAGGGAACCCCGCCGCTGTTGAGCATGAACACCGCCACCATGCCGTTGCGGCCGGTGTAGGTGTAAAAGGCGCCGGCCTGGGTCAGCGACGAGCCATTGGCCTCGGTCGGCGTGTAGAAGCCGCCCGAATATGTAACACGGTCGCTGACGCCTTCGACGGAAGCGGTGGAGATCGAGCCATTCTGGAACAGGGCCGAGCGCACCTGGCCTTGCCAGCCGTGATTGAAGTTCTGGCTGGTATAGCCAAGGCCGTGCGGCCAGGCCGGTCCGATCGACACTGACGTCTGCTCGACCGGGAAGTCGCCGGTCGACACGTCGACGCCATTCTCATCGACCACGTCGCGCACCGGCGGCGGCGGGATCGAGCCCGGGCTTTGCGCAAAAGAAGGAGTCGCAACCGCGAAAAGGACCAAAGCGGCAAGCCGTTTCAGTCCGTTTGCAATCCCATGCCGCAGCGGCATGAATCCCCCTCCCGCTATTTGCTGGCGCCGGTCACCGTCTTGTTGGTGCGGTTGTCCGCCTTGTCGTGAGAATAAGCAGAATTGACGTTGGCGTTCACCGTGCCCGAACGGGTAATCTTCACCAGCCGGCCACGCGCGTCATAGCTGTAATTCTGTGTCTCGGTCGCGATGGCGGCGGCAGCGAGGCCAGCGACGGTTGCGGCGATCAGCCAGCGTTCAAGCCTGCCCATGAGTGCCTCCCTTGCGCGACCCGGTACGAATCGTGGTTAACATGGGCTGCGGTCGGGCGCAAGTTCTTGTTTAATATCAGCAGTTTAGGCGAACAATATTGCTACCGGAGGAGCGATTTTTTGAAAAATCGCGAGGGTCCAGGCGCCGGAGCTTCGGTGGCCCTCAATCATTATAGTCCGTCGAAATCGCGATTCATGACGCGGTATCGAAAATAAAATTTTCGACGCCGGAACCTGGAGACCCTCGGCGGAGGGCGACGGAACGCCGATCTTTCTCGCCAAGCCTCGACAAGCCCCTCCCCCTTCGCGAAGAGACCGCCCATGCCGCTGTTGCGTTCGTTTTTCCTCGCCTTGCTGCTGCTTGCCGCCGTCCCGGCCACCGCCCAGCCGGGCGATGCCGACTGGCTCTATCGCGGCAGCGACATCCCGCGCGATTCTGCCTGGCGGTTCGGCACGCTGGGCAACGGCCTCCGCTACGCGATCCGCCGCAAGCCGCTGCCCGCCGGCCAGGTTTCGATCCGCATCCGCATCGATGCCGGCTCGCTGCACGAGCGCGACGAGGCGCGCGGCTGGGCCCATTTCGTCGAGCACATGCTGTTCCGCGGCACAGCCTCCTATCCCGACCGGCGCGCACGCGAAATCTGGCAGTCGCTGGGCGCCAGCTTCGGCAGCGACAGCAATGCCCGCACCACGCCGACCGAGACGGTCTACCAGCTCGACCTGCCGCGCAATGGCCGCGAGGCGCTCGATACCAGCCTCGCCGTGCTCGCCGAGATGATGAGCCGGGCCACCATCGCGCCCGAGACGGTGGCGGCGGAGCGGCCGGTGGTGCTGGCGGAGAAAGGCCGACGGCCGGAGCTGGCGCAGCGCGTCATCGAGCTGACCCGCACCCTGTTCTATTCCGGCCTCAAGTTTGCCGAGCGCGACCCGATCGGCACCGACGCGACGCTCGCCGCCGCCAGTGCCGAGGGCCTGCGCGCCTTCTACCGCCGCTGGTACCGGCCGGAGCGGACGACGCTCGTCATGGCCGGCGACGCCGACCCGGCGCTGATGGAGGACTTGCTGCGCGCGCGCTTCGGCGGCTGGCGCGGCGAGGGCCCGGCCCCGGCCGAGCCCGCTTACGGCCGCCCGGCCGCGGTCGAGCCGGCGGTGGCCGGCCTGCCCTATCCCGGCGTGCCGGTGACCGCGACGCTGGCCTGGGTGCGGCCGTGGCGCGAGGCGGCGCACACGCTCGAGCGCGAACGCCTGCTGCTCGAGGAAGGACTGGCCGAGCGCATCCTCAACCGCCGGCTGGAAAGCCATGCCCGCGGCCAAGCCGCGTTCATCAATGCCTCGGTCAACGCCGACCGGGCCCGCAACATCGTCGAAGCCACCCAGCTCGCGGTGGTGGCGCGCGAAGGCAATTGGCGCGGGGCGTTGAACGAGAGCTTCGCGATCCTGGCCGACGCCTTGCGCGCGCCGCCGAGCCAGGCCGAGATCGGCCGCGAGCTCGCCAATTTGCGCACCTCGGTGACGGCGGCGGTCCAGGGCGAGCCGACGGTGCGCTCGCCGACGCGGGCCGAACAACTGGTCAACGCGGTCAGCTCGGGCGGGGTGGTGGCGACCGCGCAGACGGTGCTCGACAATCTCGATCGCCACGCACCGTCGATGACGCCGGAGCGGATCGGCGCGGCGATGCGGGCGCTGTTTACCGGCGACGGCCCGCGGATGATGCTGCTGACGCCCGCCGCGGTGGCCCTGCCGGACCTGGCATCGGGGCTGGCGGCGGCGCGCGCCGTGGCTCCGGCCGAGCGCGGTGCCGAGCGGCGGGTGAGCTTCGACGATCTGCCGCTGCCGGCAAATCCGGGCCGCGAAGTCTCGCGCCAGCGGATCGAGGACATGGACGTCACCATCGTCCGCTTCGCCAACGGCTCGACCCTGAGCTTCAAGCGGACCGCGTTCGAGCGCGGCTCGGTACAGGTGCGGCTGCGCTTCGGTGCCGGCATGGCCTGGCTGGCGCCCGACCGGCCCTCGCTCGCCTGGCTGGGCGGCCTGGTCGGGCCGTCGGGGCTGGCCGGGCTCGACCTCGAGAGCGTCGAGCGGATGCTGACCGGGCGCCGCATCGGCCTTGCCTTCCGCGTCGAGGACGATGCGTTCGTGCTGTCGGGCCAGACCAACCAGGCCGACCTGGCCGACCAGTTGCGGCTGCTCGCCGCCAAGCTCAGCCACCCGCACTGGGACCCGGCGATCTTCGCCCGCTTCCGCGCCGCCGCGGTCGAGAGCTTCGACCTGCATTTCTCGTCGGCAGCGGCCCGCGCCGGGCGCGAGGCGGGCGGGGTGTTCCGCCCCAACGACCAGCGCTGGCGTCCCGTCGAGCGCGAGGCGATGGCGGCGGTGACCGCCGAGCAGTTCCGCGCTTTTTTCACGCCGCTGCTGGCGCAGGGGCCGGTGCACGCGATCATCGTCGGCGACATCGAGCTGGAGGCGGCGGTGGCGGCGATGCGCCGCACCATCGCCGCGCTGCCGGCGCGCCCCGACCCTGCGCCGCCGCCGGGCGCGCTGGCGCTGCGGCCGCCGGCAGCGGACCCGGCGCCGCGCACCTTCACCCACCGGGGCGATCCCAATCAGGC
>JBQTJR010000045.1:0-2202 GCA_052386895.1 Sphingosinicella sp.
TGCTCACCTACGACCTGCCGGTCGATCGGCCATTTCCGCCTCTGGTCGAGCGCATCGTCCAGTCGGGCGAGAAGAATCCGCGCCTCCGCATCCGCAAGGCCAGCAAAAAGGATTTCGCCCGCGAAGCGGCGCTGCTGCTCGGCATCATCAATGACGCCTGGTCGGAGAATTGGGGTTTCATCCCGCTCACCGAGGCCGAGAAGGCCTATGCCGGCAAGAAATTGAAGCCGATCGTGTTCGAGGACCTGATCCTGATTGCCGAATATGACCCCGGATCGGAGTCCGGGGCAGGCCCCGGGTCGGGGTCCGCTGGCTTCGAGCCGGTCGCGTTCATGATGTCGCTCCCCGACCTCAACGAGGTCCTTGCCGAGCTCGATGGGCGTCTGTTCCCGTTCGGCTGGGCAAAGCTGCTATGGCGGCTGCGCAAGGGCCGGTTCGCGGCGGGTCGGGTACCGCTGATGGGCGTAGTGAGGAAGCTGCATGGCACACGGCTGGCGAGCCAGCTCGCCTTCATGATGATCGAATATATCCGGCGCGCTGGCCACGGTCGGCACGGCATCGCCCGCGCCGAGATCGGCTGGATCCTCGACGACAACACGCCGATGCTGTCGATCGCCGAAGCCATCGGGGCCAGCAACAACCGCGTCTACCGCATTTACGAAAAGGCGCTGTAGCGCCGCTATCGCGGCGGTCGCCCGTCCCGGTGCGACGGGCCGCTGCAACCACCGGAACCGGCGTGCTTTCGACACCGTTTTGTTACCGTTCCAACCCGTATCGAGGAGCGGTCAATGTCGCGGATCCCGAAGAAGGCCATGCCCCGTGCCGAGGCCGGCGCAGATGTCGACTTGAAGTCGCCCGAAGCTGAAGTCGAAACCGCCGGAACATCGCCCGGCGCGTTCAGCCAGCTTGCCGGCAAGATGCGCGAGCATCCCGGTGTCGCCGCCGCCGGCGTCGCCGCCGTCGTTGGAGTCGCCGCCGCTGCCGCCGCGATTCCCGCCATCCGCGGCCGTGGCCGCACCAGGGCGAAGTCGACCGCAAGCTCGACCGGCAAGTCGGCCGGCAAGGGTCGGTCGAAAGGCAAGAAGAAAGCCTGACCGGAGGGATTTCAAGTCGGATGGAGCGCTTGCGCCCGACGGCTCGGAAATCACGGCAGACAAAGGATCTGAGTCGGTACCGATTGGACCAATTGGTGCCGACTCCAGACGAAAAGCGGTTCGGCTCGCCGCAACCGGCTTAAAGGTGGCTTGCGAATCGTGCTACCGGATGCATTGGCGCGTGTGACACGGTGAATCTTGCGGCCGTGGCCCGGGTTCGACCACCAGATCGACCGGAGCACCATGTGGGAGAGGCAAGTACCCACCGCGCGCCAACTCTCCCTTGACTTGGCTCGCGCGCTCGCGTTTATTTTGATCCATGGGGCTTGCGATCGCCCCATGAGGCGACACGCCGAAGCATCGCGTCCCGCTCTAGGAAAGGACGCTCCATGCCTCTCGCTTCCGCCATCCCCGTCGACAAGTTGCTTCGCCTGGTCGGCACTCCGGCCTGTCCCCGCCTGATTGACCTGCGCGACGATGCCGCATTCGCCGAGCTGCCGCGGTTGATCCCCGGATCGATTCGCGTCTCGGGCGACGCGCTCGATCGGGCCTTGCCGACCCTGCGCGAGTCGTCAGCCATCTTCACCTGCGTTCATGGCGGCAGCCTCAGCGCCGCCGCCGCCGCGCAGCTGCGGGCCGAGGGCGCCAGCGCCGAGAAGCTCGAGGGCGGCGTCGCCGCCTGGGCCGAGGCCGGCCTGCCGATGGTCGATCCCTTTGTGCTGCCGCCTCGCGACGCGGCCGGGCGCACAATCTGGGTGACCCGCGCCCGCCCGAAGGTCGACCGCATCGCCTGCCCCTGGCTGATTCGCCGTTTCGTCGATCCGGGCGCCCTGTTCCTGTTCGTCGCGCCGGCCGAGGTCGCGGGCGTTGCCGAGCGTCTTGGCGCGGCGCCGTTCGACGTCGAGGGCGTGCGCTGGAGTCACCGCGGCGATCTCTGCACCTTCGATACGATGGTCGAGGAATTCGGCCTGTCGGGCTTCCCGGCCCTGTTGACGCTGGCCGAGATCGTCCGCGGCGCCGACACCGCCCGGCCCGAGCTGGCGCCGCAATCCGCCGGCCTGCTCGCCGCTTCGCTCGGCCTGTCGCGGCTCTACGCCGACGATTCCGC
>JBQTJR010000046.1:0-47047 GCA_052386895.1 Sphingosinicella sp.
TGGATCGCCGCCGCGTCGGAGGCGCGGGCGATCAGCCCGTCGAATGCGTCGACTTCGCGGAGGAGGTGGCCCTTGCCGAGACCGCCCATCGCCGGGTTGCACGACATGGCGCCGATCTGGTCCCTGCCGAAGGTGACGAGCCCGACGCGCGCGCCCATCCGCGCGGCCGCCGCCGCCGCCTCGGTGCCGGCATGCCCGCCGCCCACCACCAGGACATCGAATATCTCCACGCGGCCCATCTAGGTGCCCGTTTCACGTGGAACAATGAATGAGGCGCGATTTCGCACTGCGAATCTCAGCCTTGTCCGGGACAAGGCGTGCCTGATTCGCCTGAACGCGGAAAACGCTTGCGTTGGTGAGGGAAACCCTAATCTCATTTCCCGATGCAGAAGCGCTCGAACAAGGCATCGAGCATTGCCTCCACTCCGGCCCTGCCGGTCACCCGGTCGAGCGCGGTCCGCGCCTGGCGCAGCGCCTCGCCAACGACCAGCAGATCGTCGTGCCGCCCTGCTTCCTTCATCCAGCCCAGCGCATCGGCAAGCGCGTCGCGATGGCGCTGATGGAGAGCGACTACGCCCTCGACCGGCAGCAGCGCGGCGGCGCGCGCCAGCAGCAATCGCTCCAGCCGCTCCAGGCCTTCGCCACTGTGCGCGGATACGGCGACGTCCGCATCGCCATGAGCGGGATCGATGTCGCACTTGGGCGCGACGCGAATGACGTGTCCGGCACTGGGCGCTTCACCAGGATCACCAAGCCACAGCACCAGGTCGGCGCGCTCGAGCGCACTCTTCGCCCGCTCGACGCCGATCGCCTCGATCGTCTCGCCGGTATCGCGCAGGCCGGCGCTGTCGACCAGCACGAACGGCGTGCCGCCGATCGCCACCGGCGCCTCGATGAGGTCGCGGGTGGTCCCGGGAGCCGCCGCTACGATCGCGGCCTCTCTTCTCACTAATGCGTTGAATAGGCTGGATTTTCCGGTATTCGGTGGTCCCCCGAAGACCGCCCGTATGCCGTCCCTCAGCCTTTCGACGGGAGGACGCTGCAGCATCGCTTCGATCTCGGCCGAGAGGGCGTGCAAGGGCGCCCGCTCCCACGGTGCCGGCGCGTCCAGCTCGTCGGAAAAATCGAGCCGCGCTTCGACCGCCGCCGCTATCTCGATCAGCCCTTGCTGCCAATCCTCGATCAGCCTCGCGAGCGCGCCGCCGGCCAGCTCGACCGCGGCGCGGCGCTGCGATTCAGTCTCGGCGGCGAGCAGGTCGGCGAGGCCCTCAGCAGCGGTGAGGTCGATGCGGCCGTTCTCGAACGCGCGGCGGGTGAACTCGCCCGGCTCGGCGGCGCGCAGCCCGGGAATGGAGCCGAGCGCGGCCAGCAACGCGGCGGCGACGGCGCGGCCGCCGTGGAGGTGGAACTCGGCGACGTCCTCGCCGGTGCTGGTCGCCGGCGCCGGGAAATAGACGACCAGCGCCTGGTCGATCGTCTCGCCGCCTTGCCCCAGCATGCGCATCGCAAGCTTGCGCGGCGGCGGCATGCGGCCGGCGAGCAACGCCAGTACCGCTCGCGCCTGCGGCCCGCTCACCCGCACCACCGCGATCGCCGCCGGCAGCGCGCCCGAGGACAGGGCAAAGATGGTGTCGTTCATCTTGGCGCGGGCGACCTAAGGCGATAGTCGCCTGGACGGCAAGCGAGAGGGACCATGGCCACCATCGAGATTGCAGCGCGCGACGGCTCAGGCCGCTTTGACGCCTACCTCGCCGAGCCGGCGGGACAAAAGCAGCCGGCGCGCGGCGGCATCGTCGTCATCCAGGAGATTTTCGGGGTCAATCCGGGCATCCGCCGCAAGTGCGACCAATGGGCCTCGCTGGGCTATGTCGCGCTCGCGCCGGACCTGTTCTGGCGCATGGAGCGCGGCGTCGAGCTCGATCCCGACATTCCGGACCAGTTCCAGCGCGCGCTGTCGCTGATGCAAGGCTTCGACCAGGGCCAGGGCGTCGAGGATATCGCCGCGACGATCGACGAGGCCCGCCGGCGCGCGCCGGGCAAGGTCGGCTGCGTCGGCTACTGCCTCGGCGGCCGGCTCGCGTTCCTGACCGCGATCGCTACCGACGTCGACGCATCGGTCGGCTATTACGGCGTCGGGCTCGACGGCCTGGTTAGCGACAAGGAACGCATCCGCCGGCCGGTGCTGCTGCACATCGCCGGCGACGAACATTTCGTGCCGCCCGCGCAGCAGCAGGCGATCCACGCCGGGCTAGACGATCACCCGCTGGTGACGATCCACGATTATCCCGGCGAGGATCATGGTTTCGCAGCCGAAACGGGTATGCGGCGCAGCGAGGTGGCAGCAAGGCTCGCCGATGGCCGTACGGAGGCCTTTTTCGCGGAAAACGTGGGCTAGAACCGGTTTCGCGATAGCCGCGCAACCGGCCGTCAGCGACGAGTCCCTTGTGTTGCTCGAGGTGACTTAGTATACTAAGACACCCGCCTCTCCCTTTTGCGAGTGCCCCGATGACCGAACCTTCCCTGTCGACCTATTCCCGCCTGGTGTGCCTGTTGCTGATCGTGACCATGGCCGGCGGAATTTACGGGGAACTGTATGTACCCTCGCTGTTCTTGACTGGCGATGTCGCTTCGACCGCCGCCCTGTTGCGAGCGAATGAAGGCCTGTTCCGCCTCGGCTTCGCCGCTTACCTCGCCGAGGCATTCAGCGACGTCGTTCTCGCTTGGCTTTTTTACGTGCTGCTGAGGCCGGTGAATCGCTCGCTGGCGCTGCTGTCTGCATTCTTGGGCCTGGTATCGATGCTGATCTTCGCAGTCACCAAGATGCTTTACTTCTCGGCGCCCGTTTTCCTGGGCGACAGCCTCTCGCCGGCCTTCTCGCCCGCCCAACAGGACGCGCTCGCTTTCGCGTCGCTCTCGATGTACGGCCGCCTCAGCCTGCTCTCGATGCTGTTCTACGGCGCGGGCTGGATCGTACGCGGTTATCTCACCGTCCGGTCGACCTTCCTGCCGCGCTTCCTCGGCCTGCTGATGATCCTGTCCGGGCTGGGCTTCGTCGCGAGGACCCTTACCTTCCTGCTGGCCCCATCATTGTCGTCGGATTTGCTGCTGGCGCCGATGTTCCTGAACGTCGTCCTGCTCGCCCTTTGGATGCTGTTCCGGGGCGTCGACCGAGCCAGGTGGGAGGAAATGTCGGCGAAGGCGCCTCAGACGCCGAAATAGCGCAATATCCCGACTTCGTGGTCGACGATGCCGTCGTAGATCATCCGCAGCGCCACCCAGACGATCACCGCCAGCCCGACCCAGGCGATCCAGCGGTAGCGATCGATGTAACGGGCGATGATATTGGCGGCGAGACCCATCAACGCCACCGACAAGAACAGCCCGATGACCAGGATGCCGGGATGGGCCCGCGCCGCGCCGGCCACCGCCAGCACGTTGTCGAGGCTCATCGACACGTCGGCGATCGCCACCGCCCAGGCGGCGCCCGCGAAGCTCTTTGCCGCTCTCAGGCCGCTGCGCTCGTCGCCGACTATCTCTTGCGAGCCGGCCGAATTGTCCACCAGGCGGATGTCGCGATACATCCGCCACGCCACCCACAGGAGGAGGATGCCGCCGGCGAGGATCAGCCCGACGATCTGCATCAGCTGGGTCACCAGCAAGGCGAAGATGATCCGCAGCACGAGCGCGGCGATGATGCCGATCAGGATCACCTGCCGGCGCTGGTGCGCGGGCAGGCCGGCGGCGAGCGCGCCGACCACGATCGCGTTGTCGCCGGCGAGCATGATGTCGATCATCAGCACCTGGCCGAACGCGGCGAGCCGCGCCGGGTCGTCGAGATGGCTGAGATCGGAGACGATGTGCCGCCACAGGTCGGCGAGGCCGCCGGGATCGAGCGCCATCAGAGACGGGAAATCGGGCACCACCGGCGAACGCCCGCCGCGACTACTGGTTCATCGCGGCGAAGAAGTCCTCGTTGGTCTTCGAATCCTTCATCTTGTCGAGCAGGAACTGCATCGCGTCGACCGTGCCCATCTGCATCAGGATGCGGCGCAGCACCCACATCTTGGAGAGCGTGCCGGCATCGACCAGCAGTTCTTCCTTGCGGGTGCCCGACTTGCCGACGTCGAGCGCCGGGAAGATGCGCTTGTCGGCGACCTTGCGGTCGAGCACGATCTCGGAATTGCCCGTGCCCTTGAACTCCTCGAAGATCACCTCGTCCATCTTCGCGCCGGTGTCGATCTGGGCGGTTGCAATGATCGACAGCGAGCCGCCTTCCTCGATGTTGCGCGCCGCGCCGAAGAAGCGCTTGGGCCGCTGCAGCGCGTTGGCGTCGACGCCGCCGGTCAGCACCTTGCCCGAGCTTGGCACCACCGTGTTGTAGGCGCGCCCGAGACGAGTGACCGAATCTAGGAGGATGACGACGTCCTTCTTGTGCTCGACCAGCCTTTTCGCTTTCTCGATCACCATCTCGGCGACCTGGACGTGGCGACTCGCCGGCTCGTCGAAGGTCGAGGAGATCACCTCGCCCTTGACCGAGCGCTGCATGTCGGTGACTTCCTCGGGCCGCTCGTCGATCAGCAGCACGATCAGGAACACTTCCGGGTGGTTGTCGGTGATCGCCTTGGCGATGTTCTGCAGCAGCACCGTCTTGCCGACCCGCGGCGGCGACACGATCAGCGAGCGCTGGCCCTTGCCTTGCGGCGCGACGATGTCGATCACCCGCGCCGACTTGTCCTTGACGGTCGGATCGACCGTGTCGAGCTGCAGCTTCGAATCCGGGTAGAGCGGCGTCAGATTGTCGAAATTGACGCGGTGGCGCACCGCGTCGGGATCGTCGAAATTGACCTGGTTGACCTTCACCAGCGAGAAATAGCGCTCGCCGTCCTTCGGTCCGCGGATCTCGCCGTCGATGGTGTCGCCGGTGCGAAGGCCGAACCTGCGCACCTGGTTGGGCGAAACGTAGATGTCGTCGGGACCGGCGAGATAGTTGGAATCGGCCGAGCGCAGGAAGCCGAAGCCGTCCTGCAGCACTTCGATCGTACCCTGGCCCATGATCTCGTGGCCGCCCTCGGCGCGGACCTTGAGGATCGAGAACATCAGCTCCTGCTTGCGCAGGGTGGACGCGCCCTCGACGCCGACTTCCTCGGCCATGGCGACCAGTTCGGCCGGGCTCTTTTGTTTCAAATCGTTGAGATGCATGGGGATTTCTTCGGTCTGGAAACGGATTCCGGGCGAGGAGGCTCAGAAAACGAAGGCGATGGCGGATTTTCAGCACCCGCGCGGACGGCGGGGGAACGATTCGGAGCGGCGTTATGCTCCGGCCCAACCCAAGTCAAGCAAGGGTCAAACCCTTAGAACGGCCGCACGATCACCAGCACGACGATCAGCACCACCGCGACGCCGGGGAGCTCGTTCATGATCCTCAAATTGCGGTCGCTCGCCGGCCGCTCGCCGGCGGCGAGCCTGCGACCGTAGCCGATCATCCAGCCGTGATAGGCCGACAAGGCCACCACCAGCGCGAACTTGGCCTGGAACCAGCCGTGGCTCCAGGCCGACGTCACCCAGGCAAGCGACAGGCCGAGCACCCACACCAGGATCATTGCCGGCGAGATGATGATCGTGCGTAGCCTGGTCTCGCGCTCGATCCATTTCTTCTCTTCCTTCGAGCCCGGCGCCGTTTCCTGGTGATAGAGGTAGAAGCGCGGCAGCATCAGCAGGCCCGCCACCCAGAAGATGACGAAGATGACGTGGCCTGCCTTCAGCCAGGCATAGGTCATCGAGAGGGCCCCCAAAAGGGCATCGATCAGGCCCCCCATGTCTTCCGGAACGTCCGCACGAGCTCGACCAGCCGAGCGACATGCGCGACCGGCGTTTCCTTGTTGATGCCATGCCCGAGGTTGAAGATGTGCGGTCTCCCTTGGAAAGCAGATAGGATGCGCTTCGCCGCGCTTTCAAGCGCCTCGCCGCCGGCCAGCAGCGCGATGGGATCGAGGTTGCCCTGCAGCACCAGCCCGGCCGGCAGCTCGCGCGCCGCCCATTCGGGCGGCACCGTCTCGTCGAGCGACAGCGCATTGACCTGCGTCTCGCGGGCATAAGCAGCAAGGCGCGTCCCGGCGCCGCGCGGAAAGCCGATCACCTTCACTCCGGGAAATCGATCGCGCATGGCTGAGACGATGCGCGCGGTCGGCGCGATCACCCAGCGCTCGAACGGCGCGGGTGCCAGCGATCCGGCCCAGCTGTCGAACAACTGCACCGCCTCGACGCCGGCTTCGACCTGGCCGGCAAGGTAGTCGATCGTCATGTCGGCGATCGCGTCGACGATCGCGCCGAAAGCCGCCGGGTCACGGTAGGCCAGCGCCCTCGCCTCCGCCTGGTCGCGGCTGCCCTGGCCGGCGACCATGTAGGTTGCGACCGTCCAGGGGCTGCCGGCAAAGCCGATCAACGCCGTCGATTCAGGTAGTTGCGCCGCCACTTTCTCCACAGTCCCATAGATGGGCCGAAGACGCGCCGAATCGGCCTCGAGCGAAGCCAGCGCCGCGTCGACCAGCGGCGGCGACAGGCGCGGCCCTTCGCCGGCGTTGAACGAAAGTTGCTGACCGAGCGCGTGCGGCACGATCAGGATATCGGAAAACAGGATCGCGGCGTCGAAGCCGAAGCGGCGCACCGGCTGCAGCGTGATCTCGGCCGCGGCTTCGGCATCGAACACCAGCTCGAGAAAGCCGCCCTTCGCCGCGCGCAGCTTGCGATATTCCGGCAGATAGCGTCCGGCCTGACGCATCAGCCAGACCGGAATAAGCTCGCACTCTCCGCCGCTTAGCACGGCGAGCAGCGGCTTGGCCGATGGCTTCGAAGAGGTTGGCCGCACGCCTTCCATGGATTCCTTATTTTAGGATTCTAGAATCTTGTAGTGGTAGGTAGCAGCCGCCGAAGCGGGGTTTAAGTTGCCCGGGATTTTTTGCCAACAGCTTGACAGGCGAAAAAGCGCGCAACTGCGCGAGTCGCGGCGCGCTTCCCCGTTTTTCACAACCGGGGGGTCGAAGTTTTCCGCTGTTCGCGCGGCTGTGGACGGCGCGGGACCGAGCTGGGACCGAAAGCCGTCCTTGAAGCCGCGCGCAGGTTTAAGCTAGCGATTTCCCCATGGTTTTCCACAGGCCCTCAATCGCAGCCGTTCGGCCGTGACGACCGCATCGCAACCGCCGCGGACGCTGCACTTGCATCTGTTGTCGGATTCGACCGGCGAGACGCTCGACATGCTCGCCAAGGCCTGCCTCGCCCAGTTCGACAATATCGAGGCGGTGCCGCACTTGTGGCCGATGGTGCGCTCGGAAGGTCATCTCGACCGGGTGCTCGACGACATCAGGAAACGGCCCGGCCTGGTGCTTTACACGCTGGTCAACCCGGCGATCCGGCGCGAGCTCGAGCAGAAGTGCCGCCGCCGCAAGATCTACGCCGTGTCGGTGCTCGACCCGGTGCTCGACGCGCTGGCGGCGGTGAGCGGCGAGCAGGCCAAGGGCCGGCCGGGCCGCCAGCACGCGCTCGACGCCGCCTATTTCGCCCGCGTCGACGCGATCCAGTTCACCATCGCCCATGACGATGGGCTCGGTCCGGAAAACTGGGAGGAAGCCGACATCGTGCTCGCCGGCGTCTCGCGAACCTCCAAGACCCCGACCAGCATCTACCTCGCCAATCGCGGCTACAAGGTCGCCAACGTGCCGCTGGTGCCGGCCTCGCCGCCGCCGCAGGCGCTGTTCGCTTTGTCGCATCCGCTGGTCGTCGGCCTCTCCGCCAATCCCGAGCGGCTGGTGCAGATCCGGCGCAACCGGCTGCTGTCGCTGAACCAGGCGCCCGAGACCGATTATGTCGACCCGCAAGCGGTCAATTCCGAGCTTGCCTTCGCGCGGCGCCTGTTCGCCGACCAGGATTGGCCGGTGATCGACGTCACCCGCCGCTCGATCGAGGAAACGGCGCTGGCGATCGTCAAACTGCACAACGAGCGGCTGGAGCTGGCGGCCGAGTGAACCCGGCCCCGCCCAAAAAGTTGTTGCTGGCTTCGCGCAGCCCGGCGCGCCAGCAAATGCTCGCCGCTGCCGGAGTGCGGTTCACGCCCATCGCCTCGCGGCTCGACGAGGAGAAGGCCAAAGCCGGGCTCGACGGCGCCGGATTCGGCGCGCGCGACATGGCCCAGTTGCTCGCCGAGATGAAGGCGCGCGAAGTCGCCGATCCGGGCGAAGCGCTGGTCCTCGGCGCCGACCAGGTGCTCGAGAGCGAGGAAGGCGAGATTTTCGGCAAGCCGGGATCGCGCGAGGAAGCGCGCGACCAGCTCCGGCGGCTGAGCGGCCGCCTCCACCGTCTCCACTCGGCGGCCGCTGTCGTCGAGCAAGGCGAGACGGTGTGGAGCCAGAGCGAGACCGCTCACCTGACGATGCGCGAGCTCTCCGACGCCTTCCTCGACGATTATCTGGAGCGCGAATTTGCCGAAGTGGCTGGCAATGTCGGCGCCTACCGCATCGAGGGGCTCGGCGCGCAGCTGTTCGACGAGGTCGACGGCAGCCATTTTGCGGTGCTCGGCCTACCGCTGCTGCCCTTGCTCGACTATTTGCGCCGGCGCGGCCTGCTGCAGGCATGATCGTCCTCGGCCTCACCGGTTCGATCGGCATGGGCAAGTCGACGGTGGCGAAAATGTTTGCTGAGGAAGGCGTGCCGGTGTTCGACGCCGACGCGGCGGTGCACGCGCTGCAGGGGCCGGGCGGCATTCTGGTCGCGCCGATCGAGGCGGAATTTCCCGGCACCACCGGTGCCGCCGGCGTCGACCGCCGCAAGCTTGGCCAGGCGGTGCTCGGTGACGCGGACAAGCTGGGCAAGCTCGAGGCCTTGATCCATCCGGCGGTGGGGCAAGCGCGCGCCGCTTTCGTCGCGCGGCACCGCGACGCGCCGCTGGTCGTGCTCGACATCCCGCTGCTGTTCGAGAAAGCGCGCGAGCACGAGGTCGACAAGGTGGCGGTGGTTTCGGCGCCGGCCGGGGTGCAGCGGGCGCGGGTGCTGGCGCGGTCCGGCATGAGCGCCGAAAAGTTCGAGCGCATCCTCGCGCTGCAGCTCCCCGACGCCGAGAAACGCGCCCGCGCCGACTTTGTCGTCCCTACCGGGGAAAGCCTTGAGGAAACGCGACAAACCGTTCGCCGCATCGTCGCTTGCCTCACCGCAGCGGCCGATTCATAGGTAGCAAGGGTCCAGACCTTGGGTTGGAGGCGGGCCGTGACGGAGCGTAATTTGTCGGTCCGGCCAGGAGCGAGGGAGCGGAATGATGTTCGACCATCGTGAGCGGACGAGCGACGCCGCCGAGCGGCAAAGGACGCCTGCCACTTTGCGGTCGGCCGGGGATGGCGCCTGGCTTCGTCGATCGGCTCGACCGGGTCGTCTAACCCGCTCTTCGCCGCTCTCCTTGCCATCCATCCATCCCCGGCCGATCCCGGCTACCTCCAACCCAGGGTCTGAACCCTAGATGCGGGAAATCGTCTTCGACACCGAAACCACCGGGCTCAGCCCGAATGGCGGCGATCGCGTGGTCGAGATCGGCTGCGTCGAGCTTTATAATCGCGTCGAGACCGGCCGCACCTTCCATTCCTATTTCAATCCCGGCCGGCCGATGCCGACCGACGCCGAGACGGTGCACGGGCTGACCGACCGCTTCCTCGCCGATAAGCCCGGTTTCGCCGACATCTGCGAATCGCTGCTCGAGTTCATCGCCGATTCGCCGCTGGTTGCGCACAATGCCGGTTTCGATTTCGGCTTCATCAACCACGAGATGCGGCTGTGCGGCCGCGAACCGGTTTGCGTTTCGCGGATGGTCGACACGCTGGCACTGGCGCGGCGGCGCTTCCCCGGCGCCAAGCACAGCCTCGACGCCTTGTGCGCGCGCTTCGGCGTCGACCGTTCATTGCGGGTACGCCACGGCGCCCTCATCGACGCGCAATTGCTCGCCCAGGTCTATGTCGAGCTGACCGGCGGCCGGCAGATCGGCCTCGGCCTGGTCGCCGAGATCATCGACACCGCGGCGATCGAACGGGAGATCGCCTCCGTGACGGTGCTGCGGGCGCCGCGGCCGCACGCCCCCAGCGAAGAGGAGCTGGCGCGCCACGCCGCTTTCCTGGCGACGATCAAGCACCCGCTGTGGGAGCGATTCGAAGCTGTGCCGATATCGGTCGCAACCTCGCCGGGGACCGGCGAAAGCGCCGGTTGACGCCGTCGCCGCGCCGGTCCTAAGCCGCCGCGGCGCCGGGGACGCTTGGAGACAGAAACCTCGTCATGGATATCCGCGTCTCGGGTCACCAGATCGAAACCGGCAAGGCGCTGCGCACGCACGTCGACGATCGCCTGCACACCATCGCCGACAAATACTTCGCCCGCGCCATCTCGGCGCAGGTGACTTTCGGTCGCGGTCCCTACGACCACAGCTTCACCTGCGACATCGTCGCCCACGTGCCGCAGGGGATGGTGCTGAAGGGGCGGGGCTCGGCGGTCGACGCCCATGCCGCTTTCGACCAGGCCGCCGAGCGGATCGAAAAGCAGCTGCGGCGCTACAAGCGCCGGTTGAAGGACCGCCACGAGCAGGGCGCCCATTCCGAGTTGGCCGACAATCTCGCGATCGACGCCAGCTACACCGTGTTCGCGCCGCCCCCGGGCGAGGAGGAGCCGCTCGAGCATCCGCCGATCGTCGTCGAGACCAGCGTCGACATACCCAGCGCCAGCGTCTCCGACGCGGTGATGCTGCTCGACCTGAGGAACACCAACGCGTTGATGTTCCGCAACAGCGGCACCGGCGATTTCAACATGGTCTATCGCCGCGGCGACGGCACCATCGGCTGGGTGGAGCCGCAGCGGTCCTGACCCAGGCGCGCGGATAATTGGACGAGAGCAGCTCCCTGCGATGAACGGATTGGCCGACATAGTTGCGCCCGAGGCGGTGGACGCGAAGCTCGCCATCGCCAACAAGAAGGCGCTGATGCACCAGCTCTCGGCCGCGGCCGAGCGCCACACCGGCCTCCCCGCGAAGACCATCCTCGCTGCCTTGAGCGCGCGCGAGAAAGCCGGCTCGACCGGCTTTGGCGCCGGCACCGCCATCCCGCACGGCAAGGTCGAGGGGCTGGATCGCGTGTTCGGCTATTTCGCGCGGCTGGCGACGCCGGTCGATTTCGGGTCGGTCGACGGCCTGCCGGTCGACCTCGTCTTCCTGCTGCTGTCGCCGGCCGACGCCGGCGCCGACCATCTTAAGGCGCTGGCCGGCATCAGCCGCGCCTTCCGCGACCGCCAGGTGCTCGCCAAGCTGCGCGGCGCCCGCTCGCGCGACGCGCTTTACGCGGTGCTCGCCGGCGAGGAAGAGCGCAGTGCCGCCTGAGCGGGCGGCGACGGGTTGAATGGAGCCGCGGCTCGCCAGCTCGCTGCTGGTCAACATGCTGGTGCGCCGCGCCGAGGCCCAGGGCGGGTTCGGCGCGGTGCTCGCCATCGGCGATCCAACCGCCGGCGCGGTGGCGGTGGTGCTGACCGAGCGCGGCGCCAATCCGCGCCTGTTCGAGCGTTCGCTGCAGAGCGACGGCCGCTACGGCTGGCAGGAAGCGACGGCGCGTTCGGGCGCTGGCACCGATGTCCAGGCGTGGCTCGAAAAGCGCCGCCGCATCGACCCCGATTTGTGGGTGGTGGAGCTGGATATCGCGCCCGCCGAACGGTTCGCCGCTGAAATGAACTCGATAGGTTGACCTGTTAACCGCTCGTCCCCCAGGAGGGCGGGGACGACAAATTTGCAAGAGCGGGGTTCGTCTGCACGCGTCGTTCTAAGGCAGGCGGTCACGCGAGACGGGGACCGGTCGCGGCGGCACTGTGGGCCGCCATCCCGACCGGCCACCGCCCGGAACTGAGATTACATTGCGACTTCAACACCGCGCTGCGGCGCTGGCCGCGGCAGCTGGTATGCTTTGCGCTACCGGCGTCCTTTCTGCACCCACCTGGGCCTCCGAGGCCGAGAGCATCCCGGTTGCGCTCTCCCATATCGACGATCTCGCGTCGCTGCCGCTGACCGCCGAGACACTCGGCCTCAACGAGTTGAGCGACGAGCCGGCGCCGGCCGCGGCGGCGGACTCGATCGAAGCGGCGGTCATGGCGCTGCCGCACGACACCGCGCCGGTGCTGCTGCCGCCCGAACCGGGCGCGGACGCGCCAGAAGGCCGCGATGGCCGCTCGCTGGCGCAGCTGGTGAGCGATTTCTCGGCGAGCCAGACCAGCAGCGAGGAGGCCGAGTGCCTGGCGCGGGCGGTGTTCTTCGAATCGAACGGCGAGCCGCTGACCGGTCAGCTGGCGGTGGCGGAGGTGATCATCAACCGCGCCAATTCAGGCCGCTTTCGCTCGACCATCTGCGGCGTCGTGCGCCAGCCGGGCCAATTCTCGTTCGTGCGCGGCGGCTACATTCCACGCCCGCCCGCCTCGGCCGGCTGGCGGCGGGCGGTGGCGATCGCCGAGATCGCGATGCGCGACCTTGCCGACAGCGCCGCTTCGCGCGCGCTCTTCTTCCACGCCCGCTACGTCCGCCCGCGCTGGCGGCTGACGCGGGTGGCGACGGTCGGCAACCACATTTTCTATCGCTGACCGGCTTTTCGCCGGCCGCCGGCAGGTTATGCTGCCGGCCGTGGCCAGCCAGATCCAGACGCCTGACCTGTGCTTCGACGAGCGGCCGCTCGCGGCGCAGGACGTCGCGCGCGGCGTCACCCGCTTGCTCTACCGCGCCGGCACGTTCGCGCTTTGCGAGGTGCCGCTACCCAACGGCCGCCGCGCCGATTTGCTGGCGATCGGGCCCAAAGGCGAATTGATCATCGTCGAGATCAAGGTCAGCCGCGCCGACCTGCTCGGCGACGGCAAGTGGGCCGATTATCTCGAATATTGCGACCTGTTCTACTGGGCGGTGCCGGCCGGGTTCGACCTCGAGCCGTTCGCAGCGGGTTGCGGGCCGGATTGCGCCGGCCTGATCGTCGCCGACCGCTACGATGCCGAGATCGTGCGGCCAGCGCCGCCACGGGCGCTGGCGGCGGCGCGGCGCAAGGCGGAGACTTTGCGCTTCGCCCGCCGCGCGGCGCTCAGGCTTGCCGGTGAGTTCGACCCCGGACTCGCCGGCCTCGACTAATTCTGGGGCAGCCGCAGCGGCTGCTGCTGCGGGCGTGGCTGGACCGCCGGCGCCTGCAGTTCGCGCAGGATGGCGGCGGCGCGCCGGTCCTGGCGGGCATAATCGAGCGCCGAATAGCCGGCGACATTGTCGGTGATGCTGGGATTGGCGCCGCGGCTACGCAGCAGCCGCACCATCGCCAGGTCGAGCCTCTGAACCGCCAGGATCAGGGGCGTTTCACCGCGGTGGTTGGGAAGGTTGGGGCTGGCACGCCGGCCGAGCAGGATCTCGGCGCCCTCGAGCCAGCCGATCTGGGCGGCGAGGTGCAGCGGCGAGGCGCCCTCGTTGTTCTGCAGGTCGGGCCGGGCGCCGCGGCTGAGCAGAAAATTGAGCCAGATGCGGTCGCGGCCGCGCACCAGGATGTGCAAGGCCCCGTCACCGCTGCCGCCTTCGCGGGCGTTGATCACCGCCGGGTTCTGGCGGTCGACGATCGGCTGCACCGTTTCGCCGTCGCGCGCGCGCACCCCCTTGAGGAAGTTGTAGCTTTCGGAAAAGCCGCTGCTCTGCGCGAACACCGGCCCGGCCGCCAGCATCAAGGCCAGCACGGCGATCCGCTTACCAATGCTCATCTTGTTGAGTTTCCCCGTTTTCAATCCGCTTGCCTGCCGGCCCTTAGCAAAGCAAGGCTGATCGAGTCATGAACCAAATCCTGGCCAGGCTGGTGCCGGTGCTGCTCGCGGTGGCGCTCGTCGCCTGCCAGCGCGATCCCGGCCCGCCGCCGCTCGACGGCGCGCGTCTCGGCGGGCCGTTCACGCTTACCGATCATCGTGGCCGCCGCGTCAGCGACCGTGACTTCGCCGACAAGTACCGGCTGGTCTATTTCGGCTTTGCCTCCTGTCCCGACGTCTGCCCGGTCGATTTGCAGGCGATCGGCGCCGGCCTGCGGCTGTTCGAACGGCGCGACTCCGGCCGCGCGGCGCGGGTGCAGCCCTTGTTCTTCACGGTCGATCCGGCGCGCGACACCCCCGAGCAGCTGCGCCGCTACCTCGCCCAGTTCCACCCGCGGCTGGTCGGGCTCACCGGCAGCGAGGCACAGATCGACGCGGTCGCCCGCGCCTACGGCATCGTCATCCAGCGCGGCGAGCCGTCGCGGCCCGGCGCCAACGACTACCGGGTCGATCACAGCCGCTACATCATCCTCTACGCTCCCGACGGCCGGCCGCTGGTGATCGTGCCGCACGAATATGGCCCGGAGGGAGTCGCCGACGAGCTCGGCCGCTGGGTGCGATGAGCCGGCGCCCGCGATTCTGGGAGCTGCCGCTCGAAGCGCTCGACCGCGAGGAATGGGAGGCGCTGTGCGACGGTTGCGGCAAGTGCTGCCTGCACAAGCTCGAGGACAGCGACAGCGGCGAGCTGCACCCGACCAACGTCGCCTGCTGGCTGCTCGACCGGCATGCCTGCCGCTGCACCCAGTATCGCGAGCGCAAGGCGCTGGTGCCCGATTGCGTCCGCCTCAACCCGAAGAACATCGAGACAATCGACTGGCTGCCCTCGACCTGCGCCTATGTCCGGCGTGCCCGCGGCCAGACGCTGCCCGACTGGCACTATCTGATCTGCGGCGATCGCGAAGCGGTCCACCGTGCCGGCATGTCGGTGCGCGGCTGGACGGTGTCGGAGAAAGAGGCGGGCGAGCTCGAGCACCATTTGGTCGACCGTGAACTTTGACGGCTCTGCCTTGCTGGCCGGCGCCGAGATCAGGCTGCGCCGCTCTCTAAGGGCGCGCCGGCTGTCGCTGCGGGTCGATCCGCGCAGCGGCGCCGTCCTGCTGACCGTGCCGGGCCGGATGGCGCCGAAGCGGGCGTTGGCCTGGGCCGCGCAGCACCAGGACTGGATCGAGGCGCAGCTCGCGCGCCTGCCTGGGCGGCAGGCGCTGGTGCCGGGCACCAGCCTGCCCCTGTTCGGCGTTCCGCATCTGATCGACCACGATCCCGCTTCGCCGCGCCGGGTCGAGCCGTTGCTGGGGCGGTTGCTGGTCGGCGGGCCGAGCGAGGGGTTCGAAGCCCGGCTGCTGCGCTGGCTGAAGGCCGAGGCGCTGGCGCTGCTGACAAAGGAGACCGCGCAATATTGCCGCCGCGCCGGCAAGGCCTGCGCGCGCGTCTCGGTCGGCGATCCGGCCAGCCGCTGGGGCAGCTGCTCGGCGAGCGGCCGCATCCGCTACAGCTGGCGGCTGCTGCTGACGCCCGATTTCGTGCGCCGTGCGACGGTGGCGCACGAAGTCGCGCACCTCGTCCATCTCGACCACAGCCGCGCCTTCCACATCCTGGTCGAGCAATTGCTGGGGTCGAGTCCGAAGCCGGCGCGCGACTGGTTGCGTCGCCACGGCGCAGCGCTTCATCGCATCGGCCGCTAGCGTCCTGGTCCTCGCTACTGGGGCTCGGCCTGCGGCTCCGGCCCGGCCTGTTGCTCGCGATCGCGGTCCCGGTCGCGATCGCGCGGCTCGCGGCGGCCGCGTATCCGGTCGAGTGCGCGTTCCAGCCAGTCGCGGTCGAGCCGCTGCTGGCGCTGCTGCGGCGGCGGCTGCGCTTCGGGTTCGCGCTGCTCCTCGGGCGGCGGCAGCGCCGGCGTTTCCGTCTCGATCGCCGCGCCTTCCGGCCCGGTCGGCATCCCCTCGAGGTCGACCAGTGGCTCGTCGCCGGGCGGCGTGTACCAGAATTCCTCGTTCTGCTCGATCAGCCAGTCGGGCGAATCCGCCTCGGTGACCAGCGCCTCGGCCGGCCGGTTGGCGACCGCGAGCGCCATGAAATCGTGGAAGGCGCGCGCCGGGGCGCGGCCGCCGGCGAGGCCGGGCAAGGCGCGATTGTCGTCGCGTCCCATCCAGATGCCGGCTGTAAGGCCGCTCGAGAAACCGATGAACCAACCGTCCTTGTTGGAGCTGGTGGTGCCGGTCTTGCCCGCGGTCGGCCGGCCGAGCGCGGCGGCGCGGCCGGTGCCGTGCACGACCACGCCCTGCAACAGGTCGGTCATCTGCGCCGCCACCCACGGCACCACCAGCACTCGCGATTCGTCGTCGTCGTGCTCGTAGAGCAGGGTGCCGTCGGCGGTGGTCACACGCCGGATGCCGTAGGGGGTGATGGCGATGCCGCCCCGCGCCACCGCGGCGTAGGCGCGCGCCATGTCGATCAGGCGCACCTCCGAGGTGCCGAGCGCCATCGACGGGTTGGTGTCGACCTGGCTAGAAATGCCGAACCTTTGCGCCATGTCGGCGACGGTGCGGGTGCCGACGTCCTGGGCGAGCCGCACCGCGACGGTGTTGATCGAGTAAGCGAACGCCGCGCGCAGCTGCACCGGCCCGATATGGCGGCCATTGTCGTTGCGCGGGCTCCAGCCGGCGATGCTGATCGGCTGGTCCTCGACGACGCTGTCGGGCCGGTAGCCGTTCTCGAGCGCGGCCAGGTAGACGAACAGCTTGAACGAGGAGCCCGGCTGGCGCGTCGCCTGGGTGGCGCGGTTGTAGATCGAGCGGGCATAATCGCGGCCGCCGATCATCGCGCGCACCGCCCCGTCGCGGTCGAGCGCGACCAGCGCGCCTTGCGCCCCGGCCGGCGTGTTGGCGCCGATCGCGCGGCTGGCGGCGCGCTGCATCCTGAGGTCGATGGTCGTCCAGATGTCGAGCGGCTGCACCGTCTCGTCGATCAGCATGTCGAGCTGGGGCAGCACCCAGTCGACAAAATAGCGGCTGTTGCCGGCCTGGCTGGTGGCGCGCACCAGCGGCACCTGCTGCGGGTCGGCGGCGGCAGCCTGGGCCGGGGTGATCGCGCCTTCGTCGACCATCAGGTCGAGGACGACACTGGCGCGGCCACGGGCGGCAGCGAGATCGGCGGTTGGCGAGTAATTGGAGGGCGCCTTGACCAGGCCGGCGATGATCGCCGCCTCGGCGGTGCTGAGGTGGGCGGCGCTGTGACCAAAGAAACGGCGCGAGGCGGCGTCGATGCCGTAGGCGCCGCCGCCGAAATAGACGCGGTTCAGATAGAGTTCGAGGATCTGCTGCTTGGAGAAGCGCCATTCCAGCGCCAGCGCCAATATGCCCTCGCGAATCTTGCGGGCGAGGCTGCGGTCGTTGGACAGGAAGATGTTGCGGGCGAGCTGCTGGGTGATGGTCGAGACGCCGCGGATGCGCGAGCCGCCGACCAGGCCGACCCACATGCCGCGGGCGACGCCGAACGGATCGACGCCGGGATGCCAGCTGAAGCGGCGGTCCTCGACCGAGACGATCGCGTCGCGCATCACCGGCGGGATGCGGTTGTAGCGAAGCCACTCGCCGAAGCTCGGGCCCATGGTGTGGATGACGCTGCCGTCGGCGGCGCGGACGCGCACCATCTGGCCGAGATCGTCGCGGCGCAGCAGCTCGGCATAGCTGGGCAGCTGGCTGACCGCGACCGTTACCGCCACCGCTAGCGCGACGAAGGTCACCGCCAACAAATAGCCGCCGGTCTTGGCCGAGGAGATGAGCACCTGCTTGGCGCGGGGCGAGAGCTTGATGGCCATCTGCGGGGGTTCCGGAACGTCAGCGATACGAGCCGCGAGTCATGCCCGCAAGCAGAAGCGCGGAATGCTTAATGGCGGCTTACTTGCCCGGCGTTTCGTCGAATTCGAGGGCGGCGGAATTGATGCAGAAGCGCTGTCCCTCCGGCCCCGGCCCGTCGGGAAAGACATGGCCGAGATGGCCTCCGCAGCGGGCGCACCGCACCTCGGTGCGGACCATGCCGTGGCTTTCGTCGCGGTGCAGGCTCACCGCCTCGCGCGCCGCCGGCGAGGTGAAGCTCGGCCAGCCCGAGCCGCTGTCGAACTTGGTGTCGCTGCCGAACAGGAGCGCGCCGCAGCCAGCGCAGCGATAGCCGCCTTGGCCGTGATGATCCCAGTAGAGGCCGGTGAAGGCCGGCTCGGTGCCGCCCTCGCGCAGCACGTGGTAGCGATCGGGCGAAAGCCGCTCGCGCCATTGCTCTTCGGTCAGCTCGGTATCGTCCATTTCAGGCGCATCTAGCCGCAAAATCGAAGCGAAAATGAGCGAATTTCGAAAGCGCGCCAAATCAAGGGCTTGGCGAGATCAGAGGGCCTAGATTCGCTTAGTTTATCGGTCTGGGGCTGCCAGGCCCACAGAGAGGGCCGCCTAGATTCGAGCATTCTAGGCGAAAAGTCGTCTCGCACGACTTTTCCCGCCTCCCCTGCTAGGCCGAAACCGATGCCCGACGTGCAGCAGACCGCGTATGCCACCGAGCTGGCCTGGAGCCTGCCCGGCTGGGTCTATTCCGATCCCGAGTTCTTCGCGGTGGAAATGGCGCAGCTGATTCGGCCCGCCTGGCAGATCGTCTGCCACGAAAGCGACATCGCCAAGGCTGGGGAGTGGCGCACGCTCGAATGTCTCGGCGAGAGCATCCTCGTCATCCGCGGTGGCGACGGGCAAATCCGCGCTTTTGCCAATGTCTGCCGCCACCGCGGCTCGCGGCTGGTCGACGGCCTCGAGGGCTGCGCGCAGAAACTTACCTGTCCCTATCATGGCTGGAGCTATGCCGATGACGGCCGGCTGGTCGGGCTGCCGCACCGCACCGACTATCCCGGCCTCGATCCTGGAGAGTTCGGGCTGGTCCCGGTCGAACTCGAGCGCTGGCGCGGCTTCCTGTTCGTGCGTCTGGAAAGCCGCGGGCCGAGCGTTGCCGAGATGGTCGCCCCGTTCGAGGACGAGATCGAGTCTTTCGCGCTCGAGCAGGTGCGCGCGCTCGGCCGGGAGACGCTGCGGCCGCGCGACGTGAACTGGAAAAACGTCGCCGACAATTATTCCGATGGGCTGCACATCGCCGTTGCCCATCCCGGGCTCAAGCGGCTGTTCGGCGGCCGTTACGGCATCGAGGCGGGCGAGCATGTCGATTTGATGCGCGGCGACCTTGCCGAACGCCCGTCGGCCAATCCGAGCGAGCGCGCCTACCAGCATTTCCTGCCCAGGGAGGCGGGCCGGCGCTGGTTCTACTTGAAGCTGTGGCCCAACGTCGCGTTCGACCTCTATCCCGACCAGGTCGATTTCATGCATTTCGTGCCGGTGAGCCCGACCGAGACGCTGATCCGGGAGATCAGCTACGCGCTGCCAGACGAAAGACGCGAGATGAAGGCGGCACGCTATCTGAACTGGCGGATCAACCGCCGCGTCAACGCCGAGGACTCGGCGCTGATCCGCCGCGTCCAGCAGGGTATGGGTTCGCGCTTTTACCGGCCGGGGCCGCTGGGCACGAGCGAGGTCTGCCTGCGCGGCTTCGCCGCCCGGCTGCGCCGGCTCATTCCCGAAGCAAAGCTGGATTCTCCTCCGGCAGCGGGCTGGAGCGCGACCAGCGCATAAGGAAATAGATCGGCACGCCGGCGGCGAGCAACGCCGCGCCCCAGGCCGCCGCTTCAGAGCCGGCGCCGTACATCGCCCATAATCCGTAGAGGAGACCGAGCAGCGCGAGACCGGAGAGCGCCGCCGAGCCGGCGACGACGCCTCCCGCCTGCAGCCGTAGCGCGGCGAGCGCGCAGGACACATAGAGGGCCAGGGTCGAGATCGTGGTCAGCAAAGCCATGAACGCGAACAGCCCGGAAAGCGTTCTGCTGGAATTGGCCAGGACCAGCAAGGTTGAGAGGCCACTCGAAACCAGCAGGCCACGGATCGGGATGCTGCGCGCCGAAACTCTTTCGAACCAGCGCGGGAAGGTGCCGCCTCGCGCCATCGCGAGCGGTACTTCGCTTTGCAGCAGCACCCAGCCGTTGAGGCAGCCCATGCCGCTGATGAACGCGAACAGGGCGACGAGGCTGGCCAGCCCGTCGTTCCAGTAGGTCGCGACGAACAAGGCGAAGGGAGCGTTCGAGGCCGCCACCTGATCCGCCGGCAACATCAAGGTGACCGGTGCCGAGGTGAGCAGGTAGATCAGGCCGACCAGGGCTGTGCCGATCAGCGTCGCGCGCGGCACGTTGCGCTCGGGATCGCTAACCCGCCGGGCCGCGACCGAAGCGCTCTCGATGCCGAGCATCGCAAACAGGGCCAGCGTCGCGGCGGCGCTCACCGAGCCGAAGTCGAGATCGGCGGCACGCAGCGGTGGCGACGCCACCTGGCGGCTTTCACCCAGGACCAGAGCGGCGACGACGATCGCCACCAGCAGCGGCACCAGCTTGAGCGCGGTTGTGATCAGCTGAACCCCGCCGGCCGCTCTTGTGCTGGTGGCGTTGATCGCGGTGACGGCCCAGAGGAGCGCGATTGTTGCCGACGCGGAGAACCAGGGATTAGCGGCGAGCGCCGGGAAGAAATGGCTGAGATAAGAGATCGACGCCGTGGCGATCGCCGTGTTTCCCACCCAGATGGAAACCCAATACGCCCAGGCGACGACGAACGCCGCCAGAGGTCCAAACGCGCGCTCGACATAGACGTAGGGACCGATGGCTTGCGGCATCGCCTTGGCAAGCCGGGAAAAGACGACGGCCAGGCACAGGGCGCCGGCGATAGTGATCAGCCAACCCAGCACCGAATTCCAGCCCAGCGGCGCCATCTGCGTCGGCAGCGCGAATACGCCGACGCCGATGAAGTTGCCCACCATCAGCGCCAGGCATGCCCAGAAACCGAGCGATCGCGTCGCGCTTTCGCCCACGCGATTTTCGGATTGATCCCCCACGGCAAAGAGGTGTGCGCCGGAAGCGCGCGAAGGGCAACACTCTGGCGAGCAAACGGCCAGCCACTGGCTGGCCATGAAACGGCGCGAGTCAGAAGGATGAATCCGGCGCGGTGTCGCTGCGGTCAGCCATAGGCTGACCGATGAATCTGCGAAACGTCCCCCGGACCTTTCGGTCAGGCCCTTGGCCTGACTTCCCGATTCATGGTGCGGTCGAGAAGACTCGAACTTCCACGGCCTTTCGGCCACAGCGACCTCAACGCTGCGCGTCTACCAGTTCCGCCACGACCGCACGCAAGACAACGCCGGCTCTTCAAGCCGGCGTCGGGCGCGAGCCTGTAACAACCGCACAAGCGGTCGGCAACAAACTCAGTACAGGAACATGGGCATCGCCTCGACCCGCATCAAGCGGGCGCGGTAGCTTGTCCGGTCGTAGAGCGCGCTGACGTCGACTGCTTTCTCGCCCTCGAGCAGGGTGCCGATCGGCACGTGGGCGTAATTGCCGTCCTTAAGTGCGACCATCCTTCCCGCCTCCCCCCGCTGCAGCAGCTGCACCGCCAGCCCGCCGAATGCGAAGCCGACCATGCGGTCGAGCGCGTCGGGCTCGCCGGCGCGCATCAGGTACGCCAGCTCCTGCACCACCGTGCCGGTGCCGAGCCTTTCGTTGATCGCGCGGCCGAGCCGGTGGCCGACGCCGTCGTCCGGCCGCTCGGTCTGTGGGGCGTCGCCGGCGATCGTCGCTCCCTCGGAGATCACGCACACCGCGTAGCGGGCGGGATTTTCGGCCTGGTCCCTGGCGAGCAGCGGCAGCAGCACGTCGAGGTCGGCCGGCACCTCGGCGATGATGGTGCGGTCTACCTGGGCAAGAAAGCCGGAGAGCAAGGCGGTTTCGCCGCTGCGCCGGCCGAACAATTCGACGACGCCGATCCGCTCGTGACTCTCGATCGTCGTCCTCAGCGCGTTGATCGCCGCCACCGAGCGGCTGACCGCGGTCGAGAAGCCGATGCAGTAATCGGTGCCGAAAACGTCGTTGTCCATCGTCTTGGGCACCGAGATCACCCTGGCCCCCTGCTCGGCCAGGTGGGCGGAAAAGCGCAACGTGCCGTCGCCGCCCAACGTGATCATCGCCTCTATGCCCAATCGCTCGATCACCTCGAGGACGTGGCCGGTACGGTCGCCGCCGGGAATCGTGCGCGGGTCGGTGCGCGAGGTGTGGAGGATGGTGCCGCCGGTGCGATCGATGCCGCGCACCCGCTCGCGGTTGAGGTCGAGGCTGTGGGCCGCGACGCTGGCGGCATCGCCCGGGTCCATGCCGGTAACGCCCTCCCAGCCGCGGCGGAAGCCGACCACCTGCCAGCCGAGATCGTCGGCCGACAGCACCACCGAGCGGATGCAGGCGTTGAGGCCGGGGACGTCGCCGCCGCCGGTGAGGATGCCGATCTTCATCGCTTTCTCGCCGTTGGCCGCGCGTCTATCGGGCGGGACGATGAGCGACAACCGGGCAGGGGTAAAAGCGGAGGCGCGGCTGATCCTCAGCCTCGCCTGGCCGATCACTCTGACCGCGCTCAACTGGACCGCGATGCACCTGATCGACGTCGTCGTGGTCGGCCAGTACGGCACCGACGACCTGGCGGCGCTGGCGGCGAGCCGCACCGTCACCTTCATCGCCATTGTCATGGCGATCTCGGCGCTGTCGGGCGTGCTGGTGTTCGTCGCCCGCGCCGAAGGGGCGAAGCGGCCGGGCGAGACTGGCGACGTGCTGAGGAGCGGCCTCCTCTACGGCGCCATACTCGCCGCCATCGTGCTGGCGGTGCTGATGCCGCGGACGGCCAGCCTGCTCGCGGCGATCGGCGTCGCCGACCCCTTGCTCGCGCCCGGGGCGGCGGTGGTGCGGGCGATGGCGCTTTCCTACCCGGCCCAGTTCGTCCTCGTCGCCTGCTCCTTCTTTCTCGAGGGCATCGCCCGGCCGCGGCGGGTAATGACGGTCAATCTGGCGATGCTGCCGATCAATGCTCTGCTCGCCTGGGCCTGGGTCGGCGGCCATCTCGGCTTTCCGGCCTGGGGCGCGGTCGGCGCGGCGCTGGCGACCACGGTCGCCTCCTGCCTCGGCGCGCTGATGATGTTCTATTTGTGCTGGTCATTGCCGCAGGCGCCGGCGCGCGGCGTCCATGACTGGTCCCGGGCCGCCTTGCGGCGTGCGCTGGGGCGCATTCCGGCCCTCGCCTGGTTCGGCCTGATGCCGGCGCTCGGCGCCGGGCTCGAGCTGGCCGGCTTTTCCTGGCTCACGGCGCTCTCGACCCAGCTTGGCAGCGCCACCGCCGGCGCCTTCCAGGCCGTGCTGTCGATTCACAATATCGGCTTCGCTTTGTGCATGGGGCTGGGGTCCGCCGCGGGCGTGCGGGTCGGCAACGCGGTCGGCGCCGGCGAGTCGCATGCCGCCTGGTCGCGCTCGCTGATTGCCGGCGGCCTCACTGCCGCGATCCTCGCTCTCCTGTCGGTCTTGCTGGTGATCTTCGCGCCGCAGGCTGTCTGGCCCTTCTCGGACGATGCCGAGGTGCAGGCGATCGCCGCCGCAATGCTTGCCGCCATGGCGTCATTTCTCGCGTTCGACGGCTTTCAATATGTCTTCGGCTCGGCGCTGCGCTCGCTGGGTGAGCAGGTGTGGGCCGGGATCAACGGCATCATCGGCTTTTTCGTGATCAGCGGCGGCACCGGCTGGTGGCTGTTCCGGCAGGGATGGGGCGGCGAGGGGCTGGCGCTGGCGCTGGGGCTCGGCATGCTCGCCGCCGGCCTGCTTCAGTTTCTGCGCCTGGCGTGGGTGCTGAAGCTGCGACCGATGTTCAGGCGATCGGCCCGAACGTCAGGCTGAGCTGGCGGCCGCCGCGCGGGATGCCGACATTGGCGCTGTGGAATGCGATTCGTCCGCGCGGCTGCAGCTCGCGCACCGGCGGCGCGATCGACCAGCTATAGACCACCCGCCCCTGCCCATCCTTCAATTCGGCCTGGATCTGCGGCAGCCGCTGGATCTCGTCGGTCTGGTTGACGATCGTGCCCGAGACTTCGAGCACATCGTTGCCGCGCTCGAGCCGGCGGGTGAGCGCACTCTCCTCGACGATGCTGAGCGCGTCGGCGCTCTGCACCGGGATGCCGATCGAGCGGCCGACGCTGGGCAGCTCGAGGAATTGCAGGCCGACGATCGCGCCGACCATCAGCAACGCGGCGACGATCGCGGCGATCGTCCACAGCCGCGCCGGGTTGCGGCGGGGACGGTAGTCCGAAGGCTCGGCCGGCTGCTCATAGTCCTGCGGCGGCGCCATCGGCGCTGACCAGCGGTCGACCGTCGGCGGCTCGTTCCAGCGCTCGGCCGCGGGCGCCGGGCGCGGCGGCATCGGGCTGAAGGCCGTCGGCGTCGGTACGAACACCGGCGCCGGCCGCGGCGCTTCCTGGAACCAGCTGTAGCGGCAGGAGGCGCAGCGCACCTTGCGGCCGCTGGCGCCGATCGCGCTGTCGGGCACGACATAACGGGTGCGGCAGGATGGACAGGAGAGGATCATGGGGCGGATCTGGCCCTAAAGCGCGTACCGACGCCTAAGCATGGCTGAACGGGCGCGCGCAAGGCGCGATGCTTGAAGCGCAAGCGGCGCCCGTGCATGGCTGAAGGCGGACAGCGAGGAGAAAGAGGCTGAACGGTTCGGGCGCGATCGTCCAGTTCGAGAATGTCGGCCTGCGCTACGGCACGGGGGCGGAAACCCTTTCCGACCTCAGCTTCTCGCTGAGGGAAGGCGGTTTCTATTTCCTCACCGGGCCTTCAGGCGCCGGCAAGACCAGCCTGCTGAAACTGCTCTACCTCGCGCTGCGACCGAGCCGCGGCCTCATTCGCCTGTTCGGCGAGGACATCGTCACCATGCCGCGCTCGCGGCTGCCGGGTTTCCGCCGCCGCATCGGCGTCGTCTTCCAGGAATTCCGCCTCGTTTCGCACCTTTCCGCGTTCGACAATGTCGCGCTGCCATTGCGGGTCGCCGGCGTGCAGGACCTGGACCTGGTCTCGCCGGTCAACGAGATGCTGTCCTGGGTCGGCCTCTCAGACCGCGCCAGCGCTCGCCCGGCGACGCTGTCGGGCGGTGAGCAGCAACGGGTGGCGATTGCCCGCGCGGTGATCGGCCGGCCGCAGCTGCTGGTTGCCGACGAGCCGACCGGCAATGTCGACCCAGAAATGGCGCTGCGGCTGCTGCATTTGTTCGATTCGCTCAACAAGCTCGGCACCACCGTCATCGTCGCCACCCACGATTTGCATTTGCTGGCGCGGGTACCGGGCCACGAAATGCTGCGGCTCGACCGCGGCCAGGTCTCCGACCCGACCGGTGCGCTGCGCCACCCGCCGCGACGGCCCGAACTGTAATGGCCGCCTCGCGCCGATTGGGTACAGCCGAGCGGGGCCTGCTACCCGAGGGCCGGCTGGCCGGGCCGATGCCCTGGGTGATCGCGATCATGACCTTTCTTACCATCCTCGCCGCCGCGGCCGGGCTGGCGCTTTCCGGCGCGGCCGGCCGCCTCGAGGAACAGATCGGCGGCCGCCTTACCGTGCAGGTGGTGGAGGCCAATCCGCGGCTGCGCAACGCGCAGGCAGAAGGCGCGGTCGGCGTGTTGCGGACCTTGCCCGGCATCGCCGCGGTGTCGCGGGTCGGCGATGACGAGATCGAGGCCCTGCTCGAGCCGTGGCTCGGCGCTGGGGTGCTCGAGGCGGACCTGCCGGTGCCGGCGCTGATCGACGTCGACCTGGCGGCGCGAAGCCCCGGCGACGTCGAGCGGGTGCGCCGGGCGATCGCCGGCGTCGCGCCGGCGGCGCGGGTCGACGACAATGGTAGCTGGCTGGCGCCGCTTGCCGGCCTGATCACCGCCTTGCAGTGGCTGGCCGCGGGTCTGGTGCTGCTGATGATCGGCGCCACTGCGGCGACGGTGGTGCTGGCGGCGCGGGCGGCGCTCGACACGCACCGCAACACCATCGAGATATTGCACATGATGGGCGCGACCGACGTGCAGGTGGCGCGGCTGTTCCAGAGCCGGATCGCGCTCGACGCCCTGTTCGGCGGCATCGTCGGCTTCGTGCTCGCCGCCGCCGTGATGCTGGCGATCGGCGAACGTGTCTCATCCTTGGGCTCGGAATTGCTTGGCTCCGCGGCCTTGCCGGCGCAAGGTTGGGCGATGTTGATGGCGATTCCGATATTCGGCGTGCTGCTGGCGATGCTGGTGGCGAGGCTGACGATCCTGCGGGCGCTGGGGCGGATGCTATGATCCGCTTCCTCTCCCGCGTGATCGCGCTGGCGATCCTGCTCTATGTCGGCGGCTACGCGGCCTTCGCCTTCCTGCTGCCGCAACCGGCCGCCAACGACCGCACCGACGCCATCGTCGTGCTGACCGGCGGCAGCGGCCGGCTCGAGCGCGGTTTCGACCTGCTCGAACGGGGTATGTCGCGGCGAATGCTGATCTCGGGGGTCAACCCGATCGTCCGCCCAGGCGAGCTCGCCGCCGCTCACGGCGTCGATCCGCAGCTGCTGCGCTGCTGCGTCACGCTCGACCGGGAATCGGTCGACACGCGTTCCAACGCCGACCAGGTCGCGCGCTGGGTCGAGCAGAGGCGGGTCCGCTCGATTCGGCTGGTCACCAACGATCTGCACATGCCGCGGGCCCGCTACGAGGTGCGCAGGCGCGCGCCCAACCTGACAATCGTCTCCGACGCCGTCCCGACCGACCCTGACCTGCGCGCGATCTACCGCGAATATAACAACTACCTGCTCGCGCGAATCGGCGACCTGGCCGGCATCTAGTCCGGGACTTCGATGAGCCTTCTGCGCTCGGCGCTGTTCGCCCTCATTTTCTATCCGGCGACGGTGGCGGCGGTGCTGGTCGCGGCCCTGCTCAGCTTCACCCACCAGGAGGCGCTGCGCCGCTGGGCCGACGGCTGGGCGCTTTTCCATCGCCGGCTTGCCGCGGCGGTGCTCGGCATCCGCACCCGCATCGAGGGAGAGGTGCCAAGGGGCGCGGTGCTGGTCGCGTTCAAGCACGAATCGATGTTCGAGACGCTGGAGACGGTGCTGGTGCTCAAGCGGCCGATGGTGGTGCTGAAGCGCGAGCTCGCGCAGATCCCGCTCTGGGGCCGGGCGGTTCGCAGCTATGGCATGATCCCGGTCGATCGCGCCGCCGGGGCGACAGCACTAAGGCGGATGATGCGCGCCACCGCGGCTGCAAAGGCCGAGAAGCGGCCGATCGTCATCTTTCCCGAGGGGACAAGGGTCGCCCACGGCGAGCGGCCGCCGCTGCAGCCGGGCTTTGCTGGTCTCTACCGCGCGCTCGGGCTGCCGGTGGTGCCGGTCGCGCTCGACAGCGGCCGGCTCTATCCGCGCCGGCGGTTCGTGAAGCGGCCGGGGATCGTGACCATGCGCTTCGGCGAGCCGATCCCCCCCGGGCTGCCGCGCGACGAAATCGAGGCGCGCGTCCACGCCGCGATCAACGCGCTGAACTAGCTCCGCAGCTCGGCGCCCAGCTTCGCCGCCGCGGCGACGATGCGCGCCGAGATCGCCTGCAGCTGCTCGTCGGTGAAGCTGCGCTCCGCGGGCTGCAGCACCACCTCGATCGCCATCGACTTCTTGCTCTCCGCCACGCCGTGGCCGGTGAACAGGTCGAACAGGGTAACCGAGACAATATGATCGCGGTTGGCGCCTCTGACCGCGCGGAGCAGCAGGTCGGCGGGGAGATCGGCGTCGACCAGAAAGGCGAAGTCGCGCGTCACCGGCTGCAGCGGCGGCGGCGTGAAATGCGGCCGGCGGCGGCCCGCGCGCCGCTCCGGGATCGCGTCGAGGAACAGCTCCGCGGCAACCACCGGCGGCTCGAGGTCGAACCTCTTCAGCAGCGCCGGGTGCAGCGCGCCGAACTCGGCGAGGACATTCTTCGCGCCAAGTGCCAGCCGCCCCGATTGGCCGGGATGATAGGTGGAAGGCGCGTCGTCGATCAGCTGCAGGCTTTCGACCGGCGCGCCGGCGGCGGCCAGCACCGCCAGCGCATCGGCCTTGGCGTCGAACGCGTCGAACGGCTGTGAACGGCCTATCCGCCAGTGGCGGCCGGTGCGCTCGCCGGCGAGCACCAGCGCCAGCGTCAACGGCTCGGATTCGCCAAGATAGCGATGCCCGACCTCGAACAGCCGCACGCTCGACGCGCCGCGGTCGAGATTGCGCCGCGCAGCGCCGAGCAGGCTCGGCAGCAGCGACGGGCGCATTGCCTTCATCTCTTCGCTGATCGGGTTGGCGAGCACCCTGGCCGAGCCGCAGAACGGCTCCGCCTCGGCCTCGGAAATGAAGCTACAGGTAACCGCCTCGTTGAGGCCGCGCGCCGCCGCCGCCCGCCGCGCCTTGCGCTCGAGCCTTTGCGCGTTGGTCGCGGTCGGCCGCGCGATGCCGGCCGGGCGCGGCAGCGGGGTCGATTCGATTCGCTCGAACCCTTCGATCCGCGCCACTTCCTCGACGATGTCGGCGGCGCCGGTGACGTCAGGACGCCACGAGGGTATCCGGATTTGCCAGTCTTCGCCGATACTTATGCCGAAGCCGAGCGAAGCGAGAATCGCCTTCTGCCGGTCCTCGGCAAGGTCGATGCCGGCGAGGGTGCGGCAGCGCGCCGGTAGATAAGCGACTCTGCGCGGCCCCAGCGGCGGCCGGCCGGCATGGACTGCCGCGCTCGGCTCGCCGCCGCAAAGCTCGATCGCCATCTGGGTAGCAAGCGCCAGCCCGGCGTCGAGGAAGGCGGGATCGACGCCGCGCTCGAAGCGGGCGCGGGCGTCTGAGACCAAGGCGAGCCGCTGGCCGGTGCGCGAGATCGCGGTGGGATCGAAATAGGCGCATTCGATGACGATGTCGGTTGTCGCCTCGGTGACGCCGCTATGCTCGCCGCCCATGATGCCGCCGATGTCGTGGACTTGCGTCCCGTCGGCGATCACCGTCATCGTCTCGTCGAGCCGATAGGCGCGGCCGTTCAGCGCCACCATTTCCTCGCCGGCCTTGGCGCGGCGCGCGACCAGCGGGCCGTTGAGTTTGGCGAGATCGTAGACGTGGAGCGGCCGCGCGAAGCTCAGCATCAAATAATTGGTGAGATCGACCAGGGCGCTGATAGGCCGCTGGCCGATCGCGCGGAGCCGCCGCTGCAGCCAGTCGGGCGACGGCCGGTTGGCAAGCCCGCGCACCACCCGGCCGTAGAAGGCCGGGCAGCCCTCGGGATCGTCGGTGCGGATCTCGATCGGGCAGGGGAAGGCGCCTTCGATTTTCGGCACCTGCAGCGGCTTCAGCGAACCCAGCCCGGCGGCGGCAAGGTCGCGGGCGATGCCATAGACCCCCATCGCGTCGGGACGGTTGGGGGTGATTGCGACGTCGAACAGTGGATCGTCGAGCCGGTAATAAGGCGCGAAGGCACCGCCGACCGGCGCGTCGGCGGGCAGCTCGATGATCCCTTCATGCTCGTCGCCGAGCTCGAGTTCGCGGATCGAGCACAGCATGCCGCGGCTCTCGACGCCGCGGATCGCGGCGACCTTGAGGGTAAGGTCGCTGCCCGGGACATAGGTGCCGGGCGCGGCGAACACCCCCTTCATGCCGGCATGGGCATTGGCGGCGCCGCACACCACCTGCACCGCCTCGCCGCTGCCGGTATTCACTTTCAGCACCTGCAATTTGTCGGCCTGCGGGTGCGGTGCGGCCTCGATCACCTCGGCGACGATGAACGGCGCCAGCCGCGCCGCCGGGTCGGACAGCGCTTCGACCTCGAGCCCGATGGCGGTCAGACGCGCGGCGATCGCCGCGGCGTCCGCTTCGGTGTCGAGATGGTCGCGGAGCCAGGAATATGTGAATTTCATGCGCCGACTCCCGTCGACAGGGTCGGCACGTCGAGCGGCGAAAAGCCGTAGTGCCTGAGCCAGCGCAGGTCGCCGTCGAAGAAGGCGCGCAGATCGTCCATGCCATATTTGAGCATCGCCAGCCGGTCGATGCCGCAGCCGAACGCGAAGCCCTGCCACACGTCGGGATCAAGGCCGCAATTGGCGATCACCTGGGGGTGGACCATTCCGGAGCCCAACAGCTCCATCCACTGGTCGGTGCCGCCGAGTACCCGCCGCCCCTGTTCGAAATGATAGCCGACATCGACCTCGGCCGACGGCTCGGTGAACGGGAAATAAGACGGGCGCAGCCGCAGCACGATGTCGTCGCGCTCGAAATAGGCGGTGAGGAACGCTTCGAGCGTCCATTTGAGGTGGCCCAGGGTGATGGCGCGGTCGATCACCAGCCCCTCGACCTGGTGGAACATCGGCGTGTGGGTGGCGTCGCTGTCGGAGCGGTAGGTGCGCCCCGGCATGATCGCGTAGATCGGCGGCGGCTGCGACTGCATCAGCCGGATCTGCACCGGCGAGGTGTGGGTGCGCAGCAGCATCTGGCGATCGCCTTCACCCCCTTGGGCGAAATAGAAGGTATCGTGCATCGCCCGCGCCGGGTGGGTCTCGGGGATGTTGAGCGCGGTGAAATTGTGCCAGTCGTCCTCAATCTCCGGGCCGGTGGCGACCGAGAAGCCAAGATCGGCAAATATCTCCGCCAGCTCTTCCATCACCCGGCTGACCGGGTGGATGGTGCCGAGCGGCGGTGGCGCGACCGGCAGGCTCATGTCGAATTTGTCGGCGGCCAGCGAAGCTTCCAGCGCCTCGCTCTCGAGCGCCTGCTTGCGGCGGGCGATGGCCTCGCTGACCTGCTCGCGGAGCGCGTGGATCTTGGGGCCTTCTTGCTGGCGCTGCTCCGGGCTCATCGCGCCCAGCGATTTCAGCAAAGTCGTGACCGCGCCCTGCTTGCCGAGCAGGGTAACGCGTTCGGCCTCGAGCGCCGCGAGGGTCTCCGCGCGGCCAATGCGAGCGAACCACTCGTCCTCGATGTTGCGCTCCCTCACCATGAAACGGCCCTAGATAAGTTTCCGCCGCGATTGAAGCGGCTGGCTCGCCGGCCTTTCACCCGAGGAATGGATAGGGAGAAATCGTCTTGCGCGTTTCGCTGACGGAGAGCGTGCGGCCGGCAGGCGCCGCGGCGCGTTGCGGGCAATCGACCCGCGGGCAGATAGCGCAGGCCGGTCCGATCGGCGTCACCTGCGGCCGGTTAAGGTTGGTACCATCGCTATAGACGATGCGCGCGGCATATTCGGCGTTGCAGCCAAGGCCGATGGCAAGCGAGCTGTCCTCGCGCGGATCGAGCCGTACCGCGCGCTCGACGGTGCGGCTGATCGTGAAAAAGCGCTCGCCATCCGGAGTTTCGACCATCTGTGTCACCACCCGCCCGGGGGTCTGGAAGGTGGCGTGGAGGTTCCATCGCGGACAGGTGCCGCCGAAGCGCGAAAACGGGAAAGCCTCGCCGGCAAAGCGTTTCGATATGTTCCCGGCGGCATCGACCCGAAGCAGGAAGAACGGGACGCCCTTGGCACCGGTCCTGGAGAGCGTCGTCAGCCGATGCGCGACCTGCTCCACGCTGGTGCCGAACTCGCCGCAAAGCCGGTCGATATCGTAGCGGTGCTGCTCGGCCGATTGCAGGAAATTCGGGTATGGCATGAGCATCGCCCCCGCGGCGTAATTGGCGAAGCTCACGTGCAGCAGGCGACGGGTCGGCAGGTCGGGCGGCGCCGCGGCGTCGATCATTCGCAGGAGAAGTGGCCGGAACTCCATCAGGGCGACCTGGTAGGCCAGGCTGAAGATGCGGCTCTCGGGCCGCAGAAGCTGCGACAGCATCAGCCGCTTGCGATGAAGGTCATAATGCTGGCTGGCGCCATCGAGCACCTCGGGCGAAACCGCGCGCGCCTCGACGCCATAGCCTTCCTTCAGTCGCCGACGCAGCGACTCGCCGATCGCCAGCGGACCGCCCAGCGCTCCCGCCAGGGTTTCCGCCGCTTCCTCGAGATAGGGGAAATGATTGCGCTGCGCCTGGATGAAGTCGCGCACCCAGCCTTCGGGCGACATGGGGGAGCGCGTGTCGCCGGCTTCGTTTTCCCCTTCACGGGGCGGTCGCCGCATCTCGGTGTAGACGGAGTATAGCCGCGATAGCGCGGCAGCGATGGACGGCGCATTCTGGGCGACTTCGAGCAGCTCGAAGCGCGGGATGCCAAGGTCGGCAAACATCGGGTCGGCCAGGATTTCGGCCATTTGCTCGGGGCCAGCCCCGTCCGGGCCCTCGACGGCGAAGCTCTTGAGGTCGAGGTCATAGGCCTCAGCGAGGCGAAGCAGCACCTGCGCCGTGACCGGCCGCTGGTTGCGCTCGAGATGATTGAGATAAGACGGTGAAACGCCGATTTCGGTCGCCATGGCGCTCTGGTTGAGACCAAGTTCCCGGCGCAGCCGCCGCAGCTTGCCGCCGACATAGAGCTTCCCCGTCGCCACTCAGGCAGAAAGTCACGATTTTACGCTAATCACAAGTCAATTTGTGACAAAGCGACCCTTTAAGGACTGCGTCGGCGGCTCGACCAGGTTCAAAAGGCGGGGAAAGCGAGGCAATCATGAGCGACTTCGACCGCATCGTTCTCACCCCGCGGGACCGTTTCGAAGGCATTCGGCGTCCTTACTGGCCGGCCGATGTCGAACGGCTAAGCGGTACGATGACGGTGGAACACACGCTCGCCCGCCATGGCGCGAGCCGTCTGTGGGAAATGCTCAACAGCGAGGCTTATGTTCACGCCCTCGGAGCCGTCACCGGCAACCAAGCGATGCAAATGGTCCGGGCGGGATTGAAGGCCATTTACCTGTCAGGATGGCAAGTCGCGGCCGATGCCAACACGGCGGGTGCGATGTATCCCGACCAGTCGCTCTATCCGGCCAATGCCGGGCCCGAGCTGTGCCGGCGAATCAATCGGACGCTCCAACGCGCCGACCAGATCGAGCATAGCGAAGGCGGTGCCAGCCGTGACTGGATGGTGCCAATCATCGCCGACGCCGAAGCCGGATTCGGCGGACCGCTCAACTGCTTCGAGATCATGAAGGCCTATATCGAAGCGGGCGCGGCAGCCGTTCATTTCGAGGACCAGCTCGCCGCCGAAAAGAAGTGCGGCCATCTCGGCGGCAAGGTGCTGATTCCGACCCAGGCGCATATCCGCAATCTTAATGCCGCGCGGCTTGCTGCCGACGTTTGCCGGGTGCCGACGATCCTGATCGCCCGCACCGATGCCGAGAGCGCCAAGCTGATCACTTCGGACGTCGACGAGCGGGATCAGGAATTCCTCACCGGCGAGCGTACCGCTGAGGGCTTTCATCGTCTGAAGGAAGGAACCGGATTGCGGCACTGCATCAAGCGCGGCATCGCCTTCGCGCCCCATGCCGACCTGCTTTGGTGGGAAACCAGTCACCCCAACCTTCAGGAAGCGCGGGTCTTTGCGGAGGAGGTTCAGCGCGCCTGGCCCGGCAAGATGATGGCGTATAATTGCTCCCCGAGCTTCAATTGGGAGGCCAGGCTCGATCGCGATACGATCGCGAAATTCCAGCGCGAACTCGGCGCAATGGGCTACAAATTTCAGTTCGTCACCCTCGCCGGCTTTCACGCTCTCAATCTCGGCATGTTCGAGCTGGCGAGCGATTATCGCGATCGCGGCATGATCGCGTACAGCGAATTGCAGCAGGCCGAGTTTGCCGCCGAAACCCGCGGCTATACCGCTACTCGGCACCAGCGCGAGGTCGGCACTGGCTTTTTCGATCTGGTCGCCGAGGCGGTCGCCGAGGGCGAGTCGTCGACGATGGCGCTGGCCGAGTCTACCGAGGCGGCGCAGTTCACGCGCAAGGTAGCGGCCTAATCAGGCAGGGATTTCCGACGTCCGCCGGCGCAACCGCCCGGGCCAGGTTTCGGGTCGGCGACCGGCTGCCGACCTTGAGCAAGCGCCAGCGCAGCAAATCTCGCCACGATTTTATGCCGCGCGGGCTGGCGCCGTCCCAGAGGGCGGGAATTGAAGCCGGTATTTTGTTCGCCGCACGTCCCTCGCGCGCAAACGGCAAGCGAACGCCCGGCTGCCGCGCCGACCGTTCGCGTTTTTGCTCCGCGCCTCTAGGCCTGGGCCAGCGCGCCGCGTGCCTGCGCGACGATCGCCTTGAAGGCCTCGCCCTCGTGCATCGCCAGGTCGGCGAGCACCTTGCGGTCGAGATCGACGCCGGCGCGCTTCAGCCCGTGGATGAACTGGCCGTAGGTCAGCCCCTCGGCGCGGACCGCGGCGTTGATCCGCTGTATCCACAGCGCACGGAAGCTGCGCTTCTTCACCTTGCGGTCGCGATAGGCGTACTGGCCGGCCTTCTCGACCGCCTGGCGGGCGATGCGGATCGTGTTCTTGCGGCGGCCGTAATAGCCCTTCGCCTGTTCGAGGATCCGCTTGTGCTTGGCGCGAGTGGTGGTGCCGCGTTTGATTCGTGCCATCTTCCGCCTCCTACTTCAGGCCGTAGGGCGCCCACAGCTTCACCGTCTTGCTGTCGGCGTCGGCGAGGACGGTGGTGCCGCGGTTCTGGCGGATATACTTGGCGTTGTGGCTGATCAGCCGGTGGCGCTTGCCGGCGACTCCGTGCTTCACCTTGCCGGTGGCGGTGAGCTTGAAGCGCTTCTTGACGCCGCTCTTGGTCTTGAGCTTGGGCATTTCGACTCCTTTGCGAGCATTTCGAACCGCCACGGCAGCCCTATCGGCCGGGCCGTTCGTCTTTTTTCCAGTAGCTGGAAGGACCGCGCCTATATGGGGCGCCCGGCCCAAAGACAAGGGGCGCGCCGGCGTCTGGGTCTATTCCACCTGAAGCCGGCGGGATTTCCCAATTCTTGGTGGACCGACCACATCGATGGGCCGCCTCAGCCGCCTCGTTTTTCGGATAAGCCTTCGAAAAAAGGCGCAAAACCCATTCTGGCACGGTCCCTGCTGAAAGCTTCGTGTGGGGTGGATGGTCCGCCCGGTCGATGGAGTTAGCAATGCAGACTTTTCAGCCTTCGGTTTTCGCCCGCGACGACACTTTCTTCGGCGTCTGCGAGGCGCTCGGCGAGGATCTCCGCTTCAATCCCAATTTGCTGCGGGTCGCGTTCGCGCTGCTGCTGTTCTGGAGCCCGGCAGCGGCGATCGGCGGCTATGTCGGCGCCGGCCTGCTGGTCGCGATCACCCGCTGGGTCGTGCCGAACCCGCGCATTCCGATGGCCGTCGAGACGCTCGAGACGGGGCCGCGCAACGACGACGAGCCGGAGCTGGCGCTCGCCGCTTGAGCCGGCCATCTAGTCGAACAGACTCGAAACGGAGCTTTCATCGGCAATCCGGTTGATCGCTTCGCCGAGCAACGGCGCGATGGTCAGCACGCGGATCTTCTTGCTCGCATCGGCCGCTTCCTGCGCGGCGATGGTGTCGGTGATCACCAGCTCGCCCAGCGGCGAAGAATCGACCCGCGCGACCGCGCCGCCCGACAGCACGCCGTGGGTGCAGTATGCGACGACCTCCTCGGCGCCCTCCTGCTTCAATGCGGCGGCGGCGTTGCACAAGGTGCCCGCCGAATCGACGATGTCGTCGATGAGGATGCAGCAGCGGCCCTCGACCTCGCCGATGATGTTCATCACTTCCGATTCGCCGGGCCGCTCGCGCCTCTTGTCGACGATCGCCAGTGGCGCGTTGTCGAGCCGCTTTGCCAGCGCGCGGGCGCGCACCACGCCGCCTACGTCAGGCGAGACAACGGTGATCGCCCGGCCGCCGAAGCGCGCCTTGATGTCGGCTGACATCACCGGCGCGGCGTAGAGATTGTCGGTCGGGATATCGAAAAAGCCCTGGATCTGGCCGGCATGGAGGTCGACCGAGAGCACGCGGTTGGCGCCGGCGATGGTGATCAGGTTGGCGACCAGCTTGGCCGAGATCGGCGTCCGCGGCCCGGGCTTTCGGTCCTGCCGGGCATAGCCGAAATAGGGCAAGACGGCGGTGATCCTTTTCGCCGACGCGCGCTTCAATGCGTCGATGCAGATCAGCAGTTCCATCAGATTGTCGTTGGCCGGGTAGGAGGTCGACTGGACCAGGAACACGTCCTCGCCGCGGACATTCTCCTGGATCTCGACGAAGATTTCCTCGTCGGCGAAGCGGCGCACGCTCGCCGCGGTGATCGGCAGTTCGAGATAGTCGGCAATCGCCTGCACCAGAGCCGGATTGGAATTGCCCGCCATCAGCTTCATCGCGCGCGCTGTGGCGACGCCTCGGCTCCAAGGCAACCCAGTTGCCGGGGCGGGTAGCGGGCCATAGAGCCCAGACGCAAATGAGCGTCGTCACCCGCTTCGCGCCGTCGCCGACCGGCCGGCTGCACGTCGGCAATATCCGCACCGCGCTCCACAACTGGCTGTGGGCGCGCCAGCAGGGTGGGCGCTTCCTGCTGCGGATCGACGACACAGACCGCGAGCGCAGCCGCGAGGAGTTCGTCGAGGCGATTCGCGACGACCTCGGCTGGCTCGGGCTCGAGCCCGATGACGAGGCGCGCCAGTCGCAGCGTTTCGAGACTTACGAAGCGGCGCTGGCGCGGCTCGCGGAAGCGGGCCGTGCCTACCCGGCATACGAAACCGCGCAGGAGCTGGAGCTCAAGCGCAAGGTGCTGCTCGGGCGCGGCAAGCCGCCGGTCTACGATCGCGCCGCGCTGAGGCTGAGCGAAGTCGAGCGCGCCAGGCTCGAGTCAGAGGGGCGCAAGCCACACTGGCGCTTCAAGCTCGATCACCACGCGCCGATCGAATGGCGCGACCTGATCCGAGGTGAACAGCATATCGACCCGGCGCGGATCAGCGATCCGGTGATCCGGCGCGAGGATGGCAGCTGGCTCTACATGCTGCCCAGCGTCGTCGACGATATCGCAATGGGCATCACCCACGTGATGCGCGGCGAGGACCATGTCACCAACACCGGCCTGCAGCTGCAGATGCACGCGGCCTTGGGGGGGCCGGCGCCGGCTTTCGCCCACGAGGCGCTGCTGACCGGCGGCGACGGAAAATTGTCGAAGCGGCTGGGATCGCTCGGCGTCGCGGAAATCCGGGAGGCCGGCATCGAGCCCATTGCCCTGCTCGCCAAACTGGCGCGGATCGGCACCAGCCTGCCGGTCGAGCCGGTTGCCGACATGGAGCCGCTGATGGCGGGCTTCGATTTCGCGACCTTCGGCCGGGCGCCGGCCAGGTTCGACATGCAGGAACTGGCCGATCTCAACGCCCGCACCGTCCACCAGCTGCCGTTCGACGCGGTACAAGAACGGCTGCCCAGCGGGCTGAAGGAGGCGGACTGGCTGGCGATCCGGCCCAATTTGCGCAACGTCGCCGAGGCGGCCGACTGGTGGGACGTGCTGCACGGCCATGTCGCCGCGCCGTCGCTGCCGGAGGATCGCGAGTTCCTGGACGCCGCGGCCGCGGTCGCCGAATCGCTCGACTGGACCGAGCCGCCCTGGCCGCAGCTGGTCGATCGGCTGAAGTCCGACACCGGCCGCGCCGGCAGGGCGCTGTTCCAGCCGCTGCGGAGGGCGCTGACCGGCCGCGACAGCGGTCCGGAAATGGCGGTGCTGTTGCCGCTGATCGGCCGCGACGAGGCGGCGGCGCGATTGCGCGCGGCCGCGGAGTGAAGCGAAACTCATTGCCGACTCTTTCGTTATGATATACTATTACACTTTGGAGGAGAGGGACGATGGCCGCCGAAACCTTTCTCGATCGCCGAACGACGAGCCCAACCAAGTTAGGCTTGGTGATCGCACTCCATGGCGCTGCCTTGGCTGCGCTGGCCCTGGCCCCCGCTGCGATTCACGTCATCGATCGGCGCGGCCCGATCGAAATTGACCTGATCGAGCTTCCCCCGGATCCGGCACCGGTATCACCGCCTCCGAGCGGTGAGCGCTCGTCGCCGGCGCCGGCACCAACGCCGGTGCCCATACCCTTTCCGCTTCCGGGTCCGACTTTTGACCCGCTGCCGCACCTTCCCGGCGCCGGCACCATCGACCCTCCGGCGTCGCCAGAGCCGATAACGGATCCGGTGCGGGTCGAGGCTCAGTTCGATCCCCGCTACGCCGCTTCGGTGCAGCCGACCTATCCGCCGATCGAGCACCGCGCCCAGCGCGAAGGCATGGTACGGTTGCGCGTGACGATCGGCCCCGACGGACGGGTGCGCGACGTCGAGCGATTGAGCGCCACCAGCGACGCATTCTGGCAGGCGACCGGGCGCCATGCGCTTTCGCGCTGGCGGTTCCGGCCGGCGACGCTCGACGGTCGGCCGGTGGAGAGCCGCAAGACGCTTAGTGTCTACTTTCGCCTGACCGATTCCGCCTAAGGCTGGCGGCTCGACGACGCCTCGCCTATTTGTGCGGCGATGCTGAAACCGGCCTCGCCGCGATTCCTGTGGAACGATCTGCGCGCCTTCTGGCGAGATCGGCCGCGCCACCAATATTTCGCGGCGACGATGGCGGTACTGATCCCGATCGCCATCCTGGTCGCCTTCTATCTCGATTCGCGCACAAACGTCCGCCCGGCCTACACCATCACCTACATCAACAGCTGGCCGGCCAACCGCAGCGACGCGGAGATCAAAGCCAAGCAGCAGGCGGACCTGCGCGAGAGACGACGGCGCGAGGCCGAGCGACAGGAACAGTTTCGCAAGGCCGATCAGGCGCTGCGACGGCTCGGCATTTGAACGATACGCGCTGGATGGAAGAGGCGATCGCGCTAGGCGAACGCGCGCACGGCCTCACTGCGCCCAACCCCCATGTCGGCTGCATCATCGTCCAGGACGGCGAGGCGGTCGGCCGCGGCTGGACCGCGGCCGGCGGCCGGCCCCACGCAGAGGCAGTGGCGCTCGAGGAAGCGGGCGAGCGCGCAGCAGGAGCGACGATCCATGTCTCGCTCGAACCCTGCGCCCATGAGAGCGAGCGCGGCCCGACCTGCTGCGATCTCATCATTGCCGCCCGGCCCGCGCGGGTGGTCGCCGCGATCGCCGATCCGGATCCGCGCACCGCCGGCAAGGGGCTGGAACGGCTGCGCGCCGCCGGGGTCGACGTCGAGACCGGACCTTGCGAGGACGCGGCGCGCCGCTCGATGGCCGGCTTTTTCAGCCGCATCGAGCGGGGCCGGCCATTGGTGACGCTCAAGCTGGCGCAGTCGATCGATGGCCAAATCGCGCTGGCCTCGGGCGAGAGCCAATGGATCACCGGCGAGAAAGCGCGGGCCCATGCCCATGCAGAACGGGCCCGCGCCGACATGGTGCTGGTCGGGCGCGGGACGCTCGAGCGTGACCGGCCGAGACTCGACGTTCGCCAGGAAGGACTCGAGCATTTCTCGCCGCGCCGCGCTGTGTTGACGGGCGGCGAGGCACCCGACGGCTGGACCCGGCTGGCGGCGCCCGCAGACGTGTTCGGGCTTCATGACGCCAACGAGCTGTTGGTCGAAGGAGGCGCGGGCGCCGCCACCGCCTTTCTCGCCTCCGATCTCGTCGATCGGCTGCTCGTCTATCGCGCGCCGATCGTGCTCGGCGCCGGCGTGGCGGCGATCAACGATCTGGGGCTGGAAAGCGTCGCCCAGGCCCATGGCCGTTGGCGGCCGGTCGAAACGTGCGCGCTTGGCAGCGACCGGCTCGAAATCTACGAGCGGACCCACTGATGTTCACCGGAATTGTCACCGATATCGGCCGCATCGAGGCGGTCGAGCCGCAAGGCGGTCGGATCAGGATCCAGTGCGGCTACGAAACTGGCGGCATCGATTTCGGCGCGTCGATCGCCTGCTCGGGCGTCTGCCTGACCGTGGTCGACAAGGGGCCGGGCTGGTTCGCGGTCGACGTGACGCCCGAAACGCAGGCCCGCACCGCAACCGACATGTGGACGAAAGGTCGCCATCTCAACCTCGAACGCGCGCTAAAAGTGGGCGATGAGCTGGGTGGCCACATAGTCACCGGTCATGTCGACGGAGTCGGTACCGTCACCGGGGCCGTTCCCGACGGCGATTCGTTGCGCGTCACCATCCAGGCGCCGCGCAGTCTCGCTCCTTACCTCGCCGAAAAGGGCTCGATCGCGGTCAACGGCGTCTCGCTCACCCTCACGCAGGTCGAGGACACGGAGAGTGGCGTCGAGTTCGGCATCACCATCATTCCTCACACCCGCGACACCACCGCGATGTTCGCGGCGGGTGACATGGTGAACCTCGAAATCGACCTGATAACCCGCTATCTCGCACGTCTGCTCGATTCCCGTGCCAGCACAGTGCCCGCTTATCCCCTTCCGCCAAGGGGATAATCACGGCACAGTGTGAGGAACCCTTGGCGCACCACATTTTGGTGTGATAACGCGCCTCGATGAGCACGATCCTGATCGACCGCCTGTGCGAGATCGTCGCCGCCGGCGAGGTCAGCCGCGCCGGCCTCGCACGCGCCGCCGGCCTCCATCCCAATTCGTTGCGCAAGCTCGGCGATCCCGAGTGGAACCCGACCGCCGACACCCTGCTCAAGCTCGAGCGCTTCCTCGCCGCCGGCCGCCGCGGGGTGATGGCGAGCGCCGAGCAGATCATCGACGAGGCGCGCAACGGTCGCATGTTCGTGCTGGTCGATGACGAGGACCGCGAGAACGAGGGCGATCTCGTCATTCCGGCGCAGATGGCGACGCCCGACGCGATCAACTTCATGGCCCGGCACGGCCGCGGCCTGATCTGCCTGGCGCTGAGCCGCGAGCGGGTCGAGCAGCTCGCGCTGCCGCTGATGCCGCGCCATAATGACAGCCGGCTCGAGACCGCCTTCACCATCTCGATCGAAGCGCGCGAAGGGGTGACCACCGGCATTTCCGCCGCCGACCGCGCCCGCACCGTGTCGGTCGCGATCGATGCCGCGAAGGGCGCGGAGCACCTCGCGACGCCGGGCCATGTGTTTCCTTTGATGGCGCGCGACGGCGGCGTGCTGGTGCGCGCCGGCCACACCGAGGCGGCGGTCGATGTCGCGCGGCTCGCCGGGCTCAATCCCTCAGGCGTGATCTGCGAAATCCTGCGCGAGGACGGCAGCATGGCGCGAATGGACGATTTGATGGCGTTCGCGCAGCTGCACAATCTCCGGATCGGCACCATCCGCGACCTCATCGCCTATCGGCTGAGCAAGGACCGGCTGGTCGAGCAGACCGCCGAGGCGCGCTTCGTCAGCCGCTGGGGCGGCGAATGGATCGCCAAGACCTTCCTGAACAAGGCCTCGGGGGTCGAGCAGATCGCCTTGGTCAAGGGGACGATCGATCCTGACCGGCCGACCCTGGTGCGGATGCACGCCTTGAGTCTGTTCGCCGACGCCTTTGCCGAGGCCGGGCCGCGCGGCGGCCTGCTGGAGGGCGCGATGAAGGCAATCACCGAGGCAGGCAGCGGAGTCATCGTCGGCATCAACCGGCCGGTGCCCGACGCGCTCAGCCGGGCGTTGAGGACCCGCGCGGGCGAAACACCGCCGAACGATCCGGAGCAATTGCGCGATTACGGCGTCGGCGCCCAGATCCTCGCGGCATTGGGCGTCCACGACATGATCCTGCTGACCAACAGCCACCACACGCCGGTGGCGCTGGCCGGCTATGGGCTGGCAATCGTCGACGAGCGCCCGATCCCGAACGCGGCCTGAGATGGCGAACGTCCTGATCGTCGAGGCCCGCTTCTACGCCGAATTGAGCGACCTGCTGCTCGCCGGGGCCCGGGCCGCGCTCGAGGCCGATGGCCACGCCCACGAAACCCTGTCGGTGCCCGGGGCGCTCGAAATCCCGGGCGCGATCGCGCTTGCCGCGCGCAGCGGCCGTTACGATGCCTTCGTCGCTCTGGGCGCGGTGATCCGCGGTGAAACCCACCATTTCGAGATCGTCGCCGGCGAGAGCGCCCGCGCCCTGATGGACCTGACGCTGCAAGGCCTGGCGATCGGTAACGGCATCCTCACCGTCGAGACCGAGGCGCAGGCGTGGGAACGAGCTGATCGAGGGAATAAGGACAAAGGGGGCGATGCCGCCAAAGCGGCGCTGGCCCTACTGGCGGTGAAGCAGGCGCTGGCGTGAGCGAGGCGGCGCCCGCCGGCCGCGGCGTGGGGCTCGCCTTCGCCGGCCTCGTCGTCGCCAACCTTTGTCTCGCCGCCGGCCCCTGGCTGGTGCGCCTCGCCGACGTCGGCCCGGTTTCTGCCGCCTTCTGGCGGCTGGCGCTGGCGCTGCCGTTCATCGCCTGGCTCGGCTGGCGCCACCACCGCCCCGGCACGGCTACGCCGTGGCTCATCGCCGCGGTCGCGCTCGGGGGCCTTTTCTTCGCCGCCGACCTCGCCGCCTGGCACGCGGGCATATTGATGACGCGGATGGCGAATGCGACCCTTTTCGGCAATTTCGCGAGCCTGCTGTTCGCAATCTACGGCTTCGTGCTGTTGCGGGCGTTGCCGCGGCCGGGGCAGGCGGCCGCGCTGCTGATGGCAGCGGCGGGCACGCTGCTGCTACTCGGCGGCCGCCTGGAAATGTCGTGGCGCAATTTCAGCGGCGATCTGCTCGCCTTGCTCGCCGGAATTCTCTACTTTCTCTACCTCGTCGCGGTCGATCGTGCCCGCCGCACGATGCGGGCCTGGCCGGTGCTGGCGATCGCCACAATGGCCGGCACCCTGCCGCTGCTCGCCTTCGCGGCGATGCTCGGCGAACGCATTCTGCCCGGCGACTGGACGCCGCTTATTCTGCTGTCGATCGGCAGCCAGCTGGTCGGCCAGGGCCTGCTGGTCTGGGCGATCGGAAAGCTGTCGCCGGTCGTCGTCGGCCTCGCCTTCCTGATCCAGCCGGTGGCGGCGGCAGCGATCGGCTGGCTCGCGCACGGCGAGGCGCTGTCGGGCGCGGACCTGCTCGGCGCAGGCCTGATCTGTGCGGCCCTGGTGATGATCCGGCTCCCCCCACGGCCGGTTGCAACCGCCGCCGCCGCGGCTCATTGACCACACGCATGACCGGCCCGGCCGACATGAACCTCGATCAATTGCGCGACGCGCTTGCGCCGCTGCTGCCGGGTCACGCCGCGTTCGACGGCTGGTCCGTAGCGGCGCTGGCAATGGCCGCCTGCGAGCTCGGCGTGCCGGCCGAGCGGGCGCGGCTCGCTTTCCCCGGCGACGTCGAGATGATCGCCGCCTGGTTCGACTCGATCGACCGGGCGATGATCGCCGCTTTCCCGCCGGAGACGGTGAAGTCGATCAAGATCCGAGAGCGGATCGCGCGTTTCGTGCTCTACCGGCTGGAGGCGATGCGGCCGCATCGCGAGGCACTGCGGCGGGCGCTGGCGATCCTGGCGATGCCGCAAAATGCGTTCGCGGCGACGCGGCTCGCCTGGCGCGCGGCCGACCGGATGTGGCGGCTGGCCGGCGATCGTGCCACCGATTTCAACCATTACAGCAAGCGCGCGATATTGATCGGCGTCTATGGCACCACCTGTCTCGTCTTCCTCGACGACGAAAGCGAGGATTTGCTCGAGACGAAGGCGTTTCTCGACCGGCGGATCGACGACGTGATGCGCTTCGAGAAGTTCAAGGCGAGCTGGCGCGGGACGCGCGAGCGGCTTCCCTCGCTCAGCCGCTTCCTCGGGCGGCTGCGCTACCCGGCGCTCTGAAGGGCGCGAGCAGCTGGGCCCGGTAACCGGCCGGCATCGGCTCGCCGATGCCGAACCGCTCGGCCCTGCGGCCAGCTGGCAAATAGGCTGTGCCGAACAGGAAATCCCACAGCGAGAGCTGGCCGGCGAAATTCTTGTCCCACGCCTCCTCGTCGCGGCAATGATGCCAGCGGTGGAAGGCGGGCGAGGCGATCAGCCGCGACAGCGGCCCGAAGCCGAAGCCCAGATTGGCGTGCAACAGCAGCGAGTGCCAATGGTAGAGGATCGCGAACAGGGCGATCGCGGTCTCTGAGAAACCGAGCGCGAAAGCGGGCAGCAGCGAGGCGCCCTTGGTGAGGATCTGGTCCAAGGGGTGGACCCGCGCCGCGGCCAACCAATCCAGCTCCTCGATGCTGTGATGGACGCGGTGGATGCGCCACAGCGCCGGCACGGCGTGGAAGACGCGGTGCGCCCAGTAGAAGCCGAGATCGGCAAGCAACACCACCTCGACGAATTGCAGCCAGAGCGACTGCGCTGCGATCGCCTGTGTCAGGCTCTCTGGAACCGCGAAGCGGCTGGTGACCAGGGTGAGCGCGACCAGGCCGACGAGGCCGAGACGAATGATGACACCGTTGACGAACACGTAGACCAGGTCCGCCTGCCAGTGAGCGCGCAATAACTGTTGCTCGCGGCGGACGCCGAGCAGCCGTTCTAGCGGGATGAACAGGATCGCCGCGAGCAGGAACAGGCGGAAATCGAACAGGTCGGCGAGGAAGTTCATTGCTCAGAACAGGCCCGGCAGGAGGCGGTAGCGTACCCGCGCGGCGAATTCGCGATAGCGCTCGTCCTCGCGCAGCACCCGCTCCTCGGCGAGGATGCGGCGCACCGCGACGAACAGGGTAATGCCATAGATGGCCACGTTCCACAGCACCGGCCCGGACAGCAGGAAGCCGACATGGGTGAGCGCGTAGCCGGCATACATCGGGTGGCGGACCAGCCGGTACGGTCCGTTCGCCTTGACGCCGCGATTGGCGGCGACGACGCCAAAGCTGCGCCGCAGCGTCAGCTTGGCCGAGAGCTGCAGCAGGAAGCCCGCAATCATCAGCGCCTCGCAGGCGAGCAGCGGCAGCAGCGGCGGGCCCTGCGGCGCGATCGCCAGCAACGGCAGCAGCGTGCCGGCAAGTCCCAGCAGCCAGTCGAGCCCGCGCCGGGAAATGTCCTCGGTCGGTCGACGCAGCAGGATGAACAGCACGACCAGGCTCTCGGACGCAAGCAGCAGCGCCGGCGGCAGCGCCCCGGTCATGATCACCACCGGCACCAGCCGAGCCGCGAGCACCGCCATGAACGCGGCGACGAGGAACTTCTCGACCACGTCGAGGTCGATGCGGGCCAGCCGGGAAGGCAGAGCGGGGCTCGCCATCTAGCGCGTCCTTTCGAGGAGGCTGTGCCCGCAAAAGGGTAAACAAAGGGTTTGGCACTCATGTCTCGGCGGGGAGAAAGGGGCTGGACCGAGCATCTAACGCTATTGATAATCAATCGCAGGAAACATAGTCAGTCTGCCATTCGGGAGAGAGGCATGCACCGGCTCGTTCGACGGCTGCTGATCATGATCGCGTTGCTGCTGCCGGCGGCAGTGCGTGCCGGCACCCCGGTCCAGACCAGTTGGCAGCTGATCGACTATATCGCGGTCGATTATCGCGGCGCGGTCGATGCGCGCAGCCGCATCGTCAGCCAGCTCGAATATGACGAGATGCGCGAATTCTCGCGCAACGTCGCTCGCCGCCTTGCGACGCTGCCGGCGCATCCCGCGAAAGCGGGCCTGGTCGGAGAGGCACAGCGGCTAGAGGTCCTGATCGCCCGCCGCACGCCACCGGCCGCGGTCGAAGCCGCTGCCCGGCGGTTGGCGGCGCGGTTGCTCGTTGCCTATCCGGTGACAATCGCGCCTGCGGCTCCGCCCGATCCGGCCCGCGGCGCCGCGCTCTATCGCCAACATTGCGCTGCCTGTCATGGCACCGACGGCCGCGCCCAGACCCCGGCCGCCGCCTCGCTCGACCCGCCGCCGATCGTTTTCACCGATCGCGCCCGCGCCCGCGAGCGCAGCCTGTTCGCGCTCTACCAGGCGATCGGCCAAGGCCTCGACGGCACCGCGATGCGCGGCTTTGGCGAGCTGTCGCCCCAGGACCGCTGGGCGCTTGCCTTTCAAACCGGCCGCTTCGCTTTTCCCGCCGAGCTGGCGCCAGCCGGCGAACGGCTGTGGCGCGGCGACGGGGCGCTACGCGCCCGCTTCCCTGGTCTGCAAGCGCTGGCGGAAACGACGCCATCGGCGCTGGCGGCCGAAATTGGAGCGGAGCCAGCCGATGCCTTGACCGCCTTTTTGCGCGCTAACCCGGACGCGGTTGCTGGCGAAACCGGTTCCACCCTTGCGATCGCCCGCGACCGGCTGCGAGCGGCGGCCGCCGCTTATCGTCGTGGCCATCGCGAGCAGGCTGGCGACCTGGCGCTGTCTGCCTATCTCGACGGCTTCGAACCGGTCGAGGCCATGCTTGCGGCCCGCCGCGGCGCCCTGGTCGGCGAGGTCGAGCGCGAGATGGCCGGGCTCCGTGCAGCGATCGACCGCAATGGCAGCGCCACCGATATCGATGCGCGCACGGCGCGGCTGCTCGCCTTGTTCGAGCGGGCGGAGTTGGCGCTGGCACCCGATGCGGCGAGCCCGCTTTCCACCTTCCTTGGCGCCTTTGCCATCTTGCTGCGCGAAGGGCTCGAGGCGCTGCTAATCGTGATCGCAATGATCACCTTCCTGGTGCGCGCCGAGCGGCGCGAAATGCTGCGCTGGGTCCACGGCGGCTGGGCGGCGGCGCTTGCCGCCGGCATTGCTACCTGGTGGGCGGCGAGCCACGTCATCAGCATCAGCGGCGCCGGCCGTGAGACGACCGAGGGGTTCGGCTCCCTGCTGGCCGCCGCGATCCTGCTGTTCGTCGGCCTGTGGCTGCACGGCAAGTCGCGGGCCGGTGCCTGGCAGCTCTACGTCAAGCAAAGGCTCGATCGTGCACTCGGCCGCGGCTCCGCCTGGCTGTTGTTCGCGCTCGCGTTCGTCGCCGTCTATCGCGAAGTGTTCGAGACCATCCTGTTCTTCACGGCGATCGGCGGCCAGGGGCAGGTTGGCGCATTGGCGGGTGGAATCGCCGCCGCGGTGGCGCTGCTGGCTTTGATCGCCTGGGCGATGTTGCGTCTCAGCCGGCGGCTGCCGATCGCCAAATTCTTCCAATATAGCGCCGCCCTGATCGCGGTGCTGGCGGTGGTGCTGGCCGGCAAAGGGCTGGCGGCGCTGCAGGAAGCCGGGCTGGCCGGTATCTCGCCGCTCGAATGGGCACCGCGCAGCCCGATGTTCGGCGTCTATCCGACGATCGAGACCTTGGCCTTGCAGCTCGCGCTCATTCTGGTGCTGGCCGCCGGCTACCGGCTCGCCGGCCGGTCGCGGGCGGCGGCCGCCTGAGACGGGTTTACCGCACCTATTCGTTCCTGTTATGTTCCCCTATAGCTGCCCACCAGCGGGTGAGTCGTGTGCGACTTATCCACGGCTAAGTGAGCAGGCGGCGGCGGCGAGGGGCAGGGTGCCCTTGGCGGCCTTGTGCGCC
>JBQTJR010000047.1:0-5259 GCA_052386895.1 Sphingosinicella sp.
TCGCAGACAGGGTCGGCCGCGGCGCGCGCCTTGAGGGTCTTCGAGGCGGCGGCGATCTGTTCATTGAGCGCCGACAGGCTGGCGACCAGCGGAGCCAGGATCGGCCTGAGCTCGGGCTTCTGGATGAGCAGCGCCTCGAGCCGCTGTGTTCGCCTGGCCGGCGTGGTCGCCTTGCCCAGCCGCAGCCCGAACAGCTTCAACAGGCCGCGCAACTGGTTCGCCATCGCCCGCTCCGAGCGGACCAGCTGCTCGCGCACCTTGAGCTGGGCGCGGTCGAGATGGGTGCAGCCGGCCTTGATGTGGACCGGCTTGAACCAGCCGGTGCGGGCCAGCTGCGCCAGCCCCTCGGCGTCATGCACGTCGCTCTTGTTGAGACGCGCCGACAGCACCCCCTTGGCATGGCGGGCGCAGATGCACACCGCCGGCACCTGCCGTTCGATCAGGCCATGATAGAGGAACGAGGATAGCGAGCCCGTCTCCAGCACGACCCTGACCAGGCCGGGCGCCTGCTTCGCCAGCGTCCGCGCCAGCGCGTCCGGGTCGGTGGCGCACACCCCGCGCCAGACGAACCGGCCCTCGTCATCGACAATGCAAAGGTGCGTAACCTTGTCGGATATGTCCAAACCGGCGTAGGTCTTCTTCACGGGTCCATCCTCCTCCTTGAAGCGGCTTCACAGCCGACTTCGTACCAGAAGGAGGGTGGGCCTAAATCAATTACGCGGTGTCACCGAAATTACACATGAAATGGTAATTTCACGCCTGGACCCCATTGAGCAGGTGCGGACTGCACCCCGGCAGTCCGCAGCCACGTCCGGGGGAGCGTAGGCGCGCGGCAGTCCGGGGGACTGCCGTAAGCCGCAGCTCGGCTGCAAAGCAGCCGTTGGGCGGCCTGCTTCAATTTCGCCGGGGTGAGTCCGCGAGTGAGGGCATCGCCCTCACTCTGGCTCAATTGACCAGCGAGCAAGCCTCGCCGGCGACCTGCAGCCGGCGGCAGATTTCGGCCGCGCCGGCGCCGCTGGCGCGCAAGCGATAGAGGGTGCGCCCGGCGACCTGCACCGGCACGAACGAGCGGTTGAGCGGAGCGAGATAGCGGAAGCGCCCGGCCAGCTCGCCCCAGGCCTCACCGGCGAGGGCCTGGCTGGAGAAAGCGCCGAGCTGGATGGTGGCGACCGGGCCGGCCGCGGACGGCGGCGGCGCGGGAGGCGCGGGCCGCGCGGCAGGCGGCGGCGCCGCGGCAGCGGTTGCGGCCGGCGGCGGCGGAGCCTGCGCGCCCTGCGAGGCCTGCGGCCTGGTGACCGGCGCCTCGGGCACCGCCGAGGTATCGATCCTCGCCTTCGGCTCGGCGCCCTCGCTGGCGGCGAGCGAAGTGCCGCCATCGCCGCCGACGTTCATGCCGCCGGGGCGCTGCGGCTTCACTTTGTAGTCGCCCTCGGGGGCGGCGATGATCGCGCCGCCGCCGTCGGTGCGGTTGCGGTTGCCGAGGTAGAAGACGCCGCCGACCACCAGCCCGATCAGCACCAGGCCGACGATGATCCAGCCGACCAGGCGCGCCGCCGAGGGCCCGCGCTCGCTATCGTCCTCGTCGACCGCCTCGAGCCAGGGCAGCCGGTCCTCGTCGCTGATCGTCTCGTAGCGATCGTCGGTCATTGCGCCTTTCTCCACCCGCCGCCCCGTGGCCGGCTAGTTCATCTCCTCGGCCGCGCGAACGCCCATCAGGGTCAATCCGTTGCGGACAATCTGCCCGATTGCCAAAGCGAGTTCCAGCCGCGCGCGCGACAGCGGCAGATTATCGGCGATGAGGAAGCGCCGCTTTGGATCGTCGTTGCCGGCATTCCACAGAGCGTGGAAGGAAGCGGCGAGATCGGCAAGATAGAAAGCGACGCGGTGCGGCTCGTGGGCCAGCGCCGCCCCCTCGACCAGCCGCGGGAACTGGGCCGCGAGCCGGACGAGATCGAGCTCTTCGGCGCCGAGCAGCGAAAGATCGGCGGGCAAAGCGACGTCGACCCCCGCCGCGGGCGCCTTGCGCCCGAGCGAGCTGATGCGGGCGTGGGCGTACTGGACGTAGAAGACCGGGTTGTCCTTCGATGCCTCGACCACCTTGGCGAAATCGAAGTCCATCGGCGCGTCGGCCTTGCGGGTGAGCATGGTGAAACGGACGACGTCGCGGCCGCCCTCGTCGACGACCTCGGCCAAAGTGACGAACGCGCCGGCGCGCTTCGACATCTTCACCGGCTGGCCGGCGCGCAGCAGCTTCACCATCTGCACGATCTTGATGTCGAGCGGCACCTTGTCGTCGGTCAGCGCCGCGACCGCCGCGCGGATGCGCTTGACCGTGCCGGCATGATCGGCGCCCCAGACGTCGACCAGCTGGTCGGCGCCCTGCGCCTTGTGGAAATGATCGGCGACGTCGCCGCCGAAATAGGTCCAGCTGCCGTCGGACTTCTTCAGCGGCCGATCAGAATCGTCGCCGAAGCGGGTCGAGCGGAACAGGACGAGCGGCACCGGTTCCCATTCGTCGTCGGGAGCGAGGCTCCTGGGCCGCTCGAGCACGCCTTCGTAGACCAGGCCGCGCGCGGCGAGCGCCGCCAGCGCGGCGTCGGGCCTGCCCTGCCCATGCACCTCGGCCTCGGAGGCAAACAAATCGTGACGGATGCCGAGCGTATCGAGGTCGGCCCGGATCCTCTCCAGCATCATGGCGACCGCGAAGCGGCGGAACAGGTCCAGCCAATCGCGCTCGGGCGCATCGGCAAAGGCGTCGCCATGGTCGGCGGCCAGCCTTTCCCCGACCGGCACCAGATAATCGCCGGGATAGAGCCCCGCGGGCAAGGCGCCGGCCGGCCGGCCGAGCGCCTCGAGGTAGCGGTGATGAGCGGAGCGGGCGAGCGCGTCGACCTGGGCGCCGGCGTCGTTGACATACTATTCGCGGGTGACGGCATGGCCGGTAAATTCGAGCAAGGCGGCCATCGCGTCGCCGACCACGGCGCCGCGGCAATGGCCCATGTGCAAGGGGCCGGTCGGGTTGGCCGAGACAAATTCGACATTGACGCGCTGGCCGGCGCCGAGGCGCGAGCGGCCATAATCCGCGCCCTCGTCGAGGATCGCGCGCAGCTCCGCCTCCCACAGCGCGCGGCCGAGACGCAGGTTGATGAAGCCGGGGCCGGCGATCTCGACCGCCTCGATCTCGTCGAGCGCCTCGAGCTGCGCCGCGATTGCACCGGCAAGATCGCGCGGCTTCGCGCCGGCGCGGCCGGCGAGCACCATCGCCGCGTTGGTGGCAAAGTCGCCATGGGCGGGATCGCGCGGCTGCTCGACCGCGACGCCGCCGCGGTCGATGCCGGCGGGCAGCCGCCCCGCCGCCTCGAGCGCCTCGAGCGCGGCGTTCACGTGCGCGACCAGAAGGGCGTAGAGCGACATGGCGGTCCTGAAGAGAGGGGAAAAGCGCGTCTAGACGACCAACCGGGGGTTTAGAAGCGGCGCGCCTTGCTCAAGTCACCGCGTCGGGCAGCATCGCCGGCCCGACCAGCCGCACGTGCTGGCGAATGGCGTAGCGATCGGTCATGCCGGCGATGAAATCGCCGATCGCGCGCAACCGCGAGACCTCGTCCGCAGCCGCCGGCCGCCATTGCGGCGGCAGCAGCGAGGGATCGGCGCGATAGGCCTCGAACAGGGCCGCGAGCAGGCGCTTGGCGTCGTCGCGCACCGCCCGCACCGGCGGCGCGTCGTACATCCGCCGGTAGAGGAAGCGCTTCAACTGCCGCTCCTCGCCCTGGATGGCGGCGGAGAAAGCGGCGAGCGGGCCGCCGGCGCCACGCACGTCCTCGACGCTGGCGATGGCGGCGACGCGGCGGCGGGTCTCGGCGATGGCGTCGCCGACCATCGCCCCGATCTGGTCGCGCACCAGCTCGCGCGCCAGCCGTTTCTCGTCGCCGCGCGGATGGCGCTCGCGCACGCCGCGCCAGCGCAGCGCCAGCGGCTCGACCTCGAGCAGCTCCTCGAGCGTGAACAGGCCGGCGCGAAGGCCATCGTCGATGTCGTGATTGTCGTAGGCGATGTCGTCGGCCAGCGCGGCGACCTGCGCCTCGAGGCCGGGCCAGCGGCCAAGGTCGAGCGGGAATTCGGCATCGGCCGCGGCCAGCGCCCAGCCCGGCGCCGTCACCGGCCCGTTATGCTTGGCGATCGCTTCGAGCGTCTCCCAGCTGAGGTTGAGGCCGGGGAAATCCGGGTAGGCGGGCTCGAGCCGGGTCAGCACGCGCAAGGTGTGGCCGTTGTGATCGAAGCCGCCGGCGGGCGCCATCGCCGCGCGCAGCACGTCCTCGCCGGCATGGCCGAACGGCGGATGGCCGATATCGTGGGCGAGGCAGGCCGCCTCGGTCAGATCCTCGTTGAGCCCGAGCGCGCGGGCGATGGTGCGGCCGATCTGGGCGACCTCGAGGCTGTGGGTGAGCCGGACCCGGAAATGATCGCCGTCGGGGGCGACGAACACCTGCGTCTTGTGCCGCAGCCGCCGGAAGGGGACCGAGTGGATGATGCGATCGCGATCGCGCTGAAACGCATCGCGATAGGCGCTGCCGCGGCCTTCCGGATACAAGCGCCCGCGCGAGCGCGCGGGATCGGACGCATAGGGCGCTGAGGCGGACATCGGCCCGCTCTAGCGGCGGGTCGTCAGCCGCTCCACCACTTCGCCCGGGTCGCTGGTCCAGCTGTAGGCGGTGACGCCGGCGCCGCGGAGCGTGTTAACGAACCGCTGCGCCTCGGCCGGGGTGGCGAACGGACCGACCAGCAGCCGGTTGGTCGCGTTCAGCCGCGCCACCCAGGGCGTGCGCCCGCGCAACTGGGCCGGGGCCGCCTCGAGGTGGCGCCGGAAATCGGTGGCAAGCAAGGCTTGGTTCTGGCCGATGCCGAGCTGGACCCAGTGGCGGCGCGGGTGCGGCGGCGGCGGCGGCGACGGCCGCGCCGGCCGACGCTCGGGCGGGGTGGACCGCGCGGCAGGCGGCGGCGGGGCCTGCGCCGCAGCGTCGTCGCGGAGCGATTCCAGCACCGAGCCGATATCGGCCAGCGCGGGCGCCGGAGACGGCTGGCTGGGCGAGGGCGGCGCGGGCGATGGCGGCTGGACAGAAACGGGCGTGGTTGCGACCGGCACCGGCACCGGCACCGGCTCGGGCGAGCCCGGCGGCAGCTGGAAGCCCGGCGCGGCCTCGCTTTCGCCGGTCAGCGCCGGCAGCCCGGGATCGGTGGTCAAGGCCGGCCGTTCAGGACCCG
>JBQTJR010000048.1:0-7431 GCA_052386895.1 Sphingosinicella sp.
GATGTCCGAATAATCGTCATTGTCGGCCTTGAATCGCTCGAGATGCGGCTCGAGCCCGTGGATGCCGACCGCGAAACCACCGATCCAGTCCTCGCCCTCGGGATCGATGAAATCGGCCAGGCTGAAATTGGGCCGCCCTTCCCTTTTCTTCACCTGCTGGCGAAGCAGCGGCACCCGCGTCCAGTCGTTGCCGGCGAGAACCAGCACGTCGTCGCCTTCGCGCCGGCAGCGCCACAGGCCGACACTGCCCTTGGGTATCAGCCAATGCTCGGCGATCAGCCGGTCGAGCATATCCTCGGCATCTGCGAACAAAGGTCGCGCGCTTTCGCCGACCACGGGATCGTCGAGGATCGACGGATAGTTGCCGGCCAGCTCCCAGGCGCGGAAAAACGGCGTCCAGTCGATCGAGCCGCGCAGGTCGCGAAGCGGCCATTCGCCGAAATGATGGACTCCCGGCCGCGCCGGCGGCGACGCCTTGCCCGTTGCGTCGTAGGGAAAGGCATTGGCGCGGGCTTCGGCAAGGCTTGCCAGCTCGCTCGGGCCGCGGCCGGCGCGGGCCTCGCGGATGTCATGATATTCGCCCGCGGTGCGCGCGACCAGCGGCTCGCGCTGCGTATCCGACACCAAGGACGAAGCGACGCCGACCGCGCGGCTGGCATCGAGCACGTGGATGACCGGGCCCTGGTAGGCCGGGTCTATGCGCAGCGCGGTGTGATCGCGGCTGGTGGTCGCGCCGCCGATCAGGAGCGGCAGCTTCAATTCCTCGCGCTGCATTTCCTGCGCCACCGTCACCATTTCGTCGAGCGACGGAGTGATCAGGCCGGAGAGTCCGATCATGTCGGCCATGTTGTCGTTGGCGGCCTTGAGAATGTCCTGCCAGGGCACCATCACCCCGAGATCGACCACCTCGAAGCCGTTGCACTGCAGGACGACGCCGACGATGTTCTTGCCGATGTCGTGGACGTCGCCCTTGACGGTGGCCATCACGATCCGACCCTTGCCCCTGGTGGCGCCGGTGGCCTGCTTTTCCTCCTCGATGAACGGGATCAGGTGCGCAACCGCCTTTTTCATCACCCGCGCCGACTTCACCACCTGCGGCAGGAACATCTTGCCCGAGCCGAACAGGTCGCCGACGACGTTCATGCCGTCCATCAGCGGGCCCTCGATCACCTCGATCGGCCGCTTCGCCTGCAATCGGGCTTCCTCGGCGTCCTCGACGACATGGGCGTCGATGCCCTTGACGAGCGCGTGCTCGAGCCTTTTTTCGACGCTCCAGCCGCGCCACTCCGCCGCTTCCCTTTCGCGGCCCTCGTCGGTGCCGAGATATTTCTCGGCGAGCGCGACCAGCCGCTCGGTGGCGTCGTCGCGGCGATCGAGGATGACGTCCTCGCAGGCCTCGCGCAGCTCGGGATCGATCGCGTCATAGACGTCGAGCTGGCCGGCATTGACGATTGCCATGTCGAGCCCGGAAGGGATCGCGTGGAAGAGGAACACCGAGTGCATCGCGCGCCGCACCGGCTCGTTGCCGCGGAACGAGAAGGACAGGTTGGAGAGGCCGCCGGAGAGATGGACGTGCGGACAGCGCGCCTTGATCTCGCGGCACGCCTCGATGAAATCGAGCGCGTAGTGGCGATGCTCGTCGATGCCGGTGGCGACCGCGAAGATGTTGGCATCGAAGATGATATCCTCGGGCGGAAAATCGTCGGCGACCAATAGCTGATAGGCACGCCCGCAAATCCCGACCTTGCGCGCGAGCGTATCGGCCTGGCCGGTCTCGTCGAACGCCATCACCACCATCGCCGCGCCGTAATCGCGGACCTTGCGAGCGAGGCGGAGAAACTCCTCCTCGCCTTCCTTGAGGCTGATCGAATTGACCACCGGCTTGCCCGATACGCATTTCAAACCGGCCTCGATCACCGCCCATTTCGAGCTGTCGATCATCACCGGCACCCGCGCGATGTCCGGCTCGGCCGCGATCAATTTCAGGAAGGTGGTCATCGCCGCTTCGGCGTCGAGCAGCCCTTCGTCCATGTTGACGTCGATCATCTGCGCGCCGTTCTCGACCTGCTGGCGGGCGACCTCGACCGCGGCGGAATAATCGTCGGCCATCACCAGTTTCTTGAAGCGTGCGGAGCCAGTGACGTTGGTGCGCTCGCCGATGTTGACGAAGCTGGCGCTGACCGGCGCGGCCCCCGGTAGCGGCTCGCTGCCCTCCGCAACGGCGGAGTCAGTGACGTTCGACTGATCCGACATCAGGCGGCGAGGACCATCGGCTCGATGCCGGCCAGCAGGGTACGCCGCGGCGGCTGCGGAATCGCGCGCGGCTCATGGCCCGCCACCGCCTGCGCGATCGCGGCGATATGCTCGGGCGTGGTGCCGCAACAGCCGCCGGCGATATTGACGATCCCCTGCCCCGCCCAATCGGCGACCTGGGCGGCGGTCGCGGCCGGCGATTCGTCATAGTCGCCAAGCTCGTTGGGCAGGCCGGCATTGGGATAGGCCATCACCAGCGTATCGGCGATGCGCGACAGCGAGGCGACGTGGGCGCGAAGCTGCGCCGCGCCGAACGAGCAGTTGAGACCGACGGTGAGCGGGCGCGCGTGCCGGACCGACGCCCAGAACGCCTCGATCGAATGGCCGGAGAGATTGCGCCCGGAAAGGTCGGTCAGGGTCATCGACAGCATCCGCGGGATTTCGCGGCCGCGCGCCTCCTCGGCGCGGCGCACCGCGTGGATCGCCGCCTTGGCGTTCAAAGTATCGAACACGGTCTCGACCAGGATGAAATCGACGCCGCCTTCGACCAGCGCCTCGACCTGTTCGAGATAGACGTCGGACAGGGTGTCGAAATCGATCTCGCGCTTGCCGGGATCGTTGACGTCGGGCGAAAGCGACAGCGTCTTGTTGGTCGGCCCGAGCGCGCCGGCGAGCCAAATCCGGCGCCCAGCCCTGTCCGCCGCCGCCGCCGCTACGTCGGCGAGGATGCGGGCGGCGGCGACGTTGATGTCGCCGACCAGGTCCTGCGCGCCGTAATCGGCCTGGCTGACGCGATTGGCGTTGAAGCTGTTGGTGGCGAGGATGTCGGCGCCAGCGGCGGCGAAGCTGGCGGCGATGTCGCGCACCAGCTCCGGCCGGGTCAGGTTCAGAAGGTCGTTATTGCCCTTCTGGTCGCGCGACAGGCCGGTGTCGCCGACATAGTCCAGCGCCGCCAGGCGGCGCGCCTGGATCTGGGTGCCGTAGGCGCCGTCCTTGACGAGGATGCGCTTGCCGGCCTCTTCCCTAAGCGTTTGCGCGGCGTTCATCTTTTGCTTCCTGATGCGGGCGAAGGCCGAGCAGATGGCAGATCGCGTAAGCGAGCTCGGCACGATTGAGAGTATAGAAATGGAAATGGCGCACGCCGCCGGCGTAGAGCTGGGCGCAGAGTTCGGCGGCGACGGTCGCGGCGACCAGCTGACGGGCGGCGGGAAGCTCGTCTAGCCCCTCGAACAGCCGGTCCATCCACGCCGGAATGGTGGCGCCGCAGGTGGCGGCGAAGCGGCGCGTGGTGGCGACGTTGGAGACGGGCAAGACGCCGGGGACGATCTCCGCGTCGATCCCGGCCGCCGCCGCCTCGTCGCGGAAGCGGAAGAAGTTCTCCGGTGAGAAGAAGAACTGGGTTATGGCACGGTTGGCGCCCGCGCCGATCTTGCGCTTGAGATTGTCGAGATCGGCGGCACGGGTGAGCGAATCGGGATGGATTTCCGGGTAAGCGGCGACCGAAATCTCGAACGGCGCCACCGCCTTCAGACCGGCGACGAGATCGGCGGCGTTGGCATAGCCGCCGGGAAAGGATTGGTAACGCTCGCCGGCCACCGGCGGATCGCCGCGCAGCGCGACGATGTGGCGCACCCCGGCATCCCAGTAGCCGCGGGCGATCTCGTCGATCTCGCCTTTCCCGGCACCGACGCAGGTGAGGTGCGCGGCCGGGGTCAGCGAAGTTTCGCGGACGATGCGCTCGACGGTGGCGTGGGTGCGCTCGCGGGTCGAGCCGCCAGCACCATAGGTGACCGAAACGAAGCGCGGCGCAAGCGGCTCCAGAGTGCGGATCGAATCCCACAGGGTTTCTTCCATCTTCTCCGTCTTGGGCGGGAAAAACTCGAACGACACGGCGATGTCGCCGGCGGCGTCCTCGAACAAAGCGTGGGCGCGGTCGGACAGAGCGGGGGCGAGCGGGCTCATGCCACCACCTTCAGTTTCGCTTGCCGCTGCTCGCCGAGCCAGAGGGTGACGGTGAGCTCGCCGCCTTCGAGATGGCGGACGACGCGTGCCTCGAGCCCGGCCTCGCGCATCCAGCTCAGCACCGCCTCGTCGGCGAAACCAAGTCGGACATGGGCGTCCTGACGGCGAAGCTCCTCGCGCTCGTGCGGCGCGAAATCGACGACCAGCAGCCGGCCGCCGGGTGAGAGCAACCGCGCCGCCTCGGCGACCGCGGCCGCCGGGTTCTGCGCGTAATGCAGCACCTGATGGAGGATGATGGTGTCGGCCGAGCCGGCCGCCAGCGGCAGCGCGTACATGTCTCCCTGGCGAAGCTCGGCGGCAAGGCCGGCCTGCGCCAGCTTGACCCGCGCCAGCCGCAGCATCTCGGGCGAACGATCGACGCCGAGCGCGTGCTCAGCGGCGGGGCCGAACAATTCGAGCATGCGCCCCGTGCCAGTGCCGACGTCGATCAGCCGGCCGACCGGACGGCCGGCGAGCGCCGCGGCGATCGCCGCCTCGACCTCGCTCTCGGCGACGTGGAGCGAGCGCAACGCGTCCCACTGCCCGGCATGGTGAGCGAAATAGGCCTCGGCCGCGGCGGCGCGATCGGCGCGCACCGCGGCGAGCCGCTCCGAATCGCGCTGGCGCACATCCTGCTCGCCACCCTCCCAGCGGTCGAGCAACTGGAACAAGGGCTCGACGCGTTCGCGCGTGCCGAGGCCGACGAAGACCCAGCTGCCCTCGCGGCGGCGGACGGCCAGCCCAGAATCGGCGAGGATGCGGACGTGGCGCGAAACGCGCGGCTGGCTCTGGCCGAGCACCTGGGCAATCTCGCCGACCGACAGCTCCATCGAGCGCAGCAGCGACAGGATCCGCAGCCGCGTCGAATCGGCCAGTGCCGCGAAGAGTTCGGCGATTTGCACCATGACATTTGCGGATATAAAGAAGTCTTTATATCGGTCAAGTTAACGAGCGACCGCAAAGGCCAAGTCAAAAAATATAACTGATACAGTAGAGAATCTCTGGACTCGCCTCATTGCATCTCATACAAGGCTCGCTTCGCCGGCCGACCGGGGATGGTCCAACAGCCATCCGGAGGGGCGGCGAAAAAGGAATGAACTGCTAATCCCTCGCAACTTTCGAAGGAAACCCACGTGAAGAAGATTGCTCTGGCTCTTGTTGCCGTTTCCGCGCTCGGCCTGGCCGCGTGCCAGCCGTCCGCCACCAACGAGGCGGCCGACACCAACGCCGCTGCCAACGAGGCGGCCGAGGATGCCGGCAATGCCGCGACCGAGGCCGAGAATGCGCTCGACGCAGCCGGCAACGCGGTCGAGGAGGCCGGTGAGGCCGTCGAGAACGCCGCCGAGTCGGTCGGCGAGGCGGTCGAGAACGCGACCAAGTAAGCCTTTCAGGCTGGTGTAAGGAAAAGGGCCGTGCGCCTCGGGCGCGCGGTCCTTTTTCTTTGGGCGCGTGTGGGGCAAGCTGCTTTTCACGGGAGGCAGGGATGCGAGCAAGACTGACGCTGGGCATGGTCGGCCTGTCGCTGGCGCTGGGCGGTTGCGACAACAATGCAGGCCGCGGCGGCCTCTCCGCCGAGGAAGAACGGCAGCTCGACAATGCCGCCAAGATGCTCGACGAGAACATGATCGACGCCTCGCCCGACAGCCTGACGCTCGACGAGAGCGAATTGAACGCGCTCGACGAACAAGCGGGCGGGGACGCCAACGCCCAGTGAGCCGCCGGCGCGGTTTCCCTTGCGCCTTGATGTTGGCTTCCATGCCATTGTTGGTGCTGGCGAGCGGCTGCGCGACGGCTACCGCCGGCCTGCGCCCAGCTTTTCGCTTCGACGGGCCGATCGAGCATCTCGAGCAACTGGCGCTGGCGGCACGGCATTGCGGCCTGGCCGACACTTTTGTCTCGTTCCAGGCGGGCGGTGCGCCGGTGCTCTATCTCGACCTGCCGCGGCGCCGCGACCGGCGCTTCGACTGCGCGCTCGCCTGGCTCGCCGAGCATCCCGAGCTGGGCCTGTTGGAACGGGAATGAAAAAGGGCCGGCGGAAAGCCGCCGGCCCTTCTCATGACAGCTGGACCGGAGATCCCGACTTTCGTCGGGACACGGATCGGCAGCCGTTGGCTGCCGAACCTAAAAGTCCATGCCGCCCATGCCGCCGCCCGGCATCGCCGGGGCCGGCTTGTCCTCGGGCAGCTCGGTCACCGCCGCCTCGGTGGTGATAAGCAGGCCCGCGACCGACGCCGCGTCCTGCAGCGCGGTACGGACGACCTTGGTCGGATCGATCACGCCGGCCTTGGCCAGGTTCTCGTAGACCTCGGTCTGGGCGTTGAAGCCGAGCTGCTCGTCCTTGCCGTCGAGCAACTTGCCGGAAACGACGGCACCGTCGAAGCCGGCATTCTCGGCGATCTGCCGCACCGGCGACTGCAGCGCCCGGCGGACGATGTCGACGCCGCGATTCTGGTCGTCATTGACGCCAGTGACGCCTTCGAGCGTGCGGCCGGCGTAGAGCAGGGCAATGCCGCCGCCCGGAACGATGCCCTCCTCGACCGCGGCGCGGGTAGCGTGGAGCGCGTCGTCGACGCGGTCCTTGCGCTCCTTCACCTCCATCTCGGAGGCGCCGCCGACCTTGATCACGGCGACGCCGCCAGCGAGCTTGGCCAGCCGCTCCTGCAGCTTCTCGCGATCATAATCGCTGGTGGTGACCTCGATCTGCTGGCGGATCGATTCGATCCGGCCCTTGATCTGGTCCTTCGCACCGGCGCCGTCGACCAGGGTGGTGTTGTCCTTGTCGATGGTGACGCGCTTGGCCTGACCGAGCATGTTCAGGGTGACGTTCTCGAGCTTGATGCCGAGATCCTCGCTGATCATCTCGCCGCCGGTCAGGATGGCAATATCCTGAAGCATCGCCTTGCGGCGATCGCCGAAGCCGGGGGCCTTGACCGCCGCGACCTTGAGGCCGCCGCGCAGCTTGTTGACCACCAGGGTAGCGAGCGCCTCGCCCTCGATGTCCTCGGCGATGATCAGCAACGGCCGGCCGCTCTGCACCACCGCCTCGAGGATCGGCAGCATCGCCTGCAGGTTCGAAAGCTTCTTCTCGTGGATGAGGATGTAGGGGTCGCTGAGCTCGACCTGCATCTTCTCCGGGTTGGTGATGAAGTAGGGCGAGAGATAGCCGCGGTCGAACTG
>JBQTJR010000049.1:0-12394 GCA_052386895.1 Sphingosinicella sp.
CTGCTGCCGACTTTTCCCCCAATCAACCGCATGCTCGCACCGGGTGAGCATCCATTTCCGGCCGCGCAGGTCGCTTTATTCGAGACGCTCTATGTCGAGGTCGGACGCTATCTTCGCCAGCTGATCCGCGACGTGCAGATCGCCGGCGGCCGCATCGCGGTGCGCCGCTTCGCGACGCCGGCCGAAATCGCGGCGCTGCCCGAACGGCTGATATTCAACTGCACCGGCCTTGGCGCGCGCGCGCTGTTCGGCGACACCGAGCTGCGCCCGGCGCGCGGCCAGCTCGCCTTCCTGCTGCCCCAGCCCGAGATAAATTATGCCGTCCTCTTCCAGGCCGGCCACATGTGTCCGCGGCCCGACGGCATCCTGCTCGGCTGCACGTTCGAGCTCGATTAATGGGACGCGACGACGCAGCCGGAGGCGATCGAACGCATCCTCGCCTCGCACCGGCGGCTGTTCGGCGGCTTGCGATGCACAACTTGAACTGGTGATACGGCGGACCATCTAGTTTCCGACATGCAACAGTCGTCTCCAGGTAAAGCTGGCGGCTCCCGGCCGAAAAACGGATCGCTGACCCCGCGCGCGGTGGTTGCCGCGCTCGACGCCCACTTCTTCGGCCAGGACGACGCCAAGCGCGCAGTCGCGGTGGCTTTGAGGAACCGCTGGCGGCGTCAGCAGCTCCCCGAGGAATTGCGCGAGGAGGTAACGCCGAAGAACATATTGATGATCGGCCCGACCGGCTGCGGCAAGACCGAGATCTCGCGCCGCCTGGCGAAACTGGCCGACGCGCCGTTCGTGAAGGTCGAAGCGACCAAGTTCACCGAGGTCGGCTATGTCGGCCGCGACGTCGAGCAGATCGCCCGCGACCTGGTCGAGGAAGCGGTGCGGCTGGAGCGCGACCGGCGGCGCGCGGCGGTTCGCGACGCGGCCGAGGCGGCGGCGACCGAGCGGCTGCTCGACGCGCTGACCGGCAAGGATGCGAGCGCGGCGACGCGCGAGAGTTTTCGCAGGATGATGGCGGAAGGCCATCTCGACGACCGCGAGGTCGAGATCGACCTGGTCGAGACGCCGAACACCCCGTTCGAGATCCCCGGCATGGGCGGCCAGGTGGGGATGATCAACCTTTCCGAGCTGATGGGCAAGGCGCTGGGCCAGCAGCCGCGCAAGCGGCGCAAGCTGAAGATGAAGGAAGCGCGCGACAAGCTGATCGAGGAGGAATCGGACAAGAGGCTCGATCCCGAGGACGTCAGCCGCACCGCGCTGAAGGACGCCGAGGCTAACGGCATCGTGTTCATCGACGAGATCGACAAGATCGCGGTCAGCGACGTGCGCGGCGGCTCGGTCAGCCGCGAAGGCGTGCAGCGCGACCTGCTTCCCCTGATCGAAGGCACGACGGTGGCGACCAAGTACGGGCCGATGAAGACCGACCACATCCTGTTCATCGCCTCGGGCGCGTTTCACCTCGCCAAGCCGTCCGACCTGTTGCCCGAGCTGCAGGGGCGGCTGCCGATCCGCGTCGAGCTGAAGGCGCTGTCCGAGGAGGATTTCGTGCGCATTCTCTCCGACACCCAGGCGAGCCTGACCGAGCAGTATCGCGCTTTGCTCGCCACCGAAGGCGTCGAGATAGCTTTCGTCGAGGACGGCATCCGCGCGCTCGCCCGCATCGCCGCGGAAGTGAACGGCCAGGTGGAGAATATCGGCGCGCGGCGGCTGCAGACGGTGATGGAAAAATTGCTCGAGGACGTCAGCTTCGAGGCGGAGCAGCGCCAGGGCGAGAAACTGACGGTCGACGCCGCCTATGTCGAGCGGCAGCTGGCCGATATCGCCCGCAACACCGACCTTTCGAAATACGTGCTCTAGCTCGTCGACCTGGCCCGCCCTAAGACCGCGGCGGACGTAGGAGACCGATCATGGCGAGCGGACGCTGCCATTGCGGCGCAATCGGCTTCGAGGCCGAGGGAGAGCCCGCCTATCACGCCATCTGCCACTGCGCCGATTGCCGCCACCATGCCGGCGCGCCGATGGTGGCGTGGGCGGCGTTCCCGGCGGCGGCGGTGACGGTGCGCGGCGAGCCCAGAACGTACAGTTCCTCCGAACATGGCCGGCGGCTGTTCTGCGGCGATTGCGGCACCAGCCTGTTCTACACCAACGAGCAGGCGCTGCCTGGCCTGTTCGACATCCAGTCGGCGACGTTCGACGATCCATCGGAACTCGCGCCCGCGATCCACGTCCAGACCGCCGAGCGGCTGCCGTGGACCGCGCACATGGAGGACATGCCCAAGTTCGAGCGTTATCCGAGCCCGGAATAGGCTGCGAACCCTGCCCACCGCCCGCAGCCCACGCTTCGTCGTGATGGGCGAAGCCACCGCACGTTCCCCTCGTTTCCTCTTCGACACGCCACGCATCGGAGAGAAACATGCTTTTCAGGACATCCCTGCTCGCGGCCACGGCCCTGAGCATCGCCGCCATCGCGCACGCACAGACCGCACCCGATCCGGCCAATCCGCCCGCGACTCCGGTGGCGGACGAGGAAGAGGCCAGCACGGCTCAGCCTTCGGTGCCGTCGCAGACCAGCAACCCGGCCTCGACCACCCAGCAGCAGCCGACGACCCAGGCCCAGCCGGCACCGGCGGGGACCCCCGCGGCCGCCGCCGCGCCGACACCGGCGGCTCCCGATGCTACTGCGCCGGTCGCAAGCGCCACCACTGACGCAGCCGTTCCGGCGGCCGCCAGCCCGACGCCCGATCCGTCGGCGCCGGTTGCACCCGCTGCCCTGGCCGCCGAGGGCGATCCGGCCACGAGCACCGCTCCGGCTATGTCCGCGCCGACGTCCCCGGCCAGCCCGGCTTCGACCGCCAGCGAGGCCGCCGACGAGGCCGTCCGCGAAGCCCGCACCGAGGTCGCGGCTGAAGCAGCGGGCCTTGCGCCGGCGGCCGATCCGGGCCCGACCATCGTCGCCGTTTCGGCCGACATCGTCGCCGGCGCGCAGGTATTCGACCCGCAAGGAGGGCTGGTCGGAGCGATCGAATCGGTCGAGACCGGGCGGGCCGTGCTCGCGGTCGGCATGATTCGCGCGCGACTACCGTTCGCCAGCTTCGCCAAGAACAATCGCGGCCTGGTCATTTCGATGACGCGGGCGCAGATCGAGGCGGCGGTCGCCGCGCAGACGCCGACGCCGTAAACACTTGCGCCTTCTCCCAAGGGGCTGCGCCAGTTACCCCCCTTCCTGGCACAGCCCTTTGCTGTAACTCAACGGGCCCATGAGTCTCGGGCCCCTCCTCCTGTTCCTCGTCGCGCAGGATGATGCACCTCCTTCCCTGCCAGCTACGGAACCGCCGCCGATCATCGTCAGCGGCCGCGGCCTGGCGCCGGGCCGCGGCGATACGGCTCAGAATTCGATCCGCATCGGCCGTGAGCGGCTGAACAATTCCGCGGCCAACCGGCTCGAGACGCTGCTGCGCGATGTCGCCGGTTTCCAGCAATTCCGCCGGTCTGACGCGCGCTCGGCCAATCCGACCAGTCAGGGGGCGACCTTTCGCGCGCTCGGCGGCAACGCCTCGAGCCGGGTGCTGCTTTTGCTCGACGGCGTGCCGCAGGCCGACCCGTTCGGCGGCTGGATTGCCTGGCCGGCGCTCGATCCGCGGCGGCTTTCCGAAATGAGGGTGATGCGCGGCGGCGGCAGCGGCGCCGCCGGGCCAGGCGCGCTCGCCGGCACGATCGAGATGGCCAGCGCCGGCCGCGACGAAGTCGGGCGGGGCGCAGCCGAAACCGCCTATGGCAGCCGCCACTCTTTCGACCTGTTTGCGGCAACGACTGCAAGGCTCGGCGACGGTTTCGTCTCGCTGGCCGGCAACTGGGCGCAAGGCGACGGGTTCATGCCCGTTATCGCCGACCAACGTGGTGCAGCCGATCGGCCATCGCCCTATCGCCAGCGCAGCCTGGCGCTGCGCGCGGCGGCGCCGCTGGCCGCGACCAGCGAGCTGCAGGCGAACCTGCTGCTGTTCGACGACCGGCGTGAACGCGGCACCGCGTTCAGCGACATCGCCACCAGCGGCGCCGACGGCTCGCTGCGCCTGGTCGGCAGCGGCGAGACGGCCTGGACGGCGCTCGCTTACGTCCAGCTGCGCGATTTCTCGAACCGGTTCGCGGCGGTCACGCCGGGCCGCGCCAGCGCCAGCCTGACGCTCGACCAGCATTCGGTGCCGGCGACCGGCCTCGGCGGCCGCGTCGAGCTTCGGCCTTCAATCGGCTCCACGCAGCTCCGGCTCGGCGCGGACGCGCGGCTGACCGCCGGCCGAACGCACGAGCTGTTCCAGTTCGTCGCCGGCGAGCCGACGCGAAGCCGCGCTGCCGGCGGGCGTAGCTGGAGTTTCGGCGGATTTGCCGAGCTGGGCTTGGAGAGCGGCCCATTTACCCTCTCGGCCGGCCTGCGCGCCGATCGCTGGCGAATCGAGGATGGGGTGCTGCGCGAACGGCGGCTCGCGGATGACTTCCTGCTGACCGATTTGGTCTTTCCCGACCGCAGCGGCTGGGAGGCGAGCGGCCGCCTTGCCGCTTCCTGGCGGGTGAGCGGTGCGGCGCGCGCCCGCGCGGCCGCCTATCGCGGCTGGAGGCTGCCGACACTGAACGAACTGTACCGGCCGTTCCGGGTCGGTGCCGACGCGACCGCGGCCAATGCCGCGCTCGACAGCGAGCGGCTCGATGGGGTCGAGGCGGGCCTCGCGCTGACGCCGGCGCGCGGGGTGGAATTGAATGCCACGTTGTTCGCCAACCGGCTCGAAGATGCGATCGCCAACGTCACCCTCGGACAGGGCCCCGGCCAGTTCCCCGGCGTCGGCTTTGTCGCCGCCGGCGGCCAATTCCGCCAGCGCCAGAATGTCGATGCCGTGGTAAGCCGCGGCGTAGAGATCGACGCCAGCTTCGCGCGCAGCAACTGGCGGGCAAGGCTGTCCTACGCCTTTGCCGACGCCGAGATGCGCGCGCCGGGACTGCCGCTCGACCGGCTGCGGCCGGCGCAGTCGCCACGCCACGGCGCCGCCGTCTCGATCGGATGGCAGCATCCGGATGGGACCGGCGCGTCGCTGGCTGCCTATTCTGTCGGCCGCCAGTTCGAGGACGATCTCAACCGCCAGGCGCTGCCCGCTGCGCTGAGCTTCGACGCGGTGGTCAACCTCCCGCTGAGCGGCGCACTGGCTCTGCAGGCGCGGGCGGAGAATTTGACCGATGAGAAAGTAGTGGCCGGTGTTTCCGGCGCCGGGGTGATCGAGCGCGCGACGCCGCGCACCCTTTGGGTCGGCATCAGGTTTCGGCGTTAACGAGGTACTTTTCCATCCAGCGGGCGCCGAAATTGACGAGATCGTCGGCGTCGATCAACTCGGCCTCGGCGTGCCCGACCGTTCCTCGATCAGCGCGTCCGGTCGCGAGATAGGCCTTCAGGATCAAAGCGAAATAATCCTCGCCCGGCCAATCGACGATGCCGCTGGCATCGTCGAGGCAGTCAACGAACACATCGCGCGCGCCGGCTTCGTCCGCGAGCCGGTAATGCCAGCGCACCCGCTTCTTGTTCGGCAGCCGCGCGAGATATTCGGCGTAATGGAGCGCGGTGACGGTGTCGGGATCGGCACCGATTCGGAGAATGCGCCCGCCGCGGTCGCATAGTTTCTGCAGCGGCGATCCCGGCCCGTAATAGTCGTGCCACGGCTGGCCGGCGAGCACGGCCCTGGCGTGACGGCCGCGCGCGCCGAAGCGGCCGCTGGGATTGGCGCTGAGCCGTGTGCCTTGGCGGCGGCGAAAGGCCTCGGCCAGCCAGCCGATCTCGCGCATCGCCGGCGCGGTCCTGGAATCGAACGGTACGGCACCCGCCAGCAAGCCCGGCCGTTCCTCGGCCGGGTGCCGGGCATTGATCCAGTCGAAGTCCCAGTGAACGCCGAGGATCATCAGCAGCGTGCCGGCGGGTCCGAGCACATCCTCGAGCGCATCGATAAGCAGATCGGCCCCACCCTCGCCGATGGCGGCGCGGGTGAGGCCGATCTTTCTCAGCGAGGCGTGGACCATAACGAGGTCACCGGGCCGGAGGCCCAGCTTCGTCAGGTCACGCGCAAGCCGCGCGCACAGGCGCGCGGCCGAATCAGCAGATCAACTCAGATGTTTGGAGAGATGCTTGTTCATCTCGAACATCGAGCAGCGATCCTTGCCGAAGATCGGGCGCAGCTTGTCGTCGGCCATGATCTCGCGCTTGTTCTGCGGATTCTGCAGCTTGTTCTTGCGGATATGGTCCCAGACCTTGCTGACCACCTGGCTGCGCGGCAGCGGAGCCGAACCGGTTATCGCCGCGAGCTCGCGCGACGGGGTTACCGGCCTCTGCAACCCACTTTGCCTTCCTTGTGCCATACGTCCCTCCCTGTAACCCAACCCTCATGGGATAGGCTCAATCTGCGCGACTTGGCAACGGGGCGACACTCTTTTCAGCCCGTTTTCCACAGTGAAATGACAATTTTTGCGCTTAGAGAGGCGTGAGAGGGCCGAAAGGCACGATTTTGTTGCCGCCGTCGTGGCCGATATCGGCCCGGCCGAGCCAGGCGATTCCCGCCCGATCGCACCAGAATCGCGCAACCGATTCCTCGTCCTCGCCGAAATCCGGATCGTTGGGGCGCACCTCGCTGCAGCGGCCGAGCCGCAGGCCGGCCACGCGCCGGATCGCCGGTATGGAAGTGATGTGAAAAAAAGCGCGGTCGATCGCGTACATGGGTTCGGCGACTTCCTCGAGCAACAGCACATGGCCGGCGAGATCGGGTTCGAGCGGGGTGCCGAGCAACTGGCTGAGCACGGCGAGGTTGAACGCAGCGTGGCGCTGGCCGGGCTGCAGGCCGGACTCGAGCGTGCCGGCCTCGCGCAAACTCAACCAGGACAAAGCACGGACCACCGCTTCGTCGCCGCCGGGACGATTGACGTCCTGCGGCATTGGGCCGTGGGCGAGATCGGGAAAACCGGCGCGGTAGAGACCCGCAAGCAGGAAGCCGGCATCGCTGTAACCGAGCCACGCTTTGTCGCGGGCGGAGGGCCCGAGTCCGGTCAGCGCCGACGTGGCGATGCGGCAGGCGCCATAGCCGCCGCGGGCGAACCAGACCGCGTCGAAGCCCGGATCGTTGGCTACCTCGACGAGGGCCGCGGCGCGAGCCTTGTCATCGCCGGCGAAATGATTGTGGCATTCGAAGCATTGCGGATGGAAGACTAGCTCCAGCGCCGGGAATCGTTCAGCTGCGATCGCCTGCACCCGCTCGGCCGTCTCGCGGGTAAAGCGGGACGAAGGCGCCACCACCACGATCGTCATTCCCGACCCCTTTGACTACAGTCTGCATGCCAATAGGGCGGCGCCATGGCCGGGACCAAATCCTATTTCTTCTGCGGCATCGGCGGCAGCGGCATGATGCCGCTGGCCTTGATCGTCCGCCACGGCGGCGCCGAGGTCGCGGGGTCCGACCGCAGCCTCGACCAGGGCCGGCTGGCGCCCAAGTTCGCCTATCTGAAAGCCGAGGGCATCGAACTGTTTCCGCAGGACGGCAGCGGCCTCACCCGACCCGACCAATGGCTGGTGACGTCAGCGGCGATCGAGGAAAGGGTGCCGGACGTCATCCGCGCCAAGCAGATCGGTGCGCCCCGCATCACCCGCGCCGAATTGCTCGCCGAACTGTTCAATGCCGCGCCCACCGGAATCGCGGTCGGCGGCACCAGCGGCAAGTCGACCATGACCGGGATGATCGGCTGGATCCTCCATGCCTGCGGCCGCGACCCGACGGTGATGAACGGCGCGGTGATGAAGAATTTCGCGTCCCCCGATCGACCGTTTGCCAGCGCGCTGATCGGCAAGGGCGGCGCCTTCGTCAGCGAAGTCGACGAAAGCGACGGCTCGATCGCGCTCTACCATCCCGCAATCGCGGTGCTCGGCAACGTCAGTCTCGACCACAAGTCTCTCGCCGAGCTCAGGCGGCTGTTCGGCGACTTTGCAGCCAAGGCAGGGACCCTGGTGCTCAACCTCGACGACGAGGAAGTGCGGCTGCTCGCGGCCACGCTGCCGGAAGAGCGGCTGATCACCCACGGCTTCGACAGCGATGAGTCCGACCTGTTCGGCACCGGGCTGATCGAGGCGCCGAACGCTATCACCTTCGAAGCGAATGACCGGCGCAGCGGCGCGACGGTGCCGGTAGCGCTGCAGGTGCCGGGACGACACAATGCCCAGAACGCGCTCGCCGCGATCGCCGCGACCACCGAAATCGGCATTTCGCTGGCCGAAGCTGCCGCCGCGCTCGCCGGCTTCCAGGGCCTGCGGCGCCGGCTGGAAACGGTCGGCGAAGCCGGCGGCGTCACCGTGATCGACGATTTCGCGCACAATCCCGACAAGATCGCCGCGACCTTGCAAACCCTGCACGCATTCCCCGGCAGGCTGCTGCTGTTTTTCCAGCCGCACGGCTTCGGGCCGCTGAAGTCGATGCGCAGCGAGCTGGTCGACGTCTTCGCCGACGAAATGGGCCCGGGCGACGTACTGATCATGCCCGACCCGGTCTATTATGGCGGCACGACCAGCCGCGAGGTCGGCAGCGATGCAATCGTCGAGGACGTGCGCGGACGCGGACGCGAGGCGATCTACCTCGCCGAACGACAAACCTGCGGCGAGCGGCTGTTAGAGCTCGCCAGGCCGGGCGATCGCATCGTGGTGATGGGCGCGCGCGACGACACGCTCACCCAGTTCGCCGAGGGCGTGCTTGCGGGCATTCAAAAGAAAAGCGGCGGGGAAAACCCGCCGCCCGTCCACTTTGAAACTGGTCCCGAGATTCCGGCCTGCGCCGGCATGGCTCCACGGAGGCGGTCAAAACCGCCTGCTGGGTCAGCTCGCCACGGTCATGTCGACCTTTTCGACCCACTCCGGATAGAATTGCGGTTCGCGCGTCGACCAGCCCGGCGCGGTCGCGGCCGCCTCGCTGATCGACTGCAGCAGAGTCCGCCGCCGGTCGGGATGGAGGTGCGGCAGCGCGGCCGCGGCGCAGAACGCGGCCGGCAGCCATGGCCGGATGCTGGCGCCGATCAGCCGCTCGTAGAGGAATCGGTAAGACGAGAAGCACGGCAGCCGGTCCTGGCCGAGATCGAATGCGGTCATGGTGATCAGCGGCGCCATCATCGGCTCCATCGCGTCGAGGCCGCTGTCATCCGGAACGTAGGAACGAATATGTTCGAGCCGGCGATAAACGCGCTTTTGGGCGCGGATGCCGGCCGCTTCGGCGGGATCGCGCGACCAGCGCTGGACGGCATCGCGCCGGTCGAGCCCGATATCGAGCGCACGGCGGATATAACGCTGCGTCCCTTTCGAGAAGCTGCCGAACTCCTTCAATTCGGCCAGGGCCATCGCTCCGCTCGCGGGTCGAGTCCTGGTACTCATGATCCCACACTCCCTTTTGCCCGGACGGGATCATGCACAAGACGGCTGAAAAAGCCGTTAACCTAATCCCCATCCCCGGTTCAGAAATGAATCACGGTTGGAGTCGCGCGGCAATGTGAAATCTCAAACACCTCGTCGCAGAGGCGAAGCGGTGTCGCCCATCGGCAACAGGCGATGTTCGAAATCCGCAGAAAGCCGATATTCTTGCGACTGCGAAATGATATTCAAATCGCCGCTTCCTGTTGTTCAAACCGGCCGCCGCGCCCGCTGACGCGGCGAAAATTGTCGTGCTAGAGCCGGCAACGGTGGGCATGAAAGACGAAACGGAACACAGCGACGACGCCGAATCGGGGCTGCTCGGCAGTGCCGACGCGCTGGGCTACCGGCGCCGCCTGCGCGGTTTTTCGACCAACGACAGGCGCGTTTCTGCAAGCCACCCGGGCGGACAAGGTTTTTCGCAACCCCAGCGGCTAACAAGCGGCATGGACCGGTCGATCGCCGACAACGAAGCGCGCCGCTTCCCCGATCTTGGCATCGCGCTGCGCTCGATCGTCGGCGTGTGGCTGCTTTACATGGCGCTGATCACGCTGCGCGCCGCGATCCTGCAATATCCGGAATTCTGGGACCTGCTAGCGCGACGGTTCGCCGCCACCCTGGTCGGCGCGGTGCTGACCTTTCTCATCTACCTGGCGCTGCGGCCGACGCGCCGTTCGAGCCTGGCGGTCAAGTCGGTGGTGGCCGGGCTGCTTTGCCTGCCGGCCTCGCTGCTGTTCTCGTCGTTCAACTATTTCATTTTCAACGTCGTCGCCCCGCTCGACCATGTGCGGCAGGAACTGGCGGAGCTGAAGACGCGCTACAGCGAGCTCGAGTTGCTGGTGAAGTCGGTGCTGGAGAGCACGCTTTCCTGGTATTTCCTGTTCGCCGCCTGGGCCGCCTTTTACGTGGCGATGAGCTATGCCCGCCAGCTGCGGCTCGCCGACCAGCGCGCCGGCGCGCTCGAACGCGAGGCGCAGGAAGCGCAGCTGCGAGCGCTGCGCTACCAGATCAACCCGCACTTCCTGTTCAATACTCTAAACTCGCTGTCGTCGCTGATCCTCAAGCAAAAGACCGACGTCGCCGAGCAGATGCTGCTCAACCTCTCCACTTTCTTCCGCGCGACGCTTTCCGCCGACCCCACCGCCGATGTGCCGCTCGACGAAGAGATCAAGCTGCAGCGGCTCTATCTGGACATCGAGCAGATACGCTTTCCCAAGCGGCTGGCTGTCGAGATCGACGTTCCCGACAATCTGCTCGCGGCGAGGGTGCCGGTGCTGATCCTGCAGCCGGCAGTCGAGAACGCGGTAAAATATGGCGTGGCGCGGTCTAAAAAGCCGGTGACGATCCGCATCGAGGCCTATGAGGAAGCCGGGCGGCTGCACATCAAGGTGAAGGACAACGGCGAAACCGGCGCTGCCGGGGGCGATGCGAACGGCTCGGCGGAGTCGGGAACCGGCGTCGGACTGAGGAACGTGTGCGAGCGGCTGACCGCCCGCTACGGCCGCCAGGCCGGCTGCCTCTACGGCCCAAACGCGGATGGCGCAGGCTTCACCGTCCACATCTACATGCCCGTCATCCGCAATGGCTGATCGCGAACTCAAGGTGATGGTCGTCGACGACGAGCCGCTCGCGGTCGAGCGGCTGCAATTGCTGCTGGCGCGGTGCGACGGCGCGCGGGTGGTCGGCACCGCCAATGACGGCGAGGCTGCGCTGCGCATCGCCGAGGCGGTGCAGCCCGACCTGGTGCTGCTCGACATCGCGATGCCGGGGATGGACGGGATCGACGTCGCCCGCGCTTTCTCCGAATCGACGATCGACCCGGCGGTGGTGTTCGTCACCGCGTTCGACAATTTCGCGGTCGCCGCGTTCGACGTGGCCGCGGTCGATTACCTGATGAAGCCAGTGCAGTCGGACCGGCTCGAGCGGGCGCTGGCGCGGGCGCGGGCGCAACTCGGCAGCGGCGATCGCCCGTCGGCCGCGCGCAAATCTCCTTATGTCGAGGAATATTGGGTGCCCGAGCATCACGGGCTGGTGCGGATCGCCGCCGCCGACATCCACCGCATCACCGCCGAGCGCGATTACATGCGGCTGCATGTCGGCAACCGCAGCTGGCTGATCCATCGCACCATCGCACGGCTCGAGCAGGATCTCGACCCGGCGCTGTTCATTCGCGTCCACCGATCGGTGATCCTGCGCCGCGATTCGATCATCGGCCTCTATCGCGACGAAGCCGGCCACTGGAATGCGCGGTTGGCGGATGGAAGCGAACAACGCGTCGGCCGCTCCTATGTCGACGCGGTCAAGCGCCTCGCCGGGCGATAGTTCGCCGTGTTAACGAGGCCTTTGCCGGCAGACGCTAGCAAGACGGCATGTCCGCAGGCACCACCCTGTTCTGGTCGGCGCTGGCGATCGCCGGGGTCATCCTGGTCGCGCCCGGACTCGACCAAGTGACGGTGATGCCGACCGCGGCGCCCGCGAGCAATGCTGCGGAAATCGGCGAAGTCGGCAGTCACACGATCGCCATCGTCGATGGGCGCGGTCAGCAGGTACTGCGCCGCAGCAACGACGGCCATTTCTATGCCGAAGCACAGGTGAACGGCGCGCGCATCCGTTTCCTCATAGATACCGGTGCGTCGGTGGTGGCGCTGACCCGCGCCGATGCGCAGCGGGCCGGAATCGCGATCGGATCGGACACGGTCTCGGCGCGCGGCGCCGGCGGCGCGATGGAGGTGGCGCCGATCGTGATCGACCGGATCGCGCTCGGTCCAGTTGCGGTAAGCCAGGTCCGTGGCGCCGTCGCGGACGACCTGCCGATGTCGCTGCTCGGCCAGAGCTTCCTGACCCACGCCGGCGAGATCGCGATCCAGGGCGACCGGCTGGTGATTCGCTAGAAGAAAAAAGAGGCGACGGCGGGGCGCCGTCGCCTCC
>JBQTJR010000050.1:0-6810 GCA_052386895.1 Sphingosinicella sp.
GGTCAGCCTTCGGCCGACCGCCCTCTCCCCCCAGGGGAGAGGGGGAGAAGTGGTGATTCCGCCGAGTCTTTTCCGTCAGCGCCACCCCCATCCGCCTTCGCCAAGGCTTCGGCGGACGAGCCCCACCCTCCCCCATCAAGGGGGAGGGGGAAACGTAGTGACTCCCTCTTCGCTCATGAGCCTGCTGTCCCAGGCAGTTCCCCCTCGCCCCAACCTTCAGGGCCACAGGTTCGTCCCCCGGACGAACCCAAGAGTGGCCCTGAACCCCGCAGGGGAGAGGGGGAAGAGGAGCGATCAGACCCCAGCGTCATACGTCACGGCTCCGCCTTGTCCTCCTGTACCTTCCCTGTCCCACGCACGTACGGGCTGTGCATGGACGAGAGCGTGATCGGCACGCCCTTCTACGTGATGGAGCATGTCGAGGGGCGGATCTTCTGGGACCCCGCTTTCCGGGACCCCGGCCTTCGCCGGGGCATGCGCGTGACGGCGGCGGAGCGGCCGGCATTGTTCGACGCGATGAACGCGACGATCGCGGCGCTGCATTCGATCGATCCGGAGCAAGCGGGGCTGGGCGATTTCGGCAAGCCCGGCGACTATTTCGCGCGGCAGATCGCGCGCTGGAGCAAGCAGTATCGCGAGGACGAGGCGGCCGGGCGGGTGGCGGCGATGGACCGGCTGGTGGAGTGGTTGCCTGGGAATGTGCCGGAGGAGGGGGACCCCTCCACCGCTACGCGGTCCCCCTCCCCGCGAAATCGCGGGGAGGATGAGGGCCCCCTCCACCCTGCTTCGCCGGAGGCTACGCAGGGTCCCCCTCCCCGTTCCGGGGAGGAGAATGCTGGATTGCCGCGGCGCGCTGAACGCGCGCCTCGCAAAGACGAAAGCCGGGTCATCCACGGGGATTTCCGCTGCGACAACATGGTCTTCCATCCGACCGAGCCGCGGGTGATCGCGGTGCTCGACTGGGAGCTGTCGACGCTGGGCCACCCGCTCGCGGACTTCACCTACCATCTGCTGATGTACCGCATGCCCGACGCGCTGGCCGGGCTCGACCTCGAGGCGCTGAACATCCCGAGCGAGGCGGATTATGTCGCGGCCTATTGCGCGCGCACCGGGCGGAAAGGCATCCCGCACCTCGATTTCTACCTCGCGTTCAACCTGTTCCGGCTGGCCGGCATCGTCCACGGCATCAAGGGGCGGCTCGCGCGCGGCACGGCGGCGAGCGCGCACGCGGCCGAGATGGCGAAGAGGCTCGAGCCGCTGGCCGAGCTGGCGTGGGAGCAGGCGGTGAAGGCGGGGGCCGGATAGGGTTTCGGGTTTCGGGTTTCGGGTTTCGGGTTTCGGGTTTCGGGTTTCGGGTTTCGGGTTCGGCCAGGCTCGTGACCGAAGGAGCGCTAGACCTCGCGATCGACGCTTCGGAACGCGACCGCTCCGGCATGGCGGCGCAGGTTTTCGATTACCCGCCGGACGATGCTGGCCGGGAGAAATCCGATCACGGCCTCGCCGTCATCGCCAGGCCGTAGGTCTGGACCGGGCCAGATGAACTTGTTGACCTCGGCAGTGACGATCCAGCACGGCGCCGCGTCGAGACCCAGCCGCTGGCGCGTCGCGGCCGGGATTTCGACGGCAAGAGCGTCCTCGCCAGGCGTGCGGCTGGTCACCGGGGCAACGTAGAAAATGCGATCGCCCGATTGCGTAATCGCGGCGATGACGACCGCGCAGGGCCGGTCCTTCGATCCCTCGGTGAGCCCGCGGCGATGCTCGTCGTGCCAGAGATAGGCGTAGCGAATGAGCTGGCCGACCCGCGGAAGCTTCACCGGCCGGCTCAGCTCTCGATTTCATGATCGAAGGCGGCGGCTTCTCCGGGAATTCTCGTCATGGCGAGCGCCGCCAGATCGCCGGCATCCAATTCGGACGTCAGCAGCACCTGTCGATCCCGCTGCTTCAGACGTTTATATTCCTCGGCCGAAAGCAGGACGACGTCCTCACGGCCGTGACTGGTGATCATCACCGGCTCGCGATGGGCGAGCGCCCGGAACCGGCCAAACCGCTTCTGAACCTCAACTGCTGTCGCGACACCCAATTCGTCCTCCTCAGAAATGGAGCATAATACGTATAATCCTGAAAACAAGTATAATGCGCATTCCGACATCCCACCTATCCACCGGTCTTTTGGGAGGACTGGGGACTGGGGCTGGGGCTGGGGACGGTTAGCGCGCCGAGGCGGCCGTCTTGCGGGGGCGCCCACCACGAGCGCCATTGCGGCGCGCAGCCGCGGCCTTGGCCGCGGACCGGCCCGAGCCCGCACGCGCCGCACGCTGCCGATCCATCCACCGGCGAGTGCCGAACAGACCGGCCATCAAGCCAGGGACGCTGAGATCGACGTCGAGCCGCGGCCAGTGAAGACCCAGGCCGGTGGGAGATAGTTCGATTTCGGCCAGGTCGGCCGGCTCGGCATCGGCCAGCCCCTCGACAAGTGCGACCGGAAATGTGGCGGAGCAGCCATTGGCAAGCTCGAGCTGCAACCGGGAATGGCGGCGATCATAGCGGGCGCGAACGGCGCGCGGCTCCGCGGCCAGCGCCCGCCGGCCTTCGGCTTCCGCTTGCTCAAATGCCATATCGAATTCGTCAGCCATGTAACCTGTTCCATTCTTCCAACAGCGTCTCGCGACGATCCCCGACCTCGCGTAACAACCGGCGAAGATCGGCCTTGCCGATACCGACGTTCCAGACGAGTCGAGTCTCGTCGGCGATCTCGACCTTCGCCTCCCCGCCGGCGCCAACCAGGTGCAGGTGCGCCGGAGCGTGATCGTTGGTGTAGATCACGAACCGATAGCCAAACGCGCGATGCACCGTCACCATCAGTGATAACCCATCTTGGTTGGGTTTTCAAGATGCCTTTCGCGCAGGACGATGGCAACGCGAATTATGTGCACTGTCACCGGATTGGGTTTCGAGTTTCGGGTTTCGGGTTTCGAACGTCATGCCCGCGCCGAATTCTCACCGCTTGCTTCCTCCATTCAGTCAGCCTGGGCCGCAGCGTTGGGCTCGCTTCGCTTCGCCCATCGTCGATTCCGCGGTGGGGACGCGAGTGGGGCGGCCGGCGCGCACTTGCCAGGTTCCGTGTTCATGGGTCCCATGATCAGGTGCGGATGTCCCCCGGACATCCGCAGCCACGTCCGGGGGACGTGGCGACCTGATTCATTCCGCCGGGATGACGTACAAGAAGATGCCCCTCCACCGCCTACGGCGGTCCCCCTCCCCGCGAAATCGCGGGGAGGATGGTTGGTGTATTGCAATACTCATACACCTTCGCTAGAAGCCGCCGCGCAAACAGGGAGATTCGAATGTACAGCGAGAGCGATCTGGAATCGGCGGTGGCGGCGGGGGCGCTGACCGGGGCACAGGCGGCGGCGTTTCGCGACCATGTCGCGGCATCGCACCACATGCCGGCGGTCGACGAGGAGCATTTCCGGCTGCTGACCGGCTTCAACGACATTTTCGTGAGCGTCGCGGCGGCGATCCTGCTGGTCGCGGTGGCCTGGATCGGCCAGTATGCCGGCCCGCAGATCGACCCCGGATCGGGATCCGGGGCAGGCGGCGAGGGCCCCTCGCCGACCGCCGGCCTGCTGGTGGCGGCAACCGCCTGGGGCCTGGCCGAATTCTTCACTTTGAAGCGGCGGATGGCGCTGCCGAGCATCCTGCTGCTGCTCGCCTTCATCGGCGGCGTGTTCGCGTTCGCGACGTTCGGCACGGTGATGATTCTGGGCGTCGACCGGTTCGAGGACAATGAGACGCTGGGCGGCCTGGTGGTGAGCGGCGGCGCGGCGGTCGCGGCGGTCGCGGCGTGGCTGCACTGGCGCCGGTTCATGGTGCCGATCACGGTCGCGGCCGGGGTGGCGGCGCTGGCCGGGCTGGTGCTCGCGCTGATCGTGACCGCCGTCGGCGACCCCGGATCGGAGTCCGGGGCAGGCGTGCCCAGCTTGCAGCGGACGCTGGAAGGCGCGGCCCTGATCCTTGGGCTAGGCGTGTTCGCGTTCGCGATGCGCTGGGACGCTAGCGATCCGAAGCGCGAGACGCGGCGCAGCGACGTCGCCTTCTGGCTGCACCTGCTGGCGGCGCCGATGATGGTCCACCCGATTTTCTCGCTGCTCGGCCTGACCGAGGGCCAGGCGAGCGCCGGCGAGGCGGCGGTCGTGGTCCTGCTCTATGTCGTACTCGGCATGGCGGCGCTCGCGATCGACCGGCGCGCGTTGCTGGTCTCGGCCCTGGCCTACGTGCTCTATGCCTTGAACAGCCTGTTCGAGACCTACGGCGCGGTCGAATTGAGCGTCGCGTTCACCGCTTTGATCATCGGCTCGGCGCTGCTGCTGCTGTCGGCCTTCTGGACCAACGCAAGACGGCTGGTGGTGACGCCGCTGCCCCCAGCCATGAAAGCGCGGCTGCCGGTGCTGGATCGAAGGGTTGCAGTTCAGGCTGCGGCGTAAAATTGGGGACAGTATGTATTTTCCCTTTCGCGCCTTCGACGGCCGAGCGAGGTCAGAAAATATATACTGTCCCCAATTTCCCAATTTCAGCTCACCACCTTGAGCAGCCGCCGCTCGACCGGGGCGAGGATGAAGCCAAGGCTGTGGCCGCGGCGGAGGATCTGGCCGGCCTCGCCGACCAATGCCCAGGCGCGGGCCGGCGAGCCGGGGCGTTTCTCGATGCGGTATTCGGGACTCTCGGCGGCGCGGCGGAACGCCCAGAAGCTGGCGGCGTCGGGGCGGAACTCGAGCGCATAATCCTTCCACAGGCCGGCGGCGACCATGCGGCCGTAGAGATCGGCGATGCGATTGAGTTCGAAGCGGCTGAAGCCGATCTGGGCGGGTTGAACTGGTCCTTCCCTGGAGGTGCGGGCGAAGGGAAGGACGGTTCCCATCAGCCGCGGCGCCCCCGGACGGGGCCGGCAATATGGTCCCTTGGCCGATCTCCCGACTTGTCGGCCGCGGCCGCCTCTTGTTCTTCGACCAGCCTGGCCAGCGCCTTGCGCAGCCGCTCGACCTCGCATTGCAATATCTCGAGCCGCTGCGCCGCGGGATCGAACAGCTCGGTGCAGGGGGTGCCGTAGGGCAGGAATTGCTGCGGCCCGCTGCCGGCATCGGTCAGCGTCGGCCGGGCGGGAATGCCGATCATCGTCGCGCCCTCGGGCACGTCCCTGACCACCACCGAATTGGCGCCGATGCGGGCGCGCGCGCCCACCGTAACCGGCCCCAGCACCTGCGCCCCCGAGCCCAAAACGACGCCGTCACCGATCGTGGGGTGGCGCTTGCCGCCGACCCCTTCGTGCGGGGCGGTGCCGCCGAGGGTGACGTGCTGGTAGATGGTGACGTCGTCGCCGATCTCGGCGGTCTCGCCGATCACGACGAAGCCGTGATCGATGAAGAAGTTGCGGCCGATCCTGGCCCCCGGGTGGATGTCGATGGCGGTGATCATCCGGGCGAAATGGTTGACCAGGCGGGCGAGAAAGTAAAGCCGGCCGGAATAGAGCCAGTGGGCGGCGCGGTGCAGCGCCAGCGCCCAGACGCCGGGATAGATCAATATCTCCCAGCGCGAGTGCGGCGCCGGATCGCGCGCCTTCACCGAATCGAGATAGGCCAGCAGGCCGGCAATCATGAACCGCTCATCCTTGGCGGCAGAGATAGGAGGCAAGAGCCATGATGGGAAGGCTAGCGGGAGTCTCTTAAGCTGCGGTGTCTCACGCGAAGACGCGAAGATCAGACGCCGACCCCTTCCCGTCTTTGCGAGCGCAGCGAAGGTGCGCAGGTCGCCATGTCCGCCGGACGTGGCTGCGGCATGCGGGGCATGCCGCACTTGCTGCACCCAGGAAGGACTGGATTGCCACGCCCGACTTCGTCGGGCTCGCAAAGACGATCTTGTGTGAGGCGCCTCGTCGCGTGTTGGCTCGCCAAGGGCTTCACGCGTCCGCGTCTTCGCGTGCCAAAATGGGCTTCGCCGGCGCCCATCCGCGTCCCGTGTCGTCCACCTATTGACGCGCTGCGCGAATCGGATATTTCACTTGTGAAGCATTTCGCTGACGATTCGGGGGAAAGATGCGGATCGCCGTCATCGGCGGTGGCCCGGCGGGGCTCTATTTCGCCATTTCGATGAAGCTGCGCGAGCCGCGGCACGGCATCCATGTGTTCGAACGCAACCGTGCCGATTCGACGTTCGGCTGGGGCGTCGTCTTCTCCGACCAGACGGTCGAGAATTTGATGGCGAACGACCCCGTCTCGGGCGCGACGATCCGCGACGAATTCGCCCACTGGGACGATATCGACGTCCACATCCACGGCCAGTGCCTGCGCTCCTCGGGCCACGGCTTCATCGGCATCGGCCGCAAGCGGCTCTTGGAGATCCTGCAGGGGCGGGCGCGCGCGCTCGGCGTAAAGCTGCACTTCGAACAAGAGGCCGACCCCGATCTGGCGGCGTGGGCGGACTACGACCTGGTGATCGCCGCCGACGGCGCCAACAGCCGGCTGCGCGAGCGCTACGCCGGGCATTTCGGAGTCGACGTGCAGGTGCGCCGGAACAAGTTCTTTTGGTTCGGCACGCCCAAGGCGTTCGAGGCCTTCACCTTCGCGTTCGAACAGCTGCCCGAGGGCTGGGTGTGGGCCCATGCCTATCGGTTCGACAGCAAGGTCGATGCGAATTGTCCACGAGGTCCCGGATCCGCCGCTGAGAGCGGCGGTCCGGGATACGGCGCCGTCTCGACTTTCATAGTCGAGACGTCACCTAACACCTGGTCGAGACTCGGGCTCGACCGGATGGAAC
>JBQTJR010000051.1:0-3318 GCA_052386895.1 Sphingosinicella sp.
GAATGATGACCAAAGCGAAACCGAGCTTGTATGCGGTGTCGGCTTCGAGGCCGATCTGCTCGAGCCGCTGCCCGACCGGGCCACCGAGGCTGGCGCCGGAATAGGCGCCGGCAATGATGCCGACCAAGGTGATGCCGATCTGGACCGTCGACAGGAACCGGCCAGGATCGGAGACGAGGTCGAGCGCTGTCTGGGCGCCGCGTCTCCCCCGTTTCGCCATCGCCCTGAGCCGCGGCCGGCGCGACGAGACGATCGCCAGCTCGGACATGGCGAGCAGGCCGTTCAGGGCGACCAGCGCCAGGATGATCAGCACGTCGAGCCAGGGAAAGGGTTGCAGAGGCGCGGCCATGGCGGCGGTGCGGGCTTCTAGCCTTTGCGGCCGGGTGGCGACAACCGGCAGGCTCTGTCAGTCAAGCGCGGCGCTGGCGGAAAAAATCGCGCAGCAGGGCGGCCGCTTCCTCCTCGCCGATGCCCGAATAGACTTCCGGGGCATGGTGGCAGGTCGGCTGCGCGAACAGGCGGGGACCGTGGATCACGGCGCCGCCCTTGGGATCGGCGGCGGCGAAATAGAGCCGCTCGATGCGGGCGAGCGAGGCGGCGCCGGCGCACATCGCGCAGGGCTCGAGCGTTACCCACAACTGGCAATCGTCGAGCCGGCAAGTGCCGAGCTTCGCGGCCGCCTCCCGTATCGCCACCATCTCGGCATGGGCGGTGGGATCGTTCCAGTCGCGCATGCGATTGCGGCCGACCGCGAGCATTTCGTCGCCGCGCGTCACCACCGCCCCGACCGGCACCTCGCCGGCCGCGGCGGCGGCGCCCGCCTCTTCGAGCGCCAGACGCATCGGCGGCGGCAGCGGGAAAGTCACCGCGACCGCTGATGCCAACCGCTTATTGCTGGTTGGTCTGGGGCTGGGCTTGATTGCCGGCCTTGGAATCGACCGCCACGCTCGGCAATTCGACCGAGCGGTTCTCCATCCGCACCACCGGCACCTGCACATTGGTCGGCGTGGTGCCGACCTGGACGTCGGGCGTGGTGATCCGCACCGAGCCGTCGCTGGCCCGTTGCAGGTTGATGACCCCGGTGAAGATCAAGGCGATGGCGATGACGATCAGCAGAGCAATGACAAGCAGGATCGTTCTCATGTCGGGTCCTTCGAAAATACTCTCTGGTGGCGGAACGTCATGATGAACGATTGGTTTCCCCAGCGCAACGACCTGCGGACATCCGCCGGTCGGGCGTGATACCTTCGCCACACCTCGATACATTCCAGTCCGGTTGACGGGCGCGGCCTTGCCACCTATCTCGCCCGGCGATCGGGGCGCAGCACCCCATTCCGGAAAGAGATTGTCATGTCGCGCATTTGCGAGCTGACCGGCAAGGGCCGGCAGGTGGGTCACAATGTTTCCCACGCCAACAACAAGACCAAGCGCACTTTTCTGCCCAATTTGCAGAACGTGACCCTGATGTCCGACGCGCTCGGGAGCCAGGTGCGGATGCGCGTGTCGACCTCGGGCCTGCGCTCGGTCGAGCATGTCGGCGGCCTCGACAACTGGCTGTCGCGCACCAGCGACGACCGACTGAGTCTGCGCGCCCGCCGGCTGAAGCGCGAGATCGCGAAGAAGCAGGCTGAAGCCAGCGCCTAAAGCTAAGCGGCCGGACGCTGGCCCGGCTGAGGCGGTTCGACCAGCTCGAACTCGAGCAACAAGGTACGCTGCATCGTCATGAAATTATCGTCCGAGGCGAGCCGGACCAACGTCCGGCCGCCTTCGCGCGCCACACTTACGCCTTCGAAATTGTCGACGATGAGCGGCGCCTCGAAGCGGGCGATCTCGCGGCCCTGGATCACCGCCCGTTCGCGCACGGCCGGCAGGCGCGCGATGGTCAGGCTCGCCGAGAAACCTTCCAGCAGCCGGAAGCGGCGGCACAGCACCAGCAGGCGGCCGTCGGGCAACAAGGCGGCGTCGCTCACCTGGAAACCACGCGGACGGCGGAAGCGCAGGTTCGTCACCCTTGTACCGGGCCGGGCCGGGTCGCCATGGAACAGCAATACCCGGCTGAAGCGCGTGCCACTGCGCAGTTCCGCAAAGACCAGGAAGCGGCCATCCGGCAGCCTGACCAGCGCCTCGGCACCGTTATTGCCGCGCCATTGGCGCATCGCCGGCGGGCGGGCGACGGCGCGCAGCTGCCATCGCGCACGGTCGAACCGGGCAATGCCGTTCATCCGTTCGAACGCCACCCATGCCTCGTTGCCAGCCACCGCCAGCGCTTCCGAATCCTGCTGGGCCTTCGACCGCACGGCAGGCAGAAGCGGCTGGAGTTGGAGCGGATAGCGGCCGGCGCGGCGCGGCAGCGGGAAATGCAACAGGCTGCCGGCGTCGCTGACCGCGATCACCGCATCGCCTTCGACCTGGATTGCCGAGAGACCACCGAAGCGGCGTTCGGGGCTGTCGAGGTTCCATCCCCGCACGAAACGCAACGGCCCGACCTGGCGGCGGCCAGGATTGCTTTCGTCGAGCAGGACCGGCTCGGCCGACACGGTGGAAACGACCGAGCCGCTGTCCAGGCGCGTCGGGCCCGGCCGTACCGGGGTCGTCAGCAGCCCCAAGATAAGGAGCAAAGCGAGGATGCGAAGGCCGCGCTGCGGCGGCAGATCCAACCCAAGCTCCATCGTCTCAGGGCCGGTCGAACAGCTGCGCGAGCTGCTCGATCATCGTGCCGCCGAGCTGCTCGGCGTCCATGATCGTGACCGCGCGATTGTAATAGCGAGTGACGTCGTGACCGATGCCGATCGCCACCAGTTCAACCGGCGAGCGCCGTTCGATCCAGCCGATCACCTGGCGCAAGTGGCGCTCGAGATAGGTGCCGCTGTTCACCGACAATGTGGAATCGTCGACCGGCGCGCCGTCGGAAATCACCATCAGGATCTTGCGCTCTTCGACCCGGGCGATCAGCCGCTCGTGCGCCCACAGCAGGGCTTCGCCGTCGATATTCTCCTTGAGCAGTCCTTCCCGCATCATAAGGCCAAGATTGCGCCGCGCCCGCCGCCACGGCGCATCCGCGTCCTTGTAGACGATGTGGCGAATGTCGTTGAGCCGGCCCGGCATCGGCGGCCGTCCCTCGGCGAGCCATTTCTCGCGCGCCTGGCCGCCCTTCCAGGCACGGGTGGTGAAGCCAAGGATCTCGACTTTGACGCCGCAGCGCTCGAGCGTGCGGGCGAGGATGTCGGCGCTGATCGCGGCGATCGAGATCGGCCGGCCACGCATCGAGCCCGAATTATCGAGGAGCAGGGTGACCACGGTGTCGCGAAACTCGGTGTC